>NZ_PKRS01000004.1:0-424712 GCF_002855535.1 Emticicia sp. TH156
TATGCAGAAATTATGAATTGCTTATGGAAACGGCAGAAGAAATAGTTAAAGTTTCTGCTATAAAACATTTATTGAATAAAATTTAAACAGGCTCTTAATGGTAGAAATTCTTTTTCTGCAAAGTTGAGAGGTATTTACTGTTGCTCTTTTTTTCATTTTTGTTAACACTGAAATATATTATTAAAAATGCAAATCTAATCACTTTCCTAAAGGAAACTAGTTCCCTGGGTGGAAATGATAGTCGTCAACACTTAAATTAAACTTAATTTTGCCTTGATAACCGAACGTAAATTATAAACATGGATTTCAGTGCATATAGTTCTTATTTTGAGAGCATCGTAAACAAAGAGGAACAAGACCAGGCAGCGCCTTACAACAAACCAGATTACTACGAATATACCAAATTGAATTGGGCGCGGATGTCGAGATGGTTTAAAACCCAGACCTTGTCGCCCCAATTTTTAGAAACCATTAAAAAAATTGATAAACCACAGCAATGGCTTTTGATTACTGAGCCCTGGTGTGGCGATGCAGCCCATAATGTACCGTTTATAATTATGGCTGCCCAAGCCAACCCATTGATATCGGTTAGCATTGAATTGCTGGATTCTGCTCCGCATAGTATAGATAATTATTTAACCAATGGTACGAAATCAATTCCGAAGCTGGTAATCAGAGACCAAAACGGTAATGACCTGGCAACCTGGGGGCCACGCCCAAAAGAATGCCAGGTAATTTACGCAAAGGCATCAGAAGAAAAATTACCTTTTCAGGAGCTGACAGTCAGGATTCATACCTGGTATAATGCCAATAAGGGAGTGGATGTACAGGAAGAATTAAGCGAGGTTATTTTGCAAACTATTTAGTGGCTGGTTTTAGAAATGAAAAGGGACTTCTGAAAAGGAAGTCTCTTTTTTTTGCCCGCCGGTGTTGATTAATAAAATAAGAATCCCAAATTTCTAAATTACTTTCTTATGAATACATCAACCAGATGGCATAGGCGAACAGCCTTTTTTTGGTTAAGCAACAGGTGTAAAAATCTTTTGCTGATGTTTTTTGTTGCTACAATTGAACGCCTCAAAAACAAACAAAATGAAAGAAACTACCGGATTATTGGATAAAATCAGGCATCATGATAAATTGACCATTGCCTTGAACGAGAACTGCGCTATTCCTTTGCCAGATGACGTAATGCATATTTTACGCCAACCTCACCGGCTTTCTTTTTACTATTTTCAGTATATGGAGAAGGGCTCAGCGACTTTCAAGACTGATTTAAACGAATTTACGATTAATGACGGTGAAATGGCTTTCGGGCTGCCTAATCAGATTTTCACCAAAGTGCCTTATGATATTAATATGCGGCAGTATGCGCTTTCTTTTGATGAGCAAACGCTCTCGCTACTGCCTGGTACTTACCCGTTTATGGTTAATCCACACAATGTTCATACTATTTCGTTTGATACTGCTACCCAATTGCGTGTAAAAAACCTACTGGCAGGTTTGTTTCAGCTATTACATTCACCAGGCCGACAAAGAAAAGCAGAGGTTATTCTGGCGCATTTGCATACGCTGCTAACAGAATTTAACACTGCTTACTTTGAGCAATACCAAAGTGAAGAACTCATTGCCGGCACAAAACTTGCCAAATACATAGCCTTTAAACTGGCAGTAGAAACCCGACTGACTGAACAACATGATGTACAAGGCATTGCCGACAAACTTGCTTTAACTTCAGGTACACTATACAGTATAGTAAAAGAATACGGAGGCGTTTCTCCTAAAGAGTGGATAACCAACCGCCTGATGCTTGAGGCACAGCGCAAGCTGCAATACACCCAAACCTCAGTAAAAGAACTGGCCTATGAGCTGGGGTTTAGCGACCCTCGTTACTTCTCACGCCTCTTCAAAAAGAGTACGGGCAAGAGTGTGAGCCGTTATCTTGCTGAGCGGCAGGATTTGTCCCACAATTAAGAAGATTTGTCCCCATTATCCGTTTTTTTGCCGACTACCTTTGTGCATCAACAAAAAAGAAAACAAAATGAAGTATGCATTAGTAACTGGAGCCAACAAAGGCATTGGCTTTGAAGTAGCCAGAATACTGGCCCAAAAAGGATTTTTCGTTTATTTAGGAAGCCGGAAAATAGAAAACGGATTGGCAGCGGCAGAAAAGCTAATAGCCGAAGGGCTCAAAAATGTTTCAGCCGTTCAACTTGATGTCACCAATCAATCATCTGTTGATACCGCCCGGAAAACAATTGGAGAAAGAACAGTCGCTTTGGATGTATTGGTGAACAACGCGGGTATTTCAGGCGAGTGGGAGCAGTCGGCTATTGGTTCTAAAGCGGAAGAATTTCAAAGAGTTTATGATACCAACGTATTTGGCGTGGTAAGAGTGACAGGTGCATTTATCGATCTTTTGAAAAAATCTCCCGAACCCCGGATTGTAAACGTAAGTACGGCTATGGCTTCGCTTTCAATAGCGGAAGATATTGGAAATGCGAATAACGCGAAAAGATATGCTGTATATCAGTCATCAAAAACGGCACTCAATATGTACACCTTGCAGTTGGCTTATGAACTTCGTGATACACCTTTTAAAGTAAACGCTGTTTGCCCGGGTTGGACACAAACAGATTTCACAGGGCATCAAGGAACCAGCACACCACAGGAAGCAGGGCAGCGCATTGCCAAATATGCACTGATTGGTGCGGATGGCCCAACGGCAAAATTCATCAGCGAAGAGTATTTTCCTGAACCTGCCAGTTGCCCCTGGTAAGTTGGCACAACTGTGTAATAAAAAACCTTCAAAACCATAATTTTGAAGGTTTTTTTATCAATAACCAAACTTGACACTATCTATACATAAATATGTATTACAATTTATGAAGACTATTTTCTATTAGCCTGATATAAATAGAAATACAACCAATGCAGATATG
Organism: Emticicia sp. TH156; assembly: GCF_002855535.1. Taxonomy (NCBI): domain Bacteria; kingdom Pseudomonadati; phylum Bacteroidota; class Cytophagia; order Cytophagales; family Leadbetterellaceae; genus Emticicia; species Emticicia sp. TH156. The sequence goes on from NZ_PKRS01000004.1 coordinate 2,943, forward strand.
AGGATGTAAACAGTTATAAGATGACCGTAACATCCTCAATTTCATTTGTTTGAATTATATCAATATCACTGAGGGCTCACCGTACTTGAAGTGGAAACCTGCAGGATTGGTGTAACTGTCTGGTACTTGCGCATTGGCAACAGTTTCAACAAATTTAAGCTGATCTACCGGCTTTTCGAAAAGCATGATGATATCAGACCCGCCAAAGGCAAAATAGCCGAACTCTGTTCCTTTGTTAACGGTTTGTCCTAACAGATTACTATACATGTGCACTGAAGAAACCTGTGCCATACCAACGGGAATAGTGGCTACAGAGCCGATGCTGGCATCGCCGGTATCAATAATCACAACGCCACGGGCTTGTGTAAATTCATAACCGTCTGTTGAACTATCAGGTGCATCAAATTGGTCGCCGGTAATCTGTACGTCCAGATATACATTTCCTGCCAGTGCTGCAATGTAGGTTACTTTACCACTTACGGGCGTATGGAAACGGTGGTAATCAAACGGGCTCAGGAAGTAATGCACAAATGTGCCACCGTAAAACTGTTTGGACATTTGTACTACCTCTGGTCCGAGCAGGTCGCTTACATTGCCAATGGTGTGGGTTTGTTTCAATCTGAAAGTAGTAGGGTTACCATTAGTATCCAGCACATTGCCGTTTGCATCAATCTGATAGATAGCCTTGAAGGTACAATCAGCTGGTGATGTAACAATGGTATTGTCATTCGGATTGGCAACAGGCCTCATTGGTGAACCGTTCAGGGTATTGATGTTTAGCTGCCGATAAAAAAACGTGTTGAAAGATACCCAGTTAGGTTTGTCATTGATGTAGTCTTGTGCATTGTACATAGGGTCTGCTAAGAACGAAGCCAGCGTAGCATTAGTTAAGGATGCAGAAGTGTTGAGGAAGCTACCCCATTCATTGGCATATTTGTCTAGCCAGTCTGCAAAAGAAAAACTGTCATTGGTGTAACTCTGCAATGTCTTCTTGTTATAATCTGGTAGCGGTTGGTCAATTAGCCAGTAAAACTGACAAAGTCTGTCGAAAATCTGCTGACTGTAACCTAAAGGATTTGACCAGGGGCCGTGTAGTTCAGTAGATTCGCTTGGAAGCACCTGTTCAAAGTAAGTTAGGTAAGACAGATAATCATCGGAATTGGTTGGCCAGCCATTGTTTTTGTATAATGTATTTAAGGCATTAAATAAAGACGTATTTAAACTAGCCTGTGCAGATTGCTTTGCCAAATTGAGCGATTCATTCAGCAAATTTGTAAGTGTGGGGTCGTTACTCAATTGGTTTTGAAGCAGAGTAACAACAGGGGAGTAGTTTTGTGTTGTAATTGCCATTGTAGTCAACAGTTTTAGTTAATGTTAATTGTATTGAAAATTCTTACGGTTAAGATTTCTCTTAAGTGCTTTGATTGTGTCAGCGAGTAAATCTGAATGGAATGGAGCCTACAATCATCATCGTTCTGATTGGTACTTTGAGCTGACCTATATTTCTTGCGAATTCTACCGGAGTGCCATAATGATGTACATCTGCCAGAAACTGTGGCGCTGTTTTTCTTACGATGTCAATAAAATCTGTGGTTAGTCCCCATGTACCGGCAAAAGGAATAATATTGGCTCCATCCGACGCCGGGGTAGTTCCTTCATAGTAGTTCCAGGTCAATTGCGTTTTATATCCACCAGATACTGCCGGATATTCCACCTGAACAGTGGGTGCATAATTGTTAACCTCAATTTTAGTTTTCGGAAAAATGATGGTATTGTCCTCGTTAGGCCCCGGAACAAAAAACTCAATATATCCACCTTTCGGAATTTTGTCGCACTGAAGGCCAATGTTTAAAATACCACCTTCAGGTGGGCCATCAATTGGTGCAGTGCCTGTAAGAGTGGGTTTGGTTGCATCTACGGCTATGGTGTTTTTCCATCCGATATTAGGGTTTGAAATTATAAATTTACCCAAATCAGATACCTTTCCTATGCTATGCAAATCGGGTGGTATGTTTTGTTGCGGGCCATTTTTTGCCCAGGCAACCAGACAATAATTGTATTTTGTGGGGGGTGTCCAGCCAAAGGGAGGAATTGTACCCTGTAAGCCCAGATTATCCGTGCGTGCCGGAGCCACAAAAGATGCCCAGTTCTGGTATTCTCCTGCATACATAAATTCACGGTATTTCCAGTTCTGAGGCCACAGCATAACAGAACTATCTGCATAATACATATAAATAGTTGTTTTTTGTGGTACTGTTTGGGGATTGACGCCACGTACATACACCCAATTGTTCATCTCAGGTGACTGTCTATAGCCAATGGGGAGTCCTTTGTTGTAATTATCTGCATTTAAGATAGTTTTGGGGTCTGCCAATGGAGTAGGACCTGAACAAATAATATCAGGCGAATTGGTCCAACTGGTGCCTTTAGAGCCGTCAATGGTTTCGCCTACGTAATCTCTGATAAAAAATCCGTCGTAACTCATAATAAAATTGTTTTATGTAGTATCAGTTAATAAATAAATTCACGGCAAAAGAGTAAATCACATCAAAAGAGATGGAATAAAATTTGAAACTACTGTTTACTCTTTCAATCTTTAAAAACCGGTCTCTTTCATTCTGAAAATCAAAAATCCTGAGACCGATTTATTTTTGTTTTCCTACCTTGTCAATTTGAAAGGCACTGAGCCAATTACCATAATAGTTTTTATCTTTGTTTCTACATTTCTACCCTTGGCTTGAAATTCTACTGGTGAGCCATAATGATGAACATCTATCAGGTGCTGGGGGGCAATTTGGCGCACCTCATCTATAAAGCTGGATGTTAAACCCCAGGTGGCAACTAAAGGTATAACGTTAGACCCTGCCGGGGCAGGTGTGGCACCCTGGTAGTATGTCCAGTTCATTTGTGTAACAAAACCACCTGGCATAGACGGATAGGTAACCTGAAATGTTGGAGCGTAGTTTGAAGCGAGAATCTTTGTTTTTGGAAGAATAATTGTATTGTCAGCATCCGGGCCAGGTACCGAGAACTCAATGTAGCCATCTGTTGGCAGTTTATCGCATTGTAAACCAATACTTAATACGCCACCTGAAGAAGGCCCGATGATAGAAGCCACACCCTGAATGGTAGGTACGGTTGCATCTACTTCTGTGGTGTTTTTCCAACCTACATTCGGGTGTGTCAGTATAAAATTAGCCATATCTGGCACACTGCCAATACTGCCCAGGTCTGGGGGTGTAAGTTGGTCATCACCATTATTAGCCCATGCAACCAGACAATAATGCGTATTATTGCGCGGGGGTGTCCAGCCAAAGGGAGAAATTGTTCCTTGTATTCCCTGATTATCGGTGGAAGCAGGCGCATTAAGTGTTACCCAGTTTTGCTGTTTGCCGCCGTAAACTATTCCGGTTGACATCCAGTTCTGAGGCCAAAGCACAATGGATGTATCAACGTAATACAAAAATACTGTTGAGGTTTGCGGAACTGATTGCGGGTTAACACCCCTTACATATACCCAATTGTTGGTTAAAGGTGTCTGATTGTTAAGCTGTGGCAAGCCTTTGTTATAATAATCTGCATTGGTAATAACGCTGGGGTCTTGCAGAGGCGTGGTACCCGGGCAAATAATATCGGGCGAGTTTGTCCAGCTTGTGCCTTTAGGGCCATCTATTGTTTCGCCAACATAGTCTCTGATAAAAAATCCGTCGTAGCTCATGTTTATGTAATTTTAAGGTGATTGATTAACTTTTTTAGCTAATTTGATTTATTACTGCCAGGTTATTGCTATTGAATCCTGTCAGGTAAATAGATGACCCATTTGGAAGAATGGCAATTCCGGTAGGATACTGTAGATTTTGCTGCCAGGTAAGTGTCTGGATAATACGTAAAGTGGTAGTACTGATAATTCGGACACCTGCCGTATTTGCATCTGTAACAAACAACCGGGTACTATCAGGAGAAACTACCGCCTGCTGAAAATTGGTTAGTATTGCATAAGAAGATGGCATTTGGGTTTCTATTGACGTAAGGTCGCTAATATTTACACTTGCAATAGAGGTTTTCATGTTCTGCTGCATAACCACGTATAGCTTACTGTTATCTGGCGACACAGCCATTGTCTTTGTAAGAATAGATAGGCTTATCTGGGTAGTTGTCAATTGATAAACCTGGTTTGAATCTTGTATCAATGTCCAGATTTTCTTGTCTAAAGAACTGAGAACAAAAGCGTGTGTGCCATCAGGTGTGTTCTGCAATAGAACACTATTTGATGTTGAAACATTTTTAAATACAAATACATCTGTATTTACATTGTACGTCGCATTTTTTTCGTTGCAGGTAAAAGCAATAAAACTGTAATTGCCAGCTGAATCTTTAGCAACTGTATAAAGATTTTTACCATCGGCAGACATACTCAACTCAACAGGATATCTGCTTACATCACCTTCACCAGCAGGAATAGTTATTGAACCTTTTACATTGAAGGTTCCGGTTTCCATGATTTTTATTTCTGTACTTGACTTCTCAATTACATACATCAGGCCAACTGAAGCAACCGGAGAAACCACACAATCAACGATTGAGTCGTCTTCAAGGCGTGTAGATATTGCGCCTGAGGCGGTTTCATAAATATACAAACCCTTTGTAAAATCAGGTTTATTGCTATTAAAAAGCACATTATGCCATGCTACCAGTTTTTTGCCATCGGCGGTAGCAATTACATTGGTTGGTTGTTTACCTATACCTACCGGGGTGTTACGTAATTGATAGTTTATCAGATTAAATGTAGTAACACTTTTATCTGAGTTGGCAATGTAAGCCGCTGTGTTATCATAAGCCATTGAAATAGCAAGCGGATTTGAACCTGTCTTGATAGACGCATCAATTACGCTGCAACTTCCGGTTCCTTTGCTGCAACTGATAAGCGAGGCATTGCCTGATGAATAATTAATAACAAAGGCATAGGCTCTGTCTGTTGTAGTTACAATTCTTATTGGAGAGTTGTTTACAGATAGAGACTGTCTGGGCGAGGTGCCGTCGTCATCATAATCAACAACCATTACCTGATTGGTAGCATAACAGGCAACAAGCAGAGTTTTGCCGTTTTCGTCGGCCACTGCCACATCAACCGGGTTCTGCGGCAGGTTGTTAATGCTCCGGCTATTCATAAAGGCGTCATTTACCGTGCTGTAAGCTATTACGCAAATACTGTTGTCGCCTTTGATAGCCACATACACGTTTGTGCCTGAGGGGTCTACTGCAATACCCATTGGCGACTGATAAGTTTCAATGGTCTGTTTTATTGAAAACTGGTCGGTGCCTTTGTTTTCAATTACTATAAAATTGCCTTTACCTTCAAGATCTGTTGTTACAAAGATGTATTTGTCGTCGCCAGAAATGGCAATTCGTGCCGGGGTTCCGGCTATTTTGATAGATGACAACTTTGAAAACGAGTAATTTCCGGTTGATGGGTCTCTCAATATTTTAATAATGTTTACAGCACCAGCCTTGTTATTCAATACAAAGAGATAAGAACCACTGTGAGCGAAAACCTGATCGATAGGGGTTCCATCAGTGCTTAATGCGGTTGCATTCTCAGTATAATCGAGTGAATTAAGAAAATGAACTTTTTTATTGTCAATATCTAATGCAGCAAGAAACTCAGCAGAAGGTGAAGCGACCACAGAGCTGGATTTGAATGAAAGCGAATCAGACTGCGGGTTTACTTTGAATGACTGAATAAGCACATTTCTTAACAAAGTATAGGGGTTTTCTTCATTCTGAGGAATCAACGACCACATACCCGGCGTGGTTATACTTTTGATTTGCGTACTGGTTTTTGGCACACTCTCTTTGCTTCCTGTTACATCATTTACCAGCAGTACCGAATCATTGGTATCTACGTCCCAAAAAAACTTGGTGTCATGCGGGTAATTGTTGTAATAGATATTTTTAGGAGTAACTTTAAACGAGTTGATGACAGGCAGCACATCGGCAGTGGTGGTTTTTGTTGCCTGATTGGCCGTAGTGGCCGCACCATTAGCTACCAAGGTAATGACGGTAGACTTTTTGAGGGTTGCCTTAAAACTGTTTTTATTGGTTACATCCTGATAAAACGGCATCAGCATTAAAGACTGGTAATCTTTTGCATTCCACGAAATAGTAACACTGGCTTCTCCATTTTTGATAACCGACGGATTGGGTGTTATTGTCAGATTATTAATGACTACATGAGGTATTTTGGTGAGTGTCATGTAGTAAGAGCCATCGTTAAAACCAGGTACATTCTGATATTGTACATACATGAGCGTTGAACCCGGTTGAAAACTGGTCATAATTTCAGTTATATAAAAAGAAACTATGGCTCCGGCTCCTGTACCTACAATTTCAGCATTAACTGGTGGCTGCAAAATCCAGCATGGGTTCTGGGCATCTGTATTGGGGGTAATGCTCCAGTCAGAGGCATTTTCGCCCTGCGCAACTACAATGTTATCGCGTGCCGATTGGGGCGTAGTAAGGGCGCCATAGCCTGGTGCCGATGGTGCATATACGAAACTAACTGTAAAAGTAGTTTGTGGCCCTGCTTTTACAACTACCGGATTAGACCCCGGCTTAAACGCAAATGTAATGTTGTTATCTACCTGTGGATAATCGCGAACGGTGTTAACAATTATGGCTGGCGTAGTAATTACGCAATCAATGGCATCGTGCAGGTCTTTTTTGTCGTCGGGGGCGGCCTGTAAAAGCACTTTAAAGAACGATAGCTGCGCCATATTGCCAATAGTAATAGGGCTTACTCTGTAATAAGACACTGATAAGTTAACGTTGGGCGATGAAGGCGGTGTTGGCAAAACCAGATTATCTATTTTGATTTCTACCGTTTCTGAACCCTGATCCAGCCTAATATCTTTGGTTGATACCAGACCAATAATGCTGTTCGGATAAAGGGCGTAGTCCCAATCGGAAGCAGAACAAACAATTTTGCAAAAATCAGCTTCGGGAATCTGCAAAGTACTCAGGTCCAGATAAAGTATTGAACCAGTGGCCGTTGGGGCGTCTGTAGGCGGTACCAACTGACCCGAACTGAAAACCGTGTTATCTTTATTGGTTTTAATACTGAAAACCAACTTGTTTACTGTGGGGTCTGTAGTTACATAAATGGTGTTATCCTGCCCCGGATTACTTAGGGAGAAAGACAACTGCGGAAATGTCTGAGTGTCTTGCATTGTTGTTTTGTTTAAAATTGTTAATTGAAAGAATAGTGATAAATAATAGATTTATTTTGCTAAGCTCAGCTCAGTGTAATAAGTACGGCATCAAGGCCATCGTTTACACCGGCAACGTTCAGGTACTCAAAGTACATTTGTACCTGCCCGGTCTGATTGGTGGTTTTAACATTGCTGAGTGTTATTTTAAATGTTTCTTTAGGGTTTAAAACCAGCTCTTCTGTTGGGTTGGCCACCCAGAAATTTCCGTAACGGGTGTCGTTCAGAAGCCTGAATGCCCAGCCTTCAGCTGAAAACTGTATATCAGGAACCTCTTTCTGGCTAACTAACTGACCCAAATGTATGTAAATGGCAGATGCCACATTTTTTGGTAAAGACGCAGGTTTAAAAATAATTTCAAGCGGTTTCCGGTTACTGACAGCCAGGTAAAAAGTATTAACGGCATTGGCTATGCCCAAAGGCTGGCCTTTGTCATTCAGTAATTCAAAGTGCAGCAACTCCGGGGTAAGTTTCAGCCATCCTTCCCTGATGGTCTGCGGGGTGTAGGCGGCAATGGCTTCACCACCCACATAACTAATTTCGGGCGTTACTTCCCATACAGGCTTTTGTTCAAATACGGCTTCTTCCACCCACGACCACTGGTAACCTTCTTCTTCCGGTACCGGCATATTGAAACCTGTTACGCCTTTAAGAACCGGAGTGGTTAAAAAGGTCATTTCCAGAACATTGAGGGTATCTGAATACAGGTTTGACGGTATATCTATTACCTTCGTTGGTAAAATTCCCATAGTTGCATGAACCGCGGCACGGGGGTCAAACAACATCAGCACGTATCGGGCATCGGCAGATACATCATACGGAACAGGGGAGTCTGGCCCTGGTGAAGCCTTTAGCGTAATAGTATCTTCAACCGGTTTTACTACACCGCTGGTTCCGGCAGATGCTGCGCCTTCTGTATAAAAAGTTGAAAAGTTAAAAGAGTCTGCCGTATCAAGAAAATATCCAATCAATCCGTCATTTACCTGGTTCAGATCGCCAAGAATAACAGGAAACCTGACATCAGTAAACTGGTTATCGGTACGGTACTCACCACTGGTAAGGGTGGCCCAGCTTTGATTCAGAACCGGGCTGCTGTTTAGTTCCAGGCGGAGCATGGCCTCGCCGAGTGCAATGGGTCTGCCAATCAGTACGGCCAGGTCTGCACTTTGTGCATAATTGCTGGGGTCTATAAAATTATGCATGTTATCAACGGCCTTCCAGAAATTTGAGAAAAACTCCGGCCCGTTGTTATATAGCGCCACTGCGAAATCGCGGAGATTAGGATTCTGTAAGGCAAAAACCTGCTCGATTGACTGGTTAATAGTGGCATTATTACCGGGAGCCGACTGCCAGACCATGGCCGTCTGGTTTCCGTTCATACCCAGTGTACCCATTGAACGGCCCTGCTGGTCATAAATAAACAAGCTGCCATTGAGATGGTTGGGGAGTATCCAACCGCAAATAGGAGTAGTGGCCGGATGCGCATTCATTTCCTGAATCTGGTTTCCGATAGCCGACATCCATCTGAAAAGCAATCTGGATGGTTGCGCCAGAGCCGGTGGCATATACACTATATTGGGCACCACCTGTGTTTTATAAATAGTTGTGAGTTGTTCTGATGTAATGCTTCTGGTAATGTTTACTGTTCTTTTCTGCCCGAAAACATCTATCAGGCTGAGGCTGAATTCAAAGAAACCCGCCCTGACAGGATTATAACTGCCATTAGGCACAGGCGATACAGCATTGGCTTTGCCAGCTATTTGTGCAACCGCCTGCGTAATAGAGTAATATGGATTTTGAGGCGTAACATTAATATTGAGCTGCATACTTTGCTGCATCATGCCCAGCAGGCTATTAAAACCACTGAAAGCATTAGAGGCGTAGATGCCTGTTTGCAAGGCATCGGCAATTTGCTGCAAGGTCTGGTTTGGGTAAACTTCCAGATACTGTTCGAGCTGTTCATAAAAAGTCTCTGCGGCGCTGGTACTTATAATAGCCGAGCTACGATATTGCTGAGCTGTTGAAAAATCAATAGTTGCAGGGTTTACAGCACCTTTATACACCACGCTTCCGCCATTGTTTTGTGCAATAGTATAATTGGCTGTAAAAAGGTCGGTTGTGTAATTGTAGAGTTGCCCGTTGCGTTCGGTAACTTCTAAAGGGGCAAACCTGACACTCCATTCAGTAAAAACAGGAAACCACGGGTTGCTATGCCACCAGTAAACCTCAAGGGCAGCAGGTACCACCCCGCTAAAAGTGTAAACCTGCTGAGGCTGCCCATTTAAAGCCAGATTGAGTGCTGCCTCCAGATTACTTGCCGGAACACCCGTAATACCCGAAACCAGATTGGTATTCAACAAAAGCGATTCGAGCAATAAACTATTGGTGGCAGCAGGATACGGCAGGTTATTAGGCGAGGGCAAACCTGCACTACTGAACTGGCCGGCTGTAACTGTAATGTTGTTTACCACAATGGCACTTATGATTTGCGCAACTGTGCGGCATTTCAGATAACCAGAATCATCATAATTAGCTACAATTGACTTACCCCGCACGGCGTTTGTCATATTGGCAGGAATAACAAGCATTACGGGTTCATTAGGCTGCCAGTAGCGTGCAGGCGAGGTTTCCTTCAGCTGCAAGGTGTTATCAATAGTAGATATTAACTCATTAACGTAAGCCGTTTGCTCGTTTAATTGAGTAGCCAGTAGATTACTGGTTGCCTGGATAGATGGCCAGGTATTGCCAATGCTGTTATAAATTAGCTGAAAAAGGGTATTTTGCAGGTTGGCATCTTTGGTGTTAACCATGCGGTACCAGTCAGCAAATAACTGCCATTGAAAACCCAGCGTGTAACGCTCATAGAAATCAACCTGCTGCTGATAAACATTCAGGGTATCTAATGCTTCGGCCAATGGCAAAGGAAATGCTACATCAGGCTCATCGGGTGAATCTTTGGCCGGGCGCGTTATCTGATAAACGGTGCCTGTGCTGATACTGGCAAAAGTTTTCTGGTGCAGTACTTCGTTCAGCTGGGCAAGCTGGTCGGTCTTTAATTGCATAAATTCGCTCAGCAAGCCATTCTGAAAAGCATTCAGCAGGGTTTCAAAAAATGGTGTATCGGGGTGGAGCAGGTCTTTGAAATAAGCGGCAAAACACTCTGGCGGCGTATTTCCGATTGCTAAAACCGCATCTACAGGCTTCTGATTGGGCTGGTCTACCACGTACTTCTGGTATGGTGTGTAAGAAATATTCTGGATGATGCCACTATATAACGAGTAAGTGGAAGTTTCATCAGGGCCATCGTACGTCCAGTTATAATCATTATTTATTTGTTCACGGGTTTTACCGTCATGCAGCGGGTCGTTGATAGTGTTGCTAAACCAGCCGGTTACTTCATACATGAGGTCAACGGGTGGGTCATTAGGGCCTATTTTTAAATCAGACAGGGTATCCTGAAAACCAAACAAACTACGGCTGTTGGGGTAAAAAGCTGCAAATGAGGAGTCGCCGCTTGAAACAGCCGACAAATCCTGCCCGGTGAGTTCTCTGAAATAACTATTATTGGCGGGGTCTGTCCACTCGCTGTCAAAAACTTTATACATTCCTACATATTTATAGTCCTGGTCGGTAGGGTTGATTTTTTTTACAGGCAGGGTTACGGCCAGCTGCCCGGTAGGAAGTGTATTGCTCAGTGAGTCGCTCTGAATTATCCATGAGCTGCGAACGGGCCCGTTTTTGGTAATAAGTAAGCGGCTGATAAGCCATCTGTTTGGCACCGCTCCGAACAAAAGGCTGCCCGATGGACTATTGGCGCCCTGAGTAAGCGCTTCGGGCAGGTTCCAGTGCAGGTGTACACCAGTTGTTAACTGCTGCCACGGAGCAGCAGACAGCGCTCTTACCACATTGGTGCCAACATAGGCGTTATTATTGCCCGACTGGTTGGTAAAAACCGTGGTGGCGCCTGCAAATGTGCTGGTACCTGATTTATCGTTCTGATCAATTATACCCACACAAAGCGCGGCTATATCTACCGGAACAACCAATCCTGAATCAATTGTATCTTTTGTTTGCATTTCCTCTTCATTATTTTTTGAGAAATTCAACTTTCACTACACCTTTTATCAGTTCAAGTGCATATTCGGCCGAGGTAAAATTCTTTATATTCTGGCTGTAAGGCGGGCTGTTAAGCATTTGCTGAATTGCATCTGCTGCTTTTTTCACCTGAAGGGTCTGGTTGTCAGACCGAAGCGTTACCGGGCAATAAGCGCCAGGTATCTGGCTGCCGGGGTCGGTTCCGTTTACTGTCCTCAAGGTTGTAGCCCATGTACCGTCATGCCTCACCAGGCCTTCATGGAGGGCTTCAGGTGGTTCATGAATGGCAACCATCTGTACAACGCCATCAAAAATGCAGATAAGGGTATCTGAAGAAAGGGCCTCCATTCTGAGTTTCTGAACCTCACTGGTGCCTTCTTTGTCGCTGTAACCGTTTATTTCCAGTCCCGGCCAGCCACCCACCACTGCTGACCGCAGCAGGAAACCCGTAATTACACCACTTGCATTGCGGTACGACAATAGTTTTTGTTTACGGGGTCTGGCCATAGTGGCTCTGTGTTTTACAGGCCCCATTAACTTTTTCAATCTGGCTAAATCGTTTTTATGGTCGGCGGTTGACGATCTGCCAATGCTAAATGCTCCATCCAGCAGGCATTCAATCCAGTTGTTATCCATATAAAAAAACCGCATCGACTCAGGAGGTAACATCCGTTCATCAGGAACCAGATAATTAAACGGTACGCCTTTAAGCAAAGCAAGCTGGCTAAGCCATATTACCACGTTTTCGGGCAGGGGGGCTGCATTAGCCTTTAAAAGGCTTGTATTTCTTGCGGCCATTAAGCCATCAAAAGCTGTAATGGTATGGTATTTTTCCTGTATAATGCGTTGCTCTTCAATAATTGATTGTTGAGCTGTCTCGCTTTTTTTCCAGTTATAAAGCGATGTTGAAAAAGCCTTGTTCTGCAATGCCATTAGTTGGCCAATCTGCCAGGCACCACCATAAGACACATCAAACATACCCGTTTCCGGATTATACCTGTTAATGGCGTCAGATGTAGTGTAGGGTAATTGAACGGTTTCCGGTATATAATAAGGTACAAGGGGGCATCTGTACCATGAAACCGTATTGCCGGGGTGCCGGAGTACCTGTGTCATGGCGGTGTAACCCATATTAAAGGCATTATGCACCAGTATCTGGGCATCATTGGTAGTCATGTTTCCATTCGCCTGGTGATTCAGTGCGCTTTGCACTTCGGTGTCTGAGGGTACCGGCCCATCAAAGGGGTATTGCAAGGTGGTAAGCCCAATTTCTCCTGCCGGGTTTTTATTCAGGTTTTCAAGCAACTGTTCAAAGTTTTCGTCGCTATTATTGGCTGTAAAATGCCATGAACTATACGTAAGAAGCCTTATGAATTTGTTTCCGGCAGGAATATGCCCATTTCCGTTTTCATCAGGCAAAAAACTGCCCATGTTCTCGAGCGAAACCAGAAATACGTAACTTGTGAGTCCATCAACCGGAATCCGGTTACCGACAACTATGGCATAAAGCGCCTCATCCAACAATTTGTTATCCGTTTTATCAATGGTTTCGGTATCACGGATATGTGCCAGATAGGGGAGGTCGGCCGCAGAAGGAGCCACAGTATTAAAAGTTTCAGCGGGTATATCAATATAATTAATCTGGTCTTCGGGGGTTTCGCCGTAGTCTAAGGTGCTCATACCCGGGTACGACAATATTCCCGCAGGCATTGCACCTGTGCCGGTAATACCCGGCGACCCTTCAACGGTTATGGTTGTACCCAGCGGCACCAGGTCTTTTGCCGTGCCTTTTTTTATTTCCGGCACCTGGTCGCGGTTAAAAAGTAATAAAGCCAGCCAGGGTGCGCTTTGTTCGGCCATTAGAGAGGTTCGCTCCCAGGGTAAAGTACGCCTGTTAAAAATCATCAGCGGGAACACACCTGAAAATTCACCATTAGCCAGATTAGGCGGAAAGACCGAATTAATATCGTTAGGGTTAAGGGTAAAACGTTGGCCGGTTACAGCAAATTTTCTGGAAGTGCGGTACGGAGCGCCAGTATTGAGATTCACGGCCTGCTCAAGCTCAATGGTGTACTCACCCGATTTGAGTGGCGGAATATCATACTGTATAAAGATTACCTTTTTATCGACGTCGCAGGTATCAGACCCCAGCATTGCAGGTGCCTTATTTGCCTCAGCTACAGGTGTTGTTTCTCTGGGTTTATTTGCTTTTGCCATGTCTAAAGTTGTTTTTCTTCTCCAAGTAAGCGCATTTCGGGTTCAGCCAGCAGATAATTGGTAGCAGGGTCAGCCAGTTCTTTTACGTTTATGTTGGCATCTACCGTTAGCCCGTTGTTTATAATAGCCTGTACCAGCAGCGTTCGGTTATCAATGGCCCGTGGTGTCATTATGGTGTTCTCCACGGTGTCTCCTTCAAATTCATCATTTGTAGGTACATAAGGGGCTGCCCACGAAAAATACTGAAACTCAGGTGCAAGCGTGTATTGCAAATTAACGAGTTCAATAGGCAGGGTATGGTCTGGCGGTTTAATGTAAGGGGCAATTACAAAACCCGTCAGCACGTCATCAAGGGTAGTATCCTGCACGGGGTTACCCAGTATGGGGTTGCCTTGCGAGTCAAATGCTACTGGTTGCCACAATGACTTGGCCACCTTGCCCAGTGTTCTGGTTGCTTTAAAGGTACTGTCTTCTTTACTGGTTATGGTAATTTTATGCGTTGAGCTCAGGTTAGCCTGTGGTGTGCCGGTAGGCCTGATACCAAAATTGGTGTTCTGTGCCACACTGGCATTTGGCGCATCTGTATCTAACGTAATATTTGAACTGAGCGACCAGTCTTTTGACGGAATAACCGCCTGAGTACTGAGTTCAAAATTTTCTGCATTCACAATCCAGTTCAGTTCTCCTTCTTTATCACTTAACTGAGATATAAGGCCGTTGCTGATTACAATTTTGCATACATCAGGGTCTGGCGGGGTATCTGCATTAGAAGCAGCAAGGGCTTTTGGGGTATCGCTACTTTTTTGCGGAAGCATATCTTTAGCGAAAGAGTCCCACGAAATGGTTTTTTGTTTGACCTGATTTTTAGCGCCAAAAGCGATAGTAAACGATATAATGGCCACTTTGACTTTTGCAACACCCGAAAACTCCGGCCCCCAGATATGCAGGCTGGCACCTACATGAATGGTTACGCTCAGGGTTGTAAACCAGAGGTCAATTTTAAAACTGGCACCAATACTCACAGCAGCGCTGATGTCATAATAGAAAGGCTTCCACATAATTAGGAAGTCGGCCTGTACACTAAACCATGCTTTTATGCCGCCACTTTGCCACACGGCCTCCATATAGCCACCGGCCATTGCTGCGTTTGAAGTTAGTGCAAAGTATTCGCCACCTTTAATGCTCAATTCATTGGTTACTTTCCAGTTCATGCCTAAACGGGGCACAACCGGATAATAATCCGGAACCAAATAGTTTGGATTATACCCCCCAAGTGTTACCACAAATTCGCCAAAGTGCGGGCCGCTTGTCCAGAGGTAAAAAGCAAATCCACCCGTCAGGTGGCAGTCTTTAGACAAAACATACGAACTGTTTGTCAATTGCCCTTGTACGGCTATCAGACCGGTTTCTGTTGAAAACGATGCCGCAAGCGCCAGTTCTGCATAAACTATAATGGGTAGCTTTGAGCCTTTCGTGCCTGCGCCGGGAGGCAGAATCAGTTTTGACAAGCCGAGCAGAGATATCTCGAATTTTGTTCCGAATGCGATGCTGAGCATGGCATAAGAATCAAGAATTTCGAAACTTGTAAACCTTACCCCGGCAGTTAGCCAGTTATTGCCAGCCAGTGGCGCCACTATTCCATCGGTAATCAGAGTCTGCATTACATCATTTACCTGCTTGGCTATATTGCCGTTGGGGTTGGCAGATGGTGGGTTGTTCATACCCATTGCCCATTGTACAAACGGGAAAGTAGCTACCCCGTTGATACCCGGCAACACCAGGCTTCGGTTGAAACCAAAACCGGCTGATAAACCAGTAACAAACAAATATGGTGGCCCGCCAATGGGGTAATTAAGCACCGCATAAACAAATAAAGACGGGTGATTGTCAACCTCGGTATAACCGCCAATGGCGCCAATGGTAAGTGTTTTTGTTTTAATAAATAGCTGGCCAACCAGATCAACAGGCTCAAAGCTACCCATAAGGCCACCGCTGATTAATAAAGGGCCGCTCTGGAATGTTACGCTTATGCCACTGATGGTGAAAGAAACATTAAAATTGCTGATGGGCAGGCTTACACCAAAGCCATCAAGGGCTATTGTCAGGCCACCGGCTGTAGCCGCACAGTTAACCAGCACATAAATATCAGGTTCTTTGTAGGCCAGACCGATTTTCTCAAAGTACAGCGGGCCAAAATTCTTTTGCAGGTTAAACCAGAACGTTTTAGAGCCGCCGTTGTCTGAACTAACGGTTTGCATAACGGAATAACGCCCTTTGGCGTCAAGCTCTGTTAGTGTATCATGATACACCGCCAGTTGCTCAATGGCCGATACCTCTTCGCTGTTGTCGGCGCCGAGTGAGATTGGTATTTTGGTTCCGCCTATGTTAATTTCCATAGAAAACGCAACCAGATTAATCATTCCTTTTTCTGGTACGTTCGGAAACTTGAGGTCTCCCGGAGCATATTTATTAATAATTTTATTGATGAGTGCAGCATTTTCTTTGCTGATAGGATTAGAGGCAATATCGACATGAATGGCCTCAACGGCTAAAATACCTTCGCTTATAAACGTGATTTTATCTATAATAGGCAGGTTTGAAAGGTCAATAACCGAATCGGTGGCCATGCCGTAATAGAAAATCCACTTTTTGGTGGTTTTGTCTTTTATGGCTGCAAATGCCGAGTTACCATATACGGCCGAGGCTGCTTCAAGCACAAATAAAGGCTGGCTCTGTGCGCTGTCATAAACAAAGGCAGCCGCTTTAAGAGAAATGTCCAGTTCAGGCGGAATAGGCGGCACGAGGCTTCCAAGGCCTAACATATCAGCAATCGAATTAATACCCAGCGGTGTGCCTTTGTTAAGCCATTGAGCAGCAAAAGCAGTATCAGCAGCCGTTTTTGAGAATATCAGTGTGTAAACCTGTTCTTTGTAAGTTACTACGCCCTTTGCTTCCACATCTGTATTGTAAGCATTTGCGGTAGCAGATTTGATGGCAGACAGGCTTACTTCAATATCAACACCCGGATTATCAGCCATTGGGATATGTCCGATACAATCAAAGGTAAAGTCTCCTGAGCTGGTGTTGTATGTTACTTTTAACTTCTTAAGTGTGATTTCTGATATAAACTTAGGATACCAGGTTATACCGAAGGTATCAAGTAATTCGGCTATCAGTTCTCCAATTGGCAGGTTATCCACTTCGCCTGTCATGTCTACGCCTTCACCTTCTTTATACACGGCTGATAGCAAAACCGTGGCTGAACCAACCGTAAAATGAGCGTAAAGACTCCCGAAACCAGTCATTTTATCCTTTAATGGGTCGAAATTGGCACCCATTTCAAATGAAGCGTTATCCAGACTGACTTTTCCGGCAATGGGCAAAGGCTTTGTAATGGCGAGCCTGAAATTATATCCGCCTTCATCAGTATAATACACCAGTGAAAGTGTACTGATTTCAACATCCGGGAAATTCTGTGGCAGCGGTATTTTCAGAAAGTTGAAAACCTTTGTCAGTTCTGCAGGTCTGTCAGGCTGTAGCTGGGCAAAAACAACCTTGTCGGGAAACTGGCCGCCCACCTGAAAGGGGAATCCTTCAAAAAGCGTCATATTAGCCAGTAAAGTGGCCTGAAAATAGTTTTCTGACGTCAGCGGATGAAAGACCTCATAGTCGAAAACGATGTTTTCAACCACAAACAAATCGCCAAAGAATGACCAGTTAGCTGCATACTGGAGTTTTATTCTAATAAAGGCCACCGTTTGTTTGGATGGATTGAAGCTCAGCTGAAAATCTTTCAGAGAAAAATTATTGAGCTGGGCTGCCACTTCTGCCGGCAGAATAGTAGTAATGGCATTGTTGCCGCCTATGGCATACAGGAAATCATGCGTAAGGTCTCCTAACTGTTCAAAGCTGCCTGAAAGCGTCCAGTCGCCATCAAAAGTGGGAATGGTCATAGACACCGGGAAATACAAGGGTTTAGGCGACCCAGCCACAATATCGCAGGCAAAAACCAACGTAATTACACTGAGTTCTTCATCCGGGCTCAGGGTTCCTTTCAAATGCGTAAAACCGAATGAAAGGCCTGAAACTAATTGCCAGGTTACACTTTCCGGCAGATTCAGATTAAGAGTGAGCAACAGATTATCGCCCGGCTCGGTAAATGTAAACACAAGGTCGGTATCAGGCTGCCCCATCAGTAGAGCCCGTCCGCTTAACGAGGGGCTATCGCCGTCGGCCACTACTGCAGTTACCTTTACATCTATTGTGCTTGTACCCGGTAACATACTGAAAAGCTTGTTAACCAGGGAAGCATCAAACATACTGGAAGAAACGGGCGTTTTTTCTCCGGGCTGAATTGGCTGCAGCCATAGCTTTACATCGTTGAGATTCTTGATGGTATCTGCCATAACCTTGAGTATAAATTAGTTGACCTGATTCGGAAAATTATAAAATGCCGAGTTGTTGTAAGCCAGCGGCAAAGGTGTCTGGTCGCCAACCCGCACATTTCCCCGGTTGGCAAGCGTTGCAGGCAAAGCCCTGATATGTGTACCTTCGGCGGTTGAAATTTCAATTCCGCCTGTTGCAACATCACCCCAACCCGCATTCTGATAATTTGCAACAGCAGCCGGCACCGGGAAACCATATACGTAGGCCAAACCACCCGCCGTTGGGCGCATGCCATAGGAATAAAATACCCTGCCTGCTCCCGCATAGGCGCCTATCTGGGCTGGAAGATTGGCCGATGCCCCATGTGCATTTGAGCCATGATGGGCTGCCTCAATGCCACTAAGTTGAAGAAAAGGGCCTCCGTTTACATTATCAAAATTGGCGTCGCCAGTCATTAAAACCTGGGTTGCTACGGCAGCTGTAGTTGGTAGCTGCATAAATACCAGCATGGCAATACCTGTATTATTTAATAAAGCAGCCGGAGGAGTGCCAGGCGCTGGCGTGCATCTGCAAATGGCATAACCAGGTAATATAACGAATGGCGCCCCTGGGTACAGAATCAAAAAGGGGAGAGTGTTAGCAAAATTGAGTGTCGCACCTCCGATAGGCTGATTGGGGGCAATCCAGACAAGACCCTGCATATTGGCCACGCGCCCAAGCCGCCAGTGGTCCCAATCCCAATGAGATATAACTATATACAGGTCATTTGCCGTATTCTGTACGATAGGCCCCTGATAAGCAGGTGTACCAAAACGCATATTGGCAGGCAGGCTACCCAGATAAAACCAGAGCGGATAACCGAGGTCGAAATATACATAAGGTTCTACGGCACTATCAAAAAGCAGGTTACAATTACCCTGGCCGATATCCATAGCTCCGATGCTTGTAACCGGAGCAGTGTAGGTAAGTATTCTTGAATCAGATTCGGTTCTGGGTCTTTTAATTCCTTGTTTCTTTTTGTAGACATAGTACCTTTCACAAAGTGCCTTTTGTATTTTTTTTGAGGCCTTAACTTTAGGCACCTCCTTTAATTTGAGTTGAACATCCGGAATGTAATCAATGGGTGGCTCAGGTACTACCAGTAGATCGGCAGAAATCAGTTCATAATTTCCATACGACATGTTCGGATTATCGGGGTTTACATCTATATCCGGATTATACAACAAGCCATTAATTGCTCCGCTATCTTTTTTTTCCAGTTTTATCAGATACCACGATGCTTCAGCTACATTATCGGCATCTTTTACACCTAAAACCGTAAATAACGGTTCAGAATATACGAAAGTTGGATTAAATATGCTGGCAGGCACCGGTGGGGCGCTGTATTTAATTACATCACTACCATTCTTCAACACATTGTAGGTGTATTTTTCTGGTTGAACCTCAAACATGACTGACCAGGTACCCGTGCTTTCATCGAAATCTGCTTTTGATAAAAAAGCATAATACATACCGTTATCTGAAAGCGGTTGGTTGAAAGATTCGCCCTGATTGCCGATGTTGCCAAAGAGCGCGCTGTATAAATCGTTTGGTTTATTAGTATCTGCCATAGTATTAAACAGTTTGATAGACCCTGATTATGCTATATCCGGGTAATTATTATGCCAGATGCACAGGTTTTTACCATCGCAACTTAAGGCATGGACGTAAAAAAGAATTCAGGCTAAAACACCCCGATATTACCGGCGCTTTCGCTTAAATCTGTTCTTAGAATAATTTGTGGTTTTTGGGGAGCTTTTAATGCACGGGATTGACTGCCAGGCTACTATATATAGCATACCTGCAATGCTAATAGTTAGAAAGTTATCAGTTTTCATGGTATGTCCTGAGCAAAAGTGATTAAATCGGCTTTGATTTCTTAACAAAGTGAATTAATTTACTTGAAAAATACAAGATACATTTATTTAACGGTTTTGTTTTATTTTTAAACGGTAGCAGCTTTTATGAAAATAGATTCCGTAAAACAAATTTATCTGTACATCATTATTTGAAAACGGCTGAATTAGATGCTCTGAGGGGCAAAAGACGAACTATGAGGCCAGATTATCCTTGTGCTGAAAAAACAGCTTATAATTTTGGATTAATCTGCTGCCTTGTTTAGCTTTGCAGACCCAAGAGGCGATGTGGTGGAATTGGTAGACACGCTACTTTGAGGGGGTAGTGGGCGTTAGCCTGTGCGAGTTCGAATCTCGCCATCGTCACAATCAAGATTTAAGTTTAAGTTGAACATTTGTTATTTGAAAAGCCTTTCCGGATTGAGAAGGGCTTTTTTACTTTATGCTTAGCTTATTTTTTGGCATTTTCACTTTTTTTTGAAAATAAATTATTATCTTTGCACTTTATTCATTTTATTAAAAATCTAAGTTAACATCTGATGTATTTAACTACGGAGAAAAAGGAAGAAATCTTCTCAGCGAAGGGCTTCCAGAAAAAAGCAACTGACACCGGTTCAGCCGAGTCTCAGATTGCATTATTTACTTATCGTATCGCTCATCTTACAGAACACCTTAAATCACACAAACATGACTACTCTACCAGAGCCGGTTTGTTGAAATTGGTTGGTAAACGTCGTCGTTTGCTTGATTATTTGTATAAGAAAGATATCGCCCGTTACAGAGCAATTATTGCTGAACTAGGCATCCGTAAGTAATTTTTTTCAATCAGAGAATGATACGTCATTCTCTGATTGTCTTTTTAGATAGTAACTTCAATTACATACATATCTATTCAGGGCTTTGCCGTAAGGTGGCAGGGTCGTTGAAATATCCCCGCGGAATTCGGATAGAAAATTGCCACGTCGAAAGCGGAAACGTGGTTTAATACCATCAAAAAAATAATGTTTAACATTCACTCAAAGACCATCGAAATGCCTGATGGCAAAGTGATTAGCCTTGAAACAGGAAAACTAGCAAGACAAGCAGACGGTTCAGTTGTAGTAAGATCAGGCAACGCCATGTTGCTGGCCACAGTAGTAGGTGCCAAAGAACACAAAGAAGGTACCGATTTTTTACCGCTCTCTGTAGACTACCAGGAGAAATTCGGTTCGGCCGGCAAAATACCCGGAAGTTTCCAACGCCGCGAAGGTCGTTTATCTGATAACGAAATTCTTATCAGCCGTTTAATTGACCGCGCTTTGCGCCCTATCTTCCCTGAAGACTACCACGCCGAAGTGCAGGTAAATGTAATCCTGATATCTGCCGACCCTCAGGTACAACCAGATGCGCTGGCAGCCCTGGCAGCCGCAGCAGCCATTGCCGTATCTGACTTACCGTTTAACGGACCCATCTCTGAAGTACGCGTTGCCAAAGTAGACGGCCAGTACGTAATCAACCCTACATCTAACGAAATTGCAAAGGCTTCTATTGATTTAATAGTTGCCGGTACACATGACAACATCATAATGGTGGAAGGCGAAGCTGACCAGTGTACCGAAGAAGAAATGATTGAAGCCATTCGCGAAGCGCACGCTGCCATTAAAGTGCAGGTAACAGCCTTAAAAGAGTTTGAAGCAGAAGTAGGCAAAACAGTAAAAAGAGAATATAATCATGAAGTACATGATACCGAGTTGAAAGACCGCATGTACAAAGAATTATATGATAAAGTATATGCCGTGTGCCAGTTGGGCAGCAACCAGAAAGACGTAAGAAAAGAGAAGTTCGGAGCCATTCTGGATGAGTTTCTGGCTACGCTGACTGAAGAAGAACTGGCAGAAAAGAAATCACTTGCCAAGACCTATTACGGCGATATTCAGTACTATGCCTCAAGGAATCTGGTATTAGACGAACGCAAAAGGCTGGATGGCCGTCAGCTTGACGAAATCCGCCCGATATTGTGTGAAGTAGACTACCTGCCATCGGCACATGGTGCAGCCTTGTTTACACGTGGCGAAACCCAATCTTTAACCACCGCTACACTTGGTACCAAACTGGATGAAATGATTGTAGACCAGGTTATGACCTCCGGCTACAGCAAATTCTTCCTGCACTACAACTTCCCTGGTTTCTCAACCGGAGAGGTAAAACCAAACAGAGGACCCGGACGCCGCGAAATCGGTCATGGGAATCTGGCCATGCGCTCGTTAAAGAAAATCCTTCCTCCTGAATCTGAAAACCCATATACCATTCGTGTAGTATCAGATATCCTTGAATCAAACGGTTCGTCGTCAATGGCTACTGTTTGCGCGGGTTGTCTGGCTCTGATGGATGCCGGTGTGCCCATCAAAGCGCCAATCTCAGGTATTGCCATGGGTTTAATTACCAATAATGAAACCGGAAAATGGGCTGTATTGTCTGACATTCTGGGTGACGAAGACCACCTGGGCGATATGGACTTTAAAGTTACCGGTACTGAAGACGGTATCACTGCCTGCCAGATGGATATCAAAATCGGCGGTTTGTCTTTTGAAGTGCTGGAACAGGCTTTGATGCAGGCCAAACAAGGCCGTATTCATATTCTTGGTAAAATGAAAGAAGCCATTGAAGCGCCAAGACCAGACCTGAAACCTCATGCACCACGTGCCTTCACCATCGTTATCGACAAAGAATTTATCGGTGCAGTTATTGGGCCAGGTGGTAAAATTGTGCAGGAGATACAGAGAGAATCGGGTGCAACTATCACCATTGAAGAAAAAGACGGAAAAGGTTATGTTTCTATTTTCTCTTCGAACGGCGAAAGTATGGAAAAAGCCAAAAGACGTGTAAACGGTATTGTGGCGCAACCGGAAGTAGGAGCAGTATATGACGCCAAAGTGAAGTCTATTCAGCCATTTGGTGCATTTGTTGAGTTCTTACCAGGTAAAGAAGGCTTATTGCACATTTCGGAGATATCGTGGGAGCGCCTGCCAAGCATGGACGGCGTTTTAGAAATAGGAGAGGAACTGCAGGTAAAATTACTTGAAGTTGACCCTAAAACGGGTAAATTCAGACTTTCAAGAAAAGTGCTTCTTCCGAAACCGGCACCTAAACAATAATCAGCCGATTATTACTTAAATAATGAACAATTGATGGCGTACAGGCGGCTTTTAATAAAGCGAACTGATACTACAAATAAATTGTTCATTATTATAAGCATACGATTAAAAATTAACGTTAATAAAGAAATTAGTTTTGGGAGACCCATTGATTATTATCTGTTAGTATTCAGTACTCTTAAAAACACTTCATAAAACTGTTCACTGACTTAATATGCGCCAGCTAAAAATTAGTAAGCAAATTACCAATCGCGAGAGCCAATCTCTCGATAAATATCTACAAGAAATTGGTAAGGTAGATTTGCTGACTCCTGATGAGGAAGTAATACTTGCTCAAAAAATCCGTGACGGAGACCAACTTTCACTGGAGCGCTTAACTAAAGCTAACCTTCGTTTCGTGGTTTCTGTTGCCAAGCAATATCAGAATCAGGGGCTTTCGTTGGGTGACTTAATCAATGAGGGTAACCTTGGGCTTATAAAAGCTGCACAAAGATTTGACGAAACCCGAGGTTTCAAATTCATTTCTTATGCAGTATGGTGGATTCGTCAGTCTATCCTGCAGGCATTGGCCGAGCAATCGCGTATTGTTCGTTTGCCACTCAACCGTGTGGGTTCATTGAATAAAATCTCTAAAACTTTCTCAGATCTTGAGCAAAAGTTTGAAAGAGAGCCTTCTCCGGAAGAATTGGCCGAGGTACTTGAAATTACAGCTGCCGAGGTTATTGATACACTTAAAATTTCAGGTCGCCACGTATCGGTAGATGCACCTTTTGTTCAGGGCGAAGAAAACAGCCTGTTAGACGTACTGGAAAACGACAGCGAAGAAAAACCAGACCAGGGTCTGATTAACGACTCGCTTCGCCGCGAGGTAATGAGAGCGCTTTCTACCCTTACACAACGTGAAGCCGAGGTAATAACCTATTATTTTGGTTTAAACGGTGAGCAGGCCATGACGTTGGAAGAGATTGGCGAGAAATTTAACCTGACACGCGAACGTGTTCGTCAGATTAAAGAAAAAGCCATCCGTCGTTTACGTCAAACCTCAAGAAGCAAAGCCCTTAAGGCTTACTTAGGCTAAAAATTACCTATTTTTTGAATATCAGAAAGGTACGATTCTCGTGCCTTTTTTTGTATAAAATGATGGCTATTCTGCAACCAATCCATAATATTGCCGAAATCTGTGCAAGAAAAAACGTAAAAACGGCTATTCTTTGCCCGGGTTCACGAAGTGCAGCGCTAACTATATCTATGGCGCGACACCCTGCCATAAAAACTTACAGCATCAGCGATGAGCGGTCGGCCGGCTTTATCGGTCTTGGCATTGCCCAAACTACCGGCGAAACCGTTTCGTTGGTTTGTACCTCAGGCACGGCAGCGTATAATCTGGCTCCGGCAGTGGCCGAAGCCTATTTTCAGGAGATTCCGCTACTGGTTTTAACGGCAGACCGCCCGACCGAGTGGATTCATCAGTATGACGGACAGACCATCTATCAGGAAAACATTTTTGGTAAACACGTTAAGAAGAGTTTTCAGCTTCCATCAGACTACAACCACCCTGATGCCGTTTGGCAAATAGAAAGAGTAGTAAACGAAGCCATTAATCTTTCTCAGGCCCAACCCAAAGGCCCTGTGCATATCAATGTGCCAATAAGAGAGCCCTTTTATCCTGCTGAGGGCGAGGTGGTGCAATTCAGCCGCCATGTCCGGATCATTGAACAGATTGCAACTACAAAAAAACTACCGAATAGTTTTTTTGAAACGTTTTACGATATCTGGAATCAATCTGGCAGAAAACTGATTATTGTTGGGCAGCAACAGAACGAAAAGTTAGGCGAGATACTTAAAAATATTTCTGATGAGTTTGGTATTCCGGTTCTGAGCGATGTTATTTCAAACGCCGGTTTTGAAGGGGCCATTACTGCGCATGATGTGTTTCTTTCTTCTAAAAATGAGGCATTTCTTGAGTCATTGGCGCCGGATTTACTCATTACCTGCGGTAAATCGGTTATTTCAAAGAATCTTAAGCTCTTTATACGTAAATACCAGCCGCGTTTTCATTTTCATGTGCAGGATAACCCTGACCTGACAGACCCGTTCCAGACACTTACCCATAAACTGGAAGTACAGGAGCAGTATTTCTTTGAAACGCTCTTCAGCGACCTTGACATTCAGAAATTCAAAGAGGGTGACGACGACGAAGACAGTTCGTATCTGGCACGCTGGCAGGCAGCTGATCGGTCGGCAGCAGTGAAACTGGATAAATTCCTGGCTGATACTACTTTCTCTGAGTTTAAGGCTTTAAAAACAACTATTGGGCAGCTTCCTGTGCATTCGGTATTTCATTTGGGCAACAGCATGCCTGTAAGATACGCCAATCTTATTGGCTTGCCAGCCAGCACGCATACATTGGTTTTTGCCAACAGAGGCACCAGTGGTATAGACGGCATATTGAGTTCGGCGGTTGGTAATGCTTTGGCGACAGATAAACTGGTAGTTTGTCTGATTGGAGACGTATCATTCTTTTATGACCGAAACGCGTTCTGGAACAACTATCTGCCTGCCAACCTGCGTGTGGTGCTGATAAATAACCAGGGAGGTAATATTTTCAGAATCATTGATGGCCCTAACAGACAGGCAGAGCTGAAAGACTACTTTGTAACACACCAGAACCTGAATGCCAAAAGAACCTGTGCCGATGCAGAAATAACTTATATGGCAGCCATTAATGAACAGGAGCTGAAAGCATTATTGCCCGATTTCTATGCAGAAGCCCCCAAACCCAAATTGCTGGAAATATTTGTGGATGGAGAAGTGAGCACACAAGTATTCAGAGATTATAAAAATCTATTTGCAGACTTCTCTTAAGCGCTGCTCAGATTTACTCTCGTTCAACTTTGCACCAGTTTGCCAGTATTGGCATGCTTTGGCTTTATTGCCGTTCAGCAATGAGGCTTCACCTAAATAGTAATTTATCAACTCAACACCCGGGTCGAGCCTCTCTGCCTTTTCAAAATTGGCCAGGGCTTTGCTATAGTTTTTACTCAGCAACTCATAAACACCCATATTTCTGATAGCCCAGGCATTATTGACTCCCAATGCTGATTCAATCAGTTGTTTGCCTTCAGGCAGTTTTCCGGTATTCAACAGGTAATATCCTTTATTATTTTTATACAAAACACTTTTGTTGATGGCAATGGCTTTATCAACCAGTTCAATAGCCTTGGTGAAGTTGCCTTCATTGGCATAAATCAGGCTCAGGTTATTCAGTGCGAAATCCTGTTTCGGGTTAATGGCTATGGCTTTTTCAAAATTCTGCTTGGCCAGGTTATATTCCTTTTGCTGATACTGAATAAAACCCGTGTTGGTTAATGCTTTATCATTTTCAGGCTGCAGTTGTAAAGCTTTCTGTAAAGCCTGTGTAGCCTCCGGGAAATTGCTTTTTTGTATCAGCGCATTGCTCAGTGTAACATAGTAGAAAGATGAATCCTTATAATACTTCTCAATAGATTTTAGTAAGGATATTGATTCATCTAATCCGTCGCTGTTCGATAAAGCCTCGGCCAGATTGTATTTAGCCAGCACGAAATCAGAATCTAGCGATACTGCCTTTTCGAAATCAGCAATGGCTCCGCCCAGATTGCCGGTAGCTAACTTAGCCATACCTCTGTTATTATAGGCATCGGCAAAGGTGGGGGTTTTCTCTATGGCCTCACTAAAAAAATCAATTGCCTTTTTATATTCTGCCTTTTTATAGGCTACATTGCCCTGAATAAAGAATAACTCAGCATCTTTTTCGTTTCTTGAGCAAGCAACCAAAAGTGCAACAGTACAGAAAGTAAATAACTTTATAAAAGTATTGAAAGTGTAATTCATATTAAAATAATAATAAGTAATATTGTTTTTTACCCGATTGCTTTTACAACAGGCAAAACTTGCGTAAAATTGTGCCTCAAAATTGAAACTTCATAAACAACAATGAAATTTATAAAAGAAATTCCGAATAATTACTGCAAGGCATCACTATATGCCTGGAACAACAAGTTTATTATTAAGTTTGAAGCAGGTATGTATGAACAGACTTATAAAGTAAGCGAATATGACATATCTGGTGAAGACGAAATTGAAGAAATGCTGGGCGATTCGTTTATGGAAAAGGTAGTGAAGCGTTTCAAAGATATGTCTGAAGACTTTGAGTTGATACTGGATTCGGTTGATTAAAAAAAGATAGGGTTCAAATCAGCTGATTTGAACCCTGTAATAATTTCTACTTTAATTTTTTATCCAAAGCCACTTCTTATATAGCATTTCTTGTTCAGGCGTTGGGTTAGCTACTTTTTCAAGTTTAAACTTAGCTGCCGGATTCGCCATCAGGGTTACGTCATAAGTAAATTCCCGGCCAAATCGTTTTACTTTCACTTTTACCACGTCTCCAACTTTTTTATCAGTAATATAATTGCCAACCGGATACTTGTTACCATCAACTTCCAGAATCTCATCATTTACGTTTAAACCTCCATCGTAAGCAGAAGCACCTTTCAAAACCGTGGTAATTTTATTGGTGTTAGGTGCCATGGTTACGCCAAAAAAAGGCGTTTTGGTATCATATTCTTTTACGGTTTTCAGGCCAACGTATTTAAAGAAAGCGTCGTAATCAATGGCATCGGTGCTCCAGACATATTTCTGAAAGAACGCTTGCATACTTTTGCCTGCCACTTTCTCGCAAGCCGCCTGAAACTCTTCATCTTTATAACCACGGCCCTGTTTGATGTAATACTCGCTCCAAAGTAATTTAAACACATCATCCAGGCTTTTCTGGCCTTTTGTTTCACCAATAATATATAAATTAATCAATCCACCTAAAACGCCACCTTTATTGTAATAAGAGATAGTGCTGTTGGCCGAGTTTTCGTTGGGGCGATAATACTTAATCCAGGCGTCCCAGCTTGCTTCAGCTACCGACTGTACCAGCTGGCCTGGTTGGTTTTCAATGCCTGTAATAGAAAAGGCTGTTCTATCTTCAAATTCTTTTGGAGTAATAAGGCCCGCTCTTAGCAAAATGTGGTTCTGATAAAATGACGTAAACCCCTCTGCTACCCAAAGCATGTGGGTATAGTTCTCGTTGTCATAATCAAATGGCCCAAGAGCAATTGGTCTGATACGCTTTACATTCCACAAGTGAAAATACTCATGGGCTATCAGGCCCATAAAACCTTTAAAGCCTGCCTCACTGGCGTAAGCATTTGGTGATGTCTGACAGGTTGTAGAGTTGAGGTGTTCAAGCCCGCCACCAATACCCGGCAGGTGATGTATAATAAAGGTGTAATCTTTACAGGGGTGCACACCCACAACTGTAGCCGCTGCTTCGGTTACTTTCTTGTACGCCTCTGTTACTTTTTGCTCGTCATATTGCAGCGGGCCGTTGCTATACATGGCTACCGAATGCGGAATGTTCTGAATCTGGAAAGTAAGCACCTTGTGTGTTCCAATTTCAATGGGGCTGTCAACCACCATATCAAAGTCGGGGGCAAAGAACGTGTTTTCAGCACCGCTTACCTTCTTTAGGCCTGTTGAGATGGAGTTCCAGCCGGTATAAGGCTTAATAGCAATTGTAGACGGATATTTTTTCAGCTGCGGCACATACATAAATACACTGGCGCCGTTCAGATAACCGTGGGTGTCGTCCAGAAAACTGGTGCGTACGCTTAGCTCAAAAGCATAAACTTTATAGTTTACTGTCACCTCGTTAGCGCCATTGGTATAAACGCGCCACGTATTTTTATTAATTTTTTCGGCCTTTACTTTTCTGGCGTCGGCTATTGCTTCAAAGCCTTCCACGTTTTTGGCGTACTCACGCACCAGGTATGAACCGGGCGTCCAGACAGGCATTTTAAAATCAACATACGCTTTTTGGGCAAGTTCTTTTATTTTCCTGATGTTGGACAGCTTCATACTTACCTCAAAATAGTGAGTCGACGGGCGGCTCATCGATAGTGAGTAGCTGATATGGGTGGTTTGCGCATTGAGATAAGAAAAAGATAATAAAGCGAAGATTAAAATGAGAAGAAATGATTTTTTTTTCATTTTGTCAATGGGTTATTTGATTTGTTGATGTAAGAAAACAATTTTTTTTTCTGACATACGTTTTTTGCTTGAAATTACTTCTATTTTTCTTCTTTCACAAAAAATGACATTCTCTTTGGATTAAACTTTTATCTTTCAGATTGTTAATTTTTACTTTCAATAGCTACCTTTGGTCATAAATGATCTGAGCACTTTTGCTATCGGTATTACTAACCCCAAATATTGACTCTTAAAAATATTCCCCCGGGGGTTGGGGAATTTCAGACCCTATGAAAAAGACGTTATTCTTTAGCACCGTCTCCTGCTTACTAAACATGGGCATTGAGTCTTTCGCCCAAAACACAATGGCCTACACCGACCCGGAATCTTATTACCATAAGGGTGTAGAACTTTTTCAGAAAAAAGTATATGCTCCGGCACGTGAAGAATTCAGGCATTACATTCAAGCAACCCAAAAGACCCTGAATGCCAATGAGTTTAACCTTACCAATGCCGAGTATTATGCAGCGTTATCGGGGCTTTATACTAAAAATCCGGATGCCGATATTGAAATCGAGCGATTTGTGATTAACCATTCAGACCACCCCAAAGCCAAAATTATTTTTGGCGACCTGGGCAATTATTTCTATGCCGAAGGCGACTACAAGCGGGCTATTCATTATTTTGAGAAAGCATCGGCTGAAAACCCGGCATCAGAACAAAACATTGAGCTGAAGTATAAGCTGGCTGTATCTTACTACCTCATTAACGACTTCGCCAAAGCGCTTCCTGTATTCAATGAGGTTAAGACGGTAGACTCTGAGTTCTCGGCGCATGCTTACTATTATGCCGGCGTAATTAATTACAAAAACGAAAATTATGAAGCTGCCCTGGCAGACCTGAAACAGGTTGAAAACATGGCGCCCTATAAAACTGAAGTACCCAACTGGATAGCCAATATTTTATACGTTTCTAAAAAATACGACCAGCTACTGGCCTACACAGAGCCTATTTTAGAAAAACCCAATGGCCGAAAAATAGACGATATGTGTCTGGTAACGGCAGAGGTTTGCTATTTCAGAGATGATTTCACCAAAGCCGCCAGATATTATGAACGTTACAAAACTTTCAGAAAAGGCTCGGTATCCAATCAGGTAGCTTTCAGGCACGCTTACAGCCTATACAAGACCGAAAACTATGCTAAGGCCATAGAAAACTTTAAAAAAATTGCTACACAGAATAACGAACTGGGCCAGCAGGCTGCCTATTACCTTGGTATTTCATCATTAAAGGTAAACGACCTGAACAGCGCCCTGGCAGCTTTTGAAAGAGCCAAAAGCAGTAATTTTGATAAAATTATCCAGGAGGAGGCACTTTTTAACTATGCAAAAGTGGCCATTGATATGGGTAACAGCCAGCAAGGCCTTACCGAACTGCAAAACTACCTGAAAATTTACCCCACCGGCAAGTATGAAGATGAGGCCAGCGAATTGATGAGCGAGGTAATGTTTGAAGCCAATAATTACATACAGGCTATTGCTTATATTGAAGGTTTGAAAAAACGCACCCCTAAGCTCAATGAGGCATACCAACGCCTGGCTTACGGGCAGGGAGTGCTTGACTTTAACGCTGAAAGATTTACCAAAGCCATTGAGTTTTTTGAAAAGTCGCTTAAACAACCGGTTAACAATGAGTTAAGACAAAATGCCACGTTCTGGAAAGCTGAGGCGGCCTATGCTGCCAAATTACCTGAAACGGCTGGTTTGTACCGGGATGTGCTAAACGGCAATTTCAGTAGCGAACTGAAACAGAAAAGCAAATATGCTCTTGGATACCTGCACTACAACAATAAAGAATACAAACAGGCAGGCAGCTACTTTAAAGACTACCTGAAAGCCCCAAAAACAGAGGCAAACCGCCAGAATTATGAAGATGCCATTGTAAGAATAGGCGACTGCAACCTGGCTGATAAAAACTACGATGAAGCCATTAAGTATTATGACCTGGCGATAAGAGATAATCGTACCGAGAAAGACTATGCCTTGTATCAAAAAGCGCTTACACTAACCTTTGTAGGCAGAAATCAGGAAGCGCTTCAACTCTTTGACCGTGTATCGGCACAGTATCCTAATTCAAGACTGGTTGACGACGCCTGGTTTCAGAATGCCTCTCTTGAGCTTGACAAAGGCAACTACCAGAATGCTGTAAACCTCTTGAGCCGCATGGTGCGCGAGCGCCCAAAGAGCAATTTAATACCACAGGCACTTATGAAACGTGCATTGGCCTATGGTAACCTTAAAAACTATGAAGCTGCGCTAAACGATTACAAAGTAATTGTAATGCGCTACGGAAAAACAGATGTTGCAGAAAACGCACTTCTGGGTCTGCAAGAAACCCTCAATACTTTGGGCAGGTCTGAAGAGTTTTCGGCAGTGGTTGAAGAATACAAGAAGGGTAACCCCGGTAGTGGCTCTGTTGAGGGTCTTGAATATGAAACCGCCAAGAATCTGTACCTGAATGAAAAATATGCAAGTGCGGTATCGGCACTTCAAAAATTCATTGCCGGTTATCCGGGTAGTACCAATGCCTTTGAAGCCAAATACTATCTGGCTGATGCCTACTATATGCAGAACGACAAAACCAATGCACTGAAATTCTATAATCAGGTAATAAGCGATAACCGCACCAGCTATGTAACCAAATCGGCATTGCGGGTGGCCAGCATTGAGTCGGCAGCCAAAAACTATAAAAATGCCATAACGGGTTACCGCGCTGTTATTTTGTCATCTTCCAACAAACGTGATATAGTAACAGCCTGGCAAGGCCTGGCAGAAGCCTATAACCTGAGCGGTAAACAAGACTCTACCATTTACTTTGCCCGAGAGATTATCAACAACGGCGGTAACATTGTAATGGGGGCTTCTAATAAAGCGCAACTGTATATAGGCAAAGCGTATATGGGTAAAAATGATTTAACCAGAGCAGAAGAAGAGTTTAGAAAAACCATAGCGCTGGCTAAAGACGTTAACGGGGCAGAAGCCCTGTATCTGATAGGAGAAATGCAGTATCGTTCTAAAAAATACAAAGAGTCAATAAAAACAATACAGGAACTTGCCCAGGACTTCTCGGATTTTCTGGTTTGGTATGAAAAAGGGTTCTTCCTGATTACAGACAACTATATTGCTATGAACGATTACTTTATGGCCAAAGCAACGTTGAAATCGATTATCGAAAACTCAGAGACCACAGAAACGGTTGCACTAGCTAAAAAAAGACTGAAAGAAATTGAAAATAAAGAGTAAAACACAGGCAATTGCCTGATTATTTTTCAAACATTTTAAAGTATTTCTCCATGAAATTCAAGATACAAACGCTTATTAAAAATATTTATAACCTGTTACTAATAACCGCGCTGGGTTTGGTAGCTATGCCTGCTCTGGCACAGCTTGACGACGACGTGGTGATTACCAAAGACCGGAAGGTTGAGCTACCACCTGCCAACCGTGTTTTTGAGAAAATACCTGCGCTTAAACCTACATCAGAAGAAAAAACCATGCGTTACACGTTCTTCGACCGTAAACCCAAAGGTGTAGAAGAAGTAAAGTTTAACCCCAACGTTGTGGCGCCAGAAGGTACCAAAAACAATGAAGAGCTTGAAACTTACAACAACTACGCTACCCTGGGGGCGGGTAATTACGGCCGTTTGCTGGGCGAAGTATTTCTAAATTCTAATCAGGAAAACAACCTCATTATTGGTGTGCATGCTTATCATAACTCTACCGCGCGCGGGCCGGTTGATGATAAAAACTCATCTAACATGTATAGTAAAGCCGAAATAACGGGTAAGTATCTGGCAGAGAAGTTTCAGTTGAATGCCGGATTGAACTACAACCGCGACCAATACTATTTTTACGGCTACCGACGCCCACGGGAAGACCTTGACCGCAAGGATATCCGGCAGGTATTAAATACAGTTCAGTTTAATGTCGGTTTTGAAAACACCGCTCCGAACGCAAGAGTTGACTACGGCATTAAAACCTACATCCGTTCATTAAAGAATATTTATGAGGCTCAGGAAACCGACTGGGGGTCTAGCTTCAGGGCCTATTTCCCGATTATTACTGAAAAATTTGTTGCCGGTGTTGATGCAGAAGCTTATGTTACCCAAAGAACCGACGATGTGGTTGACAAAAGAAATTTGTTTAGAGTTACACCCACTTTTAAACTTAATTTCCGCAATTTCGGAGCCAATATAGGTTTTAAGGCGGTAAATGAGTTTGACGAAGTAAAGAAAATCAACCGCACAATGGGTTTCCCTATGGTAGAGCTTATCTACAAACACAAGGGCATGCTTTTCTTTTATGCAGGGCTTGATGGAGACATTATCAGAAACACCCTTGGGTCAATGCTGAACGAGAACCCTTATTTAAAGTCGCGGGTGTCGTTATTGAATACCGAAAAAAACAAGGAAATTTACATTGGTACCAAAGGCGATTTGAGTAAAGGCTTAAGCTATAACCTCAGAGCCGCCACCGGAAATTACAAAAACCTGTATTTCTTCAATAATTATTCGCCTGATTTTGGCGATGCTCTGGGCGACACCGCCAAGTTTAACATTCTTTACGAAACCGAAAGCACCCGTTACTACAATGTAACGTTACAGCTAAACTACCAGCTGGCAGAAGTATGGCGTACCAATCTGAAAGTTGATTATAATAACTATGAAACCAAAGCGTACGAAAAACCTTTTCATCGCCCGGCTGTTATAACCAAATGGGGCAATAGTTTTTTTGTTACAGACAAGTTTCTGGCCAATCTTGATTTATACTATTTCGGAAAAACATTTGCCAAAAATCCAACCACCGATGCCATTGTTACCAACAAAGACATAGTTGATGTGAATACTGAGTTTGACTACCTGTTCAGCAAACAATTTACTGCCTTTGTTAAGCTAAATAACCTGTTAGGGAGAAAGTACGAACGATTCTTATATTATCCGCAACAGGGTTTAAATTTTCTTGTGGGAGTCAACTTTTCATTTTAATTTAGCATAAAAGATAGCCCCCAAATACAAGTTAAGCCTTATGAAACCTGTTGCAGAATACATCAGAACGCTGCTTTTTGAGCATGATTATGTGGCGGTTCCGAACTTCGGAGCATTTATTGCCAACTACATGCCTTCCAGTTTGAATGATATCAGCGGTTCGCTTATGCCACCGCAGAAAAAAATTGCGTTCAATGAAATTTTGAAGCATGACGACGGGCTATTGGCCACTTATATATCAAGAAGAGAAAGCGTTACCATAGATGAAGCCAAAAGAACCATTCAGAATTTCGTATCTGAAATTAAAGGTTCTCTTGCAAGCCAAAGGGCATTTCATTTTGAAAGAATTGGCAATTTCTCGTTAAATGAAGAAAACAATCTGGTTTTCGACCCAGACCGCCGTCATAACTTTTTTAGTGAAAGCTTTGGGTTTGATAGCATTTTCCCTCGTACGGTAGATAAGCCCAGCTATTCCATGAGTCAGACATTTGATGTAGACGATGAACTGGTAATGGAAAAAGAATCGTACACCAGTACAGACGGCACATTTAAATGGAAATACGTTTTATATACTGTGCCGGTACTCTTGGTTTCTATGGGTCTTTTCTTGGTTTTGTTATCAAGAACAGAAAAAACAGAAGCTCCGGCCAGAAGCAGTTTTAATCCTTTAGATTATCTACCCAAAAAGACGTTAGTTGTCAAACAGCCGGATGCAATTGCAAATAAAGATTCAATTGCCCAGCAGATAATTAAACCAGAGGCAGACAGCACCTGGGGCGCTACCGAAGCCACGGCAATTGAAGCGCCATTAAAAAATGTACCTATTGAAACCAAACCTGTTGAAAAACCCATTGAGGTTTCTAAAACACTTGTAGAAACGCCTGCAATAAATAGTATTGAAAAACGTTATATGATTGTTTCAGGGATATTTAAAAATAAAGAAAACGTAAAAAAACTCAGCGCCAGTTTACTTAAAAACGGCTTTTCGCCAAGAGTAATAGAAATCAACGGGCTGATGAAAGTGGTAGCTGCCGAAGCAGACTCGATGGAAGAAGCCAATGCCATAGCAGATAAACATCAGAAACTGATTGGAGAAAAACCAGCTATTATTAAAAGTAAATAAGGGTTTTCTATATATTTATAACCTGTAAGCCATACTTACAGGTTTTTTTGTAGCTGATTGTACATAATTAACCGATATTATTGATGCAAACCACATCACTCACAGAAGACAACAAAAAGACGCAATCGCAGGCATTTGTGATAAGCATTATTATTTATGGTGCTTTCCTGACGCTTCTGTTCTTTCTGAAGCTTATTTACACACCACCAGAAGAACCCGAAGGGGTAGAACTCAATTATGGTATTGACCTGGTGGGTGCCGGAGACCTGCAAACTACCAATAAGGCTAATGAGTCGCCCAATAACTATGATGTGAAACCGGCAGCCAATGAAGAGGCGTCTAAGCCGGTAAAAGTAAAACCCGTAGTAAGCCCGCCACCGGTAGTTGAAAAACCAGCCAAAGTGGTAGTAAAAGAAACTCCGGCCAGACCCGTCGTAACGGCCGATGAAGAAAGCCCGGTTACCGCCAAAACAAACGATAAACCCGTTAAAAAAACAGAAGTAAAACCGATAGTAAAACCAAGCCCTGTTGAAACCAAAACCGTAGCCCCCAAACCAGAGCCTGTGCAGCCTGAAACACCTAAAAGAACGGTAGATAATGGCTCACTGTTTAAAAAGGGTTCTAAAGGCACTGCAGGCGCCAACGGAGCCAGTTCTAACTCTAATGGTACTATTGGCACACGAGACGGCATTGGCGGTAATAACAACGGTGATGGCAAGCCCGGTGAAGTTGGAGACAAAGGAGACCCCAGAGGAACCCTGGAAGGCAAAAGCCTTTATGGTAACCCCGGCAAAGGTGGCTCAGGGGCTTCAATTGGTGGTTTAAGTGGCTGGAATAAAAAGAAATTGTCTTTGCCTAATGATGGCTCAAGCGAAACCGGAAGAATTGTTTTCAGCGTAACTGTAGATGACACCGGAGACGTGGTGGCCATTAAAGTAAACGAATCTACCGTTAGCCCTTCGGTGCAGAATTTTTATAAGAATTATATTCAGAAAAACCTGGGTTCATTTCTTACACCAGAAGGCACAGCGCCTCCCAGAGCTACCGGGACTATCACCATTAATATCAGGTCGGGCAACTAACGCATAATAATTGCCGAATCTTTATTAATTTTGCAAAAATCTTTAAAAGGTGATTTTACAATCACCTTTTTTTATTGTCGATGAACTACGAAGAAACCATCCATTACCTGTATGCCATGCTGCCGGTTTTTCACCGCGAAGGAGCGAAGGCATTTAAGCCCAATCTGGATAATATTATCGCATTGTGTGAATATCTGGGTAATCCTCAGCAGCAATTCAGGAGCATTCATATAGCAGGTACTAATGGTAAAGGCAGTACGTCGCATTACATGGCTTCTGTTCTGCAATGTGCAGGTTATAAAACAGGGCTTTATACATCGCCACATTTAAAAGATTACACCGAAAGATTCAGAATAAATGGAAAATCTATTCATAAAGCGAATGTAATTTCATTTGTAGAAACCCATCAGGCTTTTATTGAACAACTGAGGCCGTCGTTCTTTGAACTGAGCGTAGCGCTGGCTTTTGATTTTTTTGCCCGCGAAAAAGTTGACATAGCCGTTATTGAAGTGGGCCTGGGTGGCAGGCTTGACTCCACCAATGTCATTCATCCGGAACTGTGTATAATAACCAATATCGGTTTCGACCACATGGATATTCTCGGAGACACGCTTCCAAAAATTGCCACCGAAAAAGCCGGAATCATAAAGCCGGGTGTACCTGTTGTGATATCAGAAAGACATGAAGAAACCGAAGCAGTGTTTATTTCAAAGGCTGCGCAGGCCGGAGCACCCATTTATTTTGCAGAAGACTTTTTTACGGTTGAGGAATCAAAGACAGGCCAGGATAGCTTGAAGCTGCTAACAGACGTAAGAGATAAAAACAGACAGATAGTTTTTGAGCGTTTGGAATCTCAGCTGATAGGCAACTATCAATTAAAAAACCTTACAGGTGTTTTTAAAGCAATTGACTTGCTGCAAACAAAAGGCTTCGTTATCAGTAATAAAGCCATTGCCGCCGGTATAGCAGAAGTAGTAACACTTACCGGCCTGAAAGGTCGCTGGCAGGTATTGAACAGCCAACCACTGACCGTTTGTGACACCGGTCATAATGAACATGGCCTTAAAATCATTCTACGGCAGATAGAGAAGTTGTTTGCAACCGGGCTTGTAAGCGGCCGGAAACACTTTGTGTTAGGCTTTGTAAAGGATAAAAATGTGGCAGACATACTGGCTTTGTTTCCCGTAGATGCGAACTATTATTTTTGTCAGGCCGATTCGCCCAGGGCTTTAGATGCGCATAATTTGGCAGAAACCGCGCGGTCGTCAGGTTTAACCGGCCAGGTTATTCCAGATGTTAATGCAGCACTTAAAACAGCCAGAGACGCTGCCCAAAACAACGACTTTATCTATATTGGTGGCAGTACATTTGTAGTTGCAGAGTTAAATGAGTTATAACTATCAATACTTTTTATATTTTTTAAAAACAGAAAAAACTTAATCTGTATTGTTTTTATAAAAAGTATTTAGCGCATTGAATAGGTTATGTACCCCAAAAACGTCTGAAATTGCAACATTTAAGGTATTCAAATTAGATTTTATAAAGATTAATAATATTAACAATACTTTTATAAAGTATCAATTAAAATAAATAGGATAGTGGCAAGACAAAAATTACCGAGGTTTATACATAATGCCCAGGCAGAAAATGTAATTGAAAGAGGCAAAGAGCTTTACACAACCATTAAAGGCCGCTGGAGGGAGATATATTTTAAAAACAATAACCCAATTGTGCTTGAACTGGCCTGCGGTAAAGGTGAATATACTGTTGGACTGGCCAGGCAGTTTCCGGATAAAAACTTTATAGGAATTGATATAAAGGGCGACAGAATTGCCCGTGGAAGCAAGCGAGCCATTGAAAACAACCTGAGTAATGTGGCTTTTTTGCGCACACCTATCAATTTTCTGGAAGAATTTTTTGAAGAAAACGAAGTTGACGAAATTTGGTTAATACACCCGGACCCTCAGCCGCGCGACAAAGAAGAAAAGAAGCGATTGACGAATCCGGCATTTCTGGCACTCTATAAAAAGATTCTGAAGCCTGACGGCAACTTCTTCTTCAAGACAGATAACAGCGGTTTGTTTGAATACTCACTGGGCACTATTCCTGAAGCCGGCTTCACTATCCTTCGCCAAACCACCGATTTATATGAATCGAACCTACTGGCCGAACATTACGACATTGTAACGCATTACGAAAGGCTATTTGTAGAGAAAGGCTTTAAAATCAATTACCTGGCCGCCAGGCCATAAAATAAAAGGCCTGCTCAATGAAATGAACAGGCCTTTTTTTAAGCATACAATATCTACCTACTAGATAAGTGTTGCAAAGTATTTTACGGTTCTAACCAATTGGCTAACGTAGCTCATTTCGTTATCATACCAGCTAATGGTTTTCACCAGTTGTTTATCACCAACGGTAACAACTTTGGTTTGGGTGGCATCAAACAAACTTCCGTAAGTGATACCAATGATATCGCTACTTACAATTTCATCTTCATTATAGCCAAAGCTTTCATTGCTTGCTGCTTTCATTGCGGCGTTAACCTCTTGCAATGTAACAGTTTTTTCAAGAACAACTGTCAACTCTGTTAAGCTACCAGTAATAGTTGGTACACGTTGCGCACCACCATCCAGTTTACCTTTCAACTCAGGCAATACAAGGCCAATTGCTTTTGCAGCACCAGTACTGTTAGGTACAATGTTGGCTGCGGCAGCCCTTGCTCTGCGTAGATCGCCTTTTGGATGCGGCGCATCGAGTGTATTTTGGTCGTTAGTGTAGGCGTGAACGGTTGTCATGCTTCCAAGCACAATACCAAAGTTATCATTAAGGGCTTTTGCCATCGGAGCCAGACAGTTGGTAGTACAACTTGCACAACTGATGATGGTTTCGCTACCGTCAAGAATGCTGTGGTTTACGTTGTACACAATCGTCTTAAGGTCACCGGTTGCAGGTGCACTGATGATTACTCTTTTAGCGCCGGCAGTTAAGTGGGCAGCGGCTTTATCTTTATCAGTAAAGAATCCTGTACATTCAAGTACAACATCTACTTCATGAGTACCCCAAGGAATCTCAGCCGGATTTCTTTGCGCATAGATTTTAATTTCTTCACCATTTACTATTACGCTATTGTCAGTAGACTTTACTTCGGCATCAAATCGACCCTGGGCACTATCATATTTTAGTAAATGAGCTAGTACCGAAGGACTCGTTAAATCGTTAATCGCAACTACATCAATTCCTTCCATGTTGTAAATCTGGCGATAGGCAAGTCTACCAATTCGGCCAAATCCATTAATAGCTACTTTAATTTTAGACATTTTAAAATATATTGGTTTAAGTGGTACGATTTTGCAAGTTAAGAAGATTTTTTCTATTCACGAAAAGAGAGCTTATTTTAAGGATTAAATATTGGTAATATTCAATGAAAGCTTCCTTAAATGCGAACGCCAACAGGTAAACCCCAGGCCAAAATAGCTTTACTTACAATAAAACTGCAATCTAATTTTTCATTCATCTATACGTAAACCTCAATTTTAACGGCATAAAAGAAAAACTTTCATTTTTAAAACTGAGATAAATTTCGTATATTAGGTAAAACGGGCATTTAGGTATTAAACCCAAACAAGGTTTTAGAATTAATCGCTAAAGATACAATTAATTACAGCTGTATTTAGTTCAGTAAAATTCATTTTTAATCAATCAGTTAATGATATGAAACCAATTAAACATTAAATATTATTTTACTTTAAAAACCACAATGAAACATTTTTTTAGCTCAGATTATCATTTTGACCACCAAAATATTCTGAGGTATGACAACAGGCCGTTCGCAACAATAGATCAGATGAACGAAGCCATTATTAAAAGGCATAACAGCCAGGTAAGTAAAGATGACCACTTCTATTTTTTAGGAGATTTTGCATTCTCGAAAGACAAATACCGTATCGAACAACTTTTAAAGCGCTTAAATGGTAAGAAGTTTTTTATTAAGGGGAATCATGACTATTACGATACCATCAAGCTTTATGAAAGATGGGGCGAGTATCTGGGTGAACAAAAAACAATTAAAATAGATACCCAATGGATTGTTCTGAATCATTTCTGCTTGAGAGAATGGGACAGAAAACACCACGGCAGCTGGCATCTTTTTGGGCATACGCATCATAGGCTGCCTTATGACCATGAGAATCGGACAATGGATGTAGGCATTAACGGCTATGATTATTATCCGGTTGAGTTTAATGAGGTAAAAACCTACATGAACCAAAAGATTAGTGAACAAAAAACTAAAGTCTACTAAAATACTAAGCCTTTTAAAACTAATTTAATTAAAAGAGCAGAGCGGGTAACATCATAAAATTTGAATCTCCCTACGTTACCCGTAACTCACAACATCTCCACTTAATAGCTACAAGATCAATCATTTTTAGCAGTGTTTTTACATTTTTGCGCTTATTTTCATAAATAATAGGCAGCTAACATCATTTAGTAATCTAGTTGTGCACGAGCTAATTAGCAAATACCATTTAACTAAATTACTTAGTTAACTAATACTAAGTCTCTGTGCTGAATTAGCAATTATGTGGCTAAATTTATTAGCTTGCATTTTACTAATAACTGTATTGTTTTTGTCAGTTTACCTGCCCAATACTATAACATTTTATTATGCCGCGTGCGTAAGGTAGAATGACTTAAAATAGGGGAGATGTTGTTTATCTAATAATATAGCCCTAAATTTGCAGCAAATATGAGCGGCTAAAAAATAGCTTAAAATACCCTTAAAATTATTCAGTAAAAATCACATTATCAGACGATTATATATTATTAATTAATGTTTTAAATCACCAATCTCAATGTCATTAAAAACAATTATTGAAGCTGCGTGGGACGATAGAAGCCTGTTAAACGACCCGGCGACCAAGAGTGCAATTGAAACAATTATAAGTGAAGTTAATGATGGAATTATTCGTGTTGCCAGCCCCAATGAAGATGGCAGCTGGACAACCCACGACTGGATAAAGAAAGCAATTATTCTGTATTTCCCGCTTCAGCAAATGAGTATTCAGGAAGTGGGCATATTTGAATACCACGATAAAATGAAACTAAAAACCGGATATGACCAGATTGGCGTGCGCGTTGTGCCGCCTGCTGTGGCCCGTTATGGCTCATATCTGGCTAAAGGTGTTATCCTGATGCCGTCTTATGTAAACATTGGCGCTTATGTAGATTCTGGCACAATGGTAGACACCTGGGCTACTGTTGGAAGCTGCGCCCAGATAGGAAAAGATGTACATCTGAGCGGTGGTGTGGGTATCGGAGGGGTACTTGAACCCGCTCAGGCATCGCCGGTAATCATTGAAGACGGTGCCTTTATCGGGTCACGCTGTATAGTGGTAGAAGGCGCCAGAATCGGCAAAAGAGCCGTTTTAGGGGCAGGTGTTACCATAACCAGCAGTTCTAAGATTATAGACGTAAATACGGGCAAAGAATACGTTGGATACGTGCCAGATAACTCGGTTGTTATACCAGGTATGCTGCCTAAAAAGTATCCGGCCGGCGATTTTGGCGTACCTTGCGCTTTAATTATTGGTCAAAGAAAAACAAGTACTGATCTTAAAACATCATTGAATGATGCCTTAAGAGAAAATAATGTGTCAGTTTAGAAACATAAATTGAAGTTATAACAATAAAGGGCTGTCAGCTATTCTGTCAGCCCTTTATTGTTTACAAGCATTAATAGTGCAATTTACAATATATATACGTTACAAATGAAAATTACATAAATAAATGTCTTATTTTTAATGTAATTTACTACCAATTAGTCTATCAGGAGAGGTATTTACAACAAATATGCAATAAAGCCACCCAGGTAAAGCTATAATAATTGATTATTTTAAATTACCGGCTTAGACATAAGGCCGTGAGATACACAAGAAATAATTACCTTTGTTTATAAAAGAGGTTGTTTAGGAGCAGTAATTACAGGGCAATAAAAAAAGCCCAATCTAAAGCATGATTGGACTTTCTGACGATTGAATCCCAAATTGTTGGCATTTCTACCTACAAATTAAACCTTTACTTAATTTTATCTTCAATGATCATTTTAAAAAGCACGTAAATCTTTTACAAAGGTAGTTTACAAGATTTAACGCGCAAGCACTATTCTACATTTTTTCTTAACTATTTCTATACATTGTTAAATGTAAGATGAAATCGTCTCGTTACTCTGTCTTTCTATTACCAGTGGCACCCATCTGGTGAATTCATCTGCTTAAGATTTATATTTTCAATCTGTCTTTAAATACATTGTTAATCGTATATCAATCGTAAATTACATAATGTACTGATAAACAAGTATTTAAGCCCTACAACAGACTAATAGTGAACGTGTTTACAATAGTCATTTAATTATTTACAAAAGAGCTTGGTTTGTATTTGTAAACTATTTATATTTATACATAATTAGTTTAACATAGTTAATTTTACAACTTAAATTAGTTTACTATATTAAACATTTGTGAATTACATTTATAAATTTACAGTTTATGAAATTAAACGAGAAGATACGCCGCTTTATTAATGACAAGGATTTAACTTCCACCAAGTTTGCTGATGAAATTGGAGTACCCAGGCCTAGCATTTCACACATTTTATCTGATAGAAATAAGCCCAGCCTTGAAATTGTACAGAAAATATACAAAAGATACCCCGAACTGGGTTTTGACTGGTTTCTGGAAGACGAGGAAAACGAAGGACAACAACCCACACAAAACCTTAGTAATCAAGCTGTTATAGCGCAAAAAAAGCCAGTTAATGGTTCGCGAGATTTAAACGAAAGAAAAAGCACGGAAAATCCCCCGATGTATTCAAATCTCAACGGCTCTATTTTGCCCAATTTAGGCCACGGAAGCGTAGCAAGAATCATTGTTGTATATACTGATGGTTATACTCAGGTTTTTGAAGCCAGCAATGCCTGATTATTTTTAAGCCAATTGGCAAACAGAATACAGACTATCATAAACGCCTGAAAGCCCAGCCACCTAAGGTACAAGGTAAAGCCTGATTGGTTGCGTGGAGATACAATAGATGGCCTGGAAGCAAAATTTATACGGGTAGTACAATTGAATAAGAACCAGAAGTATCAGCCTGTTTAAATGTATCAGAAAGATTAATTGCAAAAAAAGTACAGTTATAAAAAATATAACAAACAGGTTAATCAATAATAATAGTATGAATAGTAATAACCAGTTAAAAAGTTTCTTACTATTCAACTAGGTTAATTAAATAAAAAAATACTACCGGTTAATTATAAATAAATAGTACTGTTCATATAATTAGAATGGTTTTATTAATAATTAATTTATCTTACTATTAAAAGAATACAGTAAGTAAATTCTAACCTAAAATTACGTACTATTATTTATTTAAAGTTTAAAACTTATTATATTAAATATTAAAAACAGTATTATATAATAGGCATAAAACAATTATATGTTTATTTAAATAAAAACTTATATACCAATAAATATGGTTTATACTTTATTTATTATTAAAAATTAACATACTAAATATAGTATAAATATTGTTTTATACTATCTGATTTTTTTAAATGTTATAAAATAAATAAAAAGTATTTTTAGTATTATTAATTATTATACTAAATGATAAAATATTTAGATAATATTAGTATAAAAAAAATAGATTATATTATACATAATAAATGGTGTAAAATTATTTATAGTATTCTTTGAGCTGCCGGCTATTGAATTTGTTGAGCTTTTGAAATGCAAAAATTAATCGGCTTTTTTTAAACCATACCAAACCATATATGATGCTTGAGGGCCACTTAATTAGAAAGACGGAAAATGTATCAATTAATGCCTTGCATTCAGACGCGGTTAATTCAGTGCGCGTGCATGAGTATGCCCTTATTATATTGCATTCTAAAAGTTATATTATGCAGAGTATGTACAGCGGCAATCTGGCTCTGTTTTAAAGCGGCCAGTTGACAAAGCAAGGCAGGTAAACTAGATTTAGTTAATTGTG
This sequence comes from Emticicia sp. TH156, assembly GCF_002855535.1. Taxonomy (NCBI): domain Bacteria; kingdom Pseudomonadati; phylum Bacteroidota; class Cytophagia; order Cytophagales; family Leadbetterellaceae; genus Emticicia; species Emticicia sp. TH156. Next base: position 47,293 of record NZ_PKRS01000004.1, read on the forward strand.
TACAATGCGGGTTCATGAAGTTGTATTCTTGAACCTATTGAGTTAAACATCTCTGGCCAATCAATTGAGTTGTTTAATTGTGAAGAACAGGCTGAATGCCTTTTGCCAAAGTCGGCTCATTTAATTTACAGGTAAGAAAAATTTGAGATTTCGTTCAATCAACAATTGGTTCTGGCTTAAGCCTAGTGCCTGTAGGTGATTCAAAAGTAAAATGAATAACTGATAAAATTCAATTTTCAGATTGCCAGAGCCAGGTAATTTAAGCACTTTAAGATTTCTTGCCGGGTTTTAAAACATCTGGTTTGCTGGTCGGTTTGTTGTGTAAGAAATTTAAAAATTCAGGTTCTATCCTGAGTTAGGTTAAAGCCAAGAAATCAAGACCTATTTTAAGGCCTCAAATAGCCGATTTAAGAAACTTTTATCCATCCATCCGTATAAGTACCTAAACCACGCACCGAAATCGCCAGAAAGGCGTATTTACTGATTTTAAAATTAACCCTATACTAATCATACAAATATTACTTAATATTTTAAAAATTCATTAATTACTATTTTACCTATTAATACTTTTTATTATTTAATGTACTTTATTTAAATTTAAAAAATAATTAAATATTAGTAAGTATAATAAAATAGGTAAGTTTAAAACTTATATAATAATTTAAAATAAACAATATTAATAGAAGTATTCGTTATTATAAATAAGTAAAGAATGTTAAATTTTTACTAAACACTTTATTTTATATTTACTAAATGTTTTGTATATACTTTATATAATTATAGAATAATTAGTTAATTGTATTAGTACAATAAGTTATTATAAATACTAAACTAAATGTATATATAAAACTATTTAGTATTTATTTTACTTAATTAATTTATGTATTACTTAAAACATTCTATACTTATCGTAAAGTAGTTATTATTAATAAAAGTTATTATTTTAGTATTGTTACTACGGTTGATTTGTTCTATATTGCCACACATTATTATTCTTATACAACCAATGACAATTAGTGTAGTAAACAACAAAGGGGGGGTAGGTAAGACTACATCAACCCAAAACCTTGGTGCCGCTTTCCAGAAGTTTGCAAACGCTCGTGTGCTTTTTATTGATCTTGATGGCCAGGCCAGTTTAACCAGGTGCTTTGGTATTCTGGAAACACAGGTAGGCAAAAACCATGTTGGTAATTATTTAAGTGGTGAGCTGCCATTTGAAAGTGTTGTGATTAATACTCCCATCGGCGACCTGCTGCCAAGTGCAGCCGAACTAAACACCAAAGAAGATGTAATTAAAGCATCGCCGGTTTTTCCGTTTAACCTGAAACTGCTACTAGAGAAAATTAAAAAGAATTATGATTACATCATGATTGATTGTCCACCCACACTTTCAGGGATGACAAGAATAGCGCTCATTGCCTGTGACCTTTACATGGTGCCACTGCAGGCAGAGTACCTGAGTTATGAAGGGCTAAGAAATTTTTTATCGTATTCGTCAGAGCTGCAGTTGATAAGCCCTCAAACAAAACTAGGTGGTGTGTTTGCAACACGTTATAACCCGAGAATCAATAAGAAATTGAGCAACGAGATTATTGAAGCCACCAAACAGCAATTGGGTGATTCGTTTTTTTCTACAACTATCAGAGACAACATTGCGATATCGGAAGCACAGGCAAGCGGACAGGATATTTTCTCGTACGCACCAGATAGCAACGGAGCAATGGATTATTATAAATTAACTAAGGAAATTCTAGACAGTTTCAACGCAAATAATTAATAAGGTTTGAGTTGTATACTGATCGACTAAAATTTTAGAAAAATGGCAAAAAATAGAAATTTTACATTTGAAAGTTTAGTTCCAACCAAAAGTACTGAACAAGCCGCAGGGGCTCCGGCATCTGCACCAAGCGGAAGCCAGCAGGCATTGATGGCATTGCAAGACAACGGGCCGTCGACCAAAGTTACATTCGATTGCCCGAATGAGCTGGTTGAAACCATGAAAGATTACGGATACTGGGAAGGGATGTCGCAGAAAGATATAATCATTGAAGCGCTTGGTGTTTTCTTTGAAGAAAAGAAAATTAAAGAAAGACCCGAGAAAGTAAAAATGAGAAAGAAAGTTGGTAGAAAACCAAAGGCATTAAAGGCATTTCTTAGTTGAAATGCCTTTTTTTCTTTAAAACGAGAATTGGTTATCTGTATATATGCGCGAAAAGCTGTGATACAGCCAATTCTCAGGCAAATCAGAATACAGATATAAATGTTATATAATTTATATTATGTTAAATAGAATTATTGAAAACACCCCTAAGCTATACATCGGAACTGCTTTTTAAGATCCTGTTACTTCTTTCTCTATAATAATTTTAGATGGAAGCATTCAATGATTATTCTTCCATAAAAAGGCAGATTCTGAAAGTTAAGGCTGTAGCTGAGATTTGCATGAAAAAATTTTTCTGTATGCTGATGCAGAATAATCAATTCTGAGTAAGCCAATAAACGGTGCATAAAAAAAGCCCTTAGAATCATCTAAGGGCTTTTAAATATGTCAGTTATGAAACTGATTATTTTCTTTTAGAACATTGTTCAAGCACAGTTGTTAAACTGCTTAAGTTGTCTGTCAGGTCTTGATCTAACGCTTTTCCTTCTTTTTCTCTTACAGATTTGCAAATATCAAAGTGAGGTTTTGCTTCACCAAATTTGGCACAGGCTTTGTCTTCTACGGCTTTGCCATTCTTTTGGTACTCTTTCATGTCCATTTTATCAACCTCTTTCTTGATTTCAACGGCCTGATTGAAGTGAAATACACCCAGGTTGAAGTTACAATCGTAGTTGGTTGGGTCAATAGCCAATATTTTTTTGTACCAGCCAAGTGCTTCTTCTTTTTTACCGCCGTTATCGTAAAGAATAGCCAGGTTTAGCATATTGTTTACGTTTGTAGGGTCGGCTTCAATCAATTTTTTCAACTCACTGATAGCTTCCTCAGAATTACCGCTAGACAACTGAAGGTTTACAAGTGTGCCTTTCAAATCTTTGTCGCCAGGGTTTGAAGCGATACCTTTTTTAAGTACTTCTACGGCTTTAGCTGTATTTTTTTCGTTTTTGTACACTTCAGATAAGCTGTAGAATACGGCTGCATCTTTGCCACCTTGCTCAATAAACTTATTGAAATAGATTTTAGCGGCCTCGTTATCTTTAGCCAATTGCGCAACAATACCCGTGTACAAAGAAGCCGTAGTATCTTTTGGGCTTACTTCTGAGGCAATTTTGAATAATTTAAGTGCGCTGGTAAAGTTTTTACCGTTATAGAAACCAGCACCCTGTTGCATCAATGCAGAATAAATTTTCTGACTTGTAAGCGCTGCCTCAATTTCTTTGGTGCCTTTACCGCCGGCTTCTACTTCAAGCGCCTTTTTATAGGCATTATATGCTTTTTCTGATGCCATTGAGTCTTTTCCGCAGTTAATGGCCATGTCTTCATAAGCCGCGGCAAGCTTAACCCAGGTAGATGATTTTGCACCTTTTTTGGCATCCTGACTTGCTTTTTCTCCTTTGGCAATTTCGTCGGCTGCTGACTTACACTGCGCTTCTTTAAGTTGATTATCAAGTCCTGATTGTGCAAATACGCCTGCCGTAAACATAGATAAGACAGACACAAAAATGGTTTTTTTCATATTTCTGTTAATTTTTTAAAAATATTAAAATGCTTAGGGTTAGACAATTTAATTTCGCGAAAAATAGGGATTTTCAGGAAATTAACAAAGTATTAACATAAAAAGTAGACAACCCTCCTACTCTTTACCGGGCATTATTCGGCACTTTCTACTATTTCAGCGCCAGTGCCTTCTTCTTCCTCATCATCTTCTCTGATGATACGGGTTACAGATGCAATATGGTCTGTTTCGTTAAGGCGGATAAGTCTTACACCCTGGGTATTACGGCCCATTACCCGGAGGTCGGCCACTTTACTGCGTATGGCAATACCGTTTTTGGTGATAATCATCAGATCGTCATCATCAGTTACTTCTTTAATGGCTACCAGCGCACCTGTTTTATCGGTAATATTCAGCGTTTTAACGCCCTTGGCACCTCTTGAGGTAATGCGGTAATCTTCAATATCAGAGCGTTTTCCGTAGCCTTTTTCTGATACCACCAGTAACTGGGTATCTGCTCTGGAAACACAAACCATACCAATGGCGCGGTCGCCTTCGTCTAAAGATATACCTCTTACACCGGTGGCTGTACGGCCCATCGGACGCGTACCTGACTCATGGAAGCGAACCACTTTACCGTTTTTGGCAGCAATTACAATGTTGTTATCGCCGTTGGTAAGGGCAACATCCAGCAGGTTGTCGCCTTCATTGATGTTGATGGCAATGATACCACCCTGACGCGGACGAGAATAGGCTTCCAGAAGGGTTTTCTTCACGGTACCTTCTTCGGTACACATCACGATATAATTATTGTTGATATAATCTTCGTCAGTAAGTGTAGAAACGTTCAAGACTGCCTGAATCTTATCGTCGGCTTCAATATTTATCAGGTTCTGTATGGCTCTTCCTTTGGCGGTTTTGCTGCCTTCCGGAACTTCAAAAACTCTGAGCCAGAACAATTTACCTTTTTTGGTAAAAAACAACAGGTAATTATGGTTGGTAGCTGCAAAAAGATGCTCGGTGTAATCTTCATCTTTGGTTTTTACACCTCTTGACCCGGTGCCACCCCTGCCCTGTGTGCGGTACTCCTGCAACGGTGTGCGTTTTATGTATCCCTGATGAGAGATAGTTACCAGCATTTCATCGTCAGGTATCATATCTTCAATACTAAACTCACCGGCGGCCATTTCAATTTTAGAGCGTCTTTCGTCGCCATATCTGGCTTTCAGTTCAGCTAAATCATCTTTGATAATGTTGCGTTTTCTTTCTTCCGAACCAAGAATATCACGTAAGTCAAGAATGATATTTTTAATTTCATCAAATTCGGCAGTTATCTTGTCTCTTTCCAGACCTACCAAACGTTGCAAACGCATATCCAGAATGGCTTTTGCTTGCACCTCGCTCAGAATATTGCCTGTTTCGGCAGCTTCAGAATTAAAGGCATCAACAATCTGCAGGCGCTGAAGACCCACCGTCAGAAATTCCTGTCTTTGTTCGGGTGTCATGAAATCACCTTTCATCAAGCCTGTTCTGGCTTCGTCGGCGTCTCTTGAACCACGGATAAAGCTAATAACGGCATCAATGTAATCGAGAGCTATTAACAAGCCGACTAATATATGTGCCCGTTTTTCGGCTTCTTTTAAATCGTATTGCGTACGTCTGGTTACAATTTCAAGCCTATGCTCTACGTAGTAACGAATCATATCTTTCAGATTGAGCGTAACCGGACGGCCTTTAACCAGGGCCACGTTATTGATACTGAAAGATGATTGAAGCTGCGTATATTTATAAAGGTTATTCAGAACCACGTTTGGTACGGCATCTTTACGGAGGTCATATACGATACGCATTCCTTCACGGTCTGACTCATCTCTGATGTCTGAAATACCCTCGATTTTCTTTTCGTTGATGAGCTGAGCGGTTTTCTCAATCATCATGGCCTTATTGACCATATACGGAATCTCGGTTACTACTATCTGGTCTTTACCTGTTTTAGAGACCTCGAAATTGGCTACCGAACGCAGAACGATACGGCCACGACCGGTTTCAAAAGCTGATTTTACACCACTGTAACCATAAATAATGGCTCCGGTCGGGAAATCGGGCGCTTTAATGAACTGCATTAATTCTTCAACCGTAATTTCGTTGTTATCAATATAGGCCGTTATACCATCAGCTACCTCGGTAAGGTTGTGTGGGGCCATGTTAGTGGCCATACCTACGGCAATACCTGCCGAACCATTCAATAATAAATTAGGTATTTTACCCGGCATTACTGATGGTTCTTCTAACGAATCGTCAAAGTTGGGCTGAAAATCAACTGTTTCTTTGTTGATATCTGCCAGTAGTTCTTCCGCTATTCTTTTCAGACGGGCCTCAGTATAACGCATTGCAGCGGGTGAGTCGCCATCTATTGAACCAAAGTTACCTTGTCCGTCAACCAATGTGTAGCGTAACGACCATTCCTGAGCCATACGCACCATGGTGTCATAAACCGAGCTGTCTCCATGCGGGTGATATTTACCCAACACCTCTCCTACAATACGAGCCGATTTTTTATAAGGGCGGTTGTGATATACACCCAGTTCAGCCATTCCGTATAAAACCCGGCGATGAACCGGTTTCAGTCCGTCACGAACATCAGGCAAGGCACGCGAAATAATAACCGACATTGAATAATCAATGTAGGCGCCGCGCATTTCGTCTTCGATGTTGATTGGGATAATTGTGCCGTTGTTGGAAGATTCTGGGATTAGATTTTCTGTTTCCTCAGCCATTAGCCTTAAGATTTACTTTTTTTAGTAGAATAAATATGACTATTTAGATATTTTTTTGCACTATTTTTAATAGTAATATTACAAATTTAATAAAATAAGCACAAATAAACAAATGCAATAGTCTATTTATATCAGCCGGGTGTATGTAGCAACATAATTTTTTAACTGTGCGGTACATATAAATTTTTAAAGAACTACCAGGCCATTGGTATTGCTATACGTAAACAAAAAATAAGGCTCAAAAACCGTATTCTGCCAGACAGAAAAGGAACATGAGCCTTGATTTTGAATGATTGATTTACCGCCGCCAATGACCCTTTTTGTAGACGTATCCACGGGGTGATTGGACATACCGGCCCTGAACCCAAACTTTTCTGTAACGTGGTGCCTGACGGTAGTAACCATTGCGCCATACGTAAGTGCCACCCCGCGCTACATAATGACCGGGAATCCAGACGTATCCGGGAGTAGGTGGCCCGGGTGCAACCTCAACCACAGCAGGTGGCGGAGGGGTGGTAATAATTTCGCCCGAACAACTAAGACCTGCCAGTGCCAAAGGAATTAATACCCCAAAAAGCACCAGTTCTTTCAATATTTTCATTAAACTCTGTTTGTTAATATACTTATTCATTGTCTGTAATATGGCTTTGGGATTCTTCAAGGTCAGTATGATTGTCCCCTCCCAGGCTATAGTAATTGTTTTCTTCGTCTTCTTTTCCAATGGCCTCGTCGGCATCATCAAGTTCTGCACCGGGCACATCCAGGCCTTCACCAGTGGCCTTGGTGGTTCCATCTGCTTCGTTCCAGGCCTGAACGTCATTTTCATTATGTGCTTTCTCTTGCATTGGGTCTTCGGGGTCTAGCGCTTCTTCTTTTATACCTCTGGCATAAATATCTTCTGAGGCAGGATACTTCGGATACCCGGGAAACTGCACCTCTTCTTCTTCTGGTTTGGGTTTTTGATTGGCTTCCATTGCGCTGGCTTTTGGTTTAATTTGATTATAATAACAATATCAGAAGTAGAATTACGATTAACGCACCCGCTGAGATATAAACTCCCCCGCCAAGCTCGGCCATTTGTGTTTTAAGGGCTTTTACTTCTCTGCGTAATGCTTTTTTCTCATGCGTTGTCATGCTTTTCTTATCCATTGCCTTAATTTCTTCCAGACGTGCCATAATAGCCTTGGCTTCAGCTGATTCGAGTTTTTCAGCTTTTACTGTTTCAACTTTGGCCGCATCTTTTGCCGGGGTTTCAGTAGCTGCCATACTGGCTTGTGTACTGATAAAGCAAGTAAGAATTAGAGAAGCAAGAGGTACAAAAACTTTTCGTTTCATGGCTGTAAAGTGTTTTTAAGTGAGCAATAAACCTTTGCTAAGGTTTAGCCCAAAAAAACACACCACCTGAAAGAATGCTATTTTTGATTGTAATGAGAATGAAGAATGTAGATTTTTTTACTCAGGCGAGAACCTGGGTAAGCCCTGATGCCCATGCCAGCAGAAGGCCAATTTATTTTAGCAGGTCAGGGCGGCGCTGTTGGGTACGTTTGATAGATTGTTCAAGGCGCCAGTCGTTAATTTTTTTCTCATGGCCCGAAAGCAGCACATCTGGCACTTTCATGCCTTCAAATTCTGCCGGTCTGGTATATACCGGCGGTGCCAGCAGGTTATCCTGAAAAGAATCTGTCAATGCTGAGGTTTCATCATTTAAAACACCGGGTATCAGCCTGATAATGGCATCTGATACAACAGCGGCGGGCAATTCGCCACCTGATAAGACGTAATCGCCGATTGATATTTCTTTGGTAATGAAATGTTCGCGCACGCGCTCATCAATGCCTTTGTAGTGCCCACACAGAATAATGAGGTTGTGTGTCATTGAAAGCCTGTTGGCCGTTTTCTGGTCGAACACATCGCCGTCTGGTGTCATATAAATAATTTCGTCATAGGCTCTACCCGACTGCAAATGGCGAATACATTTGGCAATAGGCTCTATGCCTAACACCATACCTGCCCCGCCACCAAATGCGTAATCATCTACCTGGCGGTGTTTGTTTTCTGAGTAGTCGCGCAGGTCATGGATATGCACTTCGGCATGCCCGGCTTCTCTTGCCCGCTTCAATATTGAGTGGTCAAAATAACTGTCTAACAAACGGGGCACGCATGATATTATATCAATACGTATACCGCTGTTTTCAGTAATGCCTGTATGTACCTGTGTAGTGTTTTCCATTATAATTATCAGGATGCTTCTGCCTCGTCGTCGTCTTCATCGTCGGGTTGCAGGTTGCTATCGTTCAGATAAACCTCCATTAATCCCTCCGGCAAATGCGTGTACAACTCCTTTTTGTCGCGGTCAACTGTCTTTACTATGTCGTCATTAATCGGAATCAGTATTTCTGTACCTTCATAATGCATAGCTATGAGGTCCTGGCGGTCTGATGTATACACAGCCAGAACTTTGCCCAGTTTACCTTTTACGTCGTCTACAACCGTGAAATCGATTATCTCATGGTAATAAAACTGGTCGTTGTCTTCCAGCTCGGGCAGGTTGTCTTCCGGTAGATAAATATCACAGTTTACGAGTTTTTGCGCCTCTTCTATGGTATCTATGTCTTCAAACTTGATAATAGACTTGGCAGGTCTAATCTGGATTTCTTCTACAAAATGAGGCACCAGCTCTCCTTTTATTTCAAGCAGAACAGAATCAAGCTCTTCGTAATCTTCAGGATAATCAACATCAAGCCAAATGGCCAGCTCACCTTTCAGACCATGAGTTTTGGTTATTTTACCTAATAAATAGCAATCCTCTTTTGTCATAACATTTTTGATTCAATATAAAAATCCCCGCTTTTGGGCGAGGATTTTTTATAATTTCGTTAGATGGAATCTCCGAATTATGCTTCTGCTGATTCTTCTGTTGCTTCTGCAGCAGGCGCTTCTTCTTCAGCAGGGGCTGCTGCGGCGGCGGCAGCTGCTTCAGCGTCAGCAATAACTTTTTGCTGAGCGGCTTCCATATCAGCGCGTTTTTTACGTTCTGCTTCAAATGCTGCTTTTTTAGCTGCATCTTTGCCCTCTGTCAATTTGGCAATTTTTGTTTCGCGGTTTTCTTGTCTTTCTTTAGACCAAGACTCGAAACGAGCATCTGCTACATCCTGAGTAATGGCTCCTTTATTTACACCAATCTGAAGGTGTTTTTTAAGCAATATACCTTTTACTGACAAGATTTTACGGGTTGTATCGGTTGGTTCTGCACCTACCATTAACCAGTAAAGGGCTCTGTCATCTTTCAATGTGATACCCGCAGGGGTGGATTGAGGATTGTACTGACCTAATTTCTCGATAAATTTACCATCACGTGGTGAACGAGCGTCAGCTACTACGATGTCGTACAATGGAGCTTTTTTGCGTCCTCTTTTTGCTAATCTGATTTTAACTGCCATTTTTTTCTGTTTTAATGGGGAACCCGTCCCCTTTGCGCATTTTTTGGACTGCAAAATTATAAAAAATCCTTACGAAATCAAAGTTTCATAAGGATTTTTTATGACCAATGACTATTTTAACATTATAAAGTATCTTAAGAAGAAAAAAGCGAGCCTGTAAGCCGAATTCTGTCTTTAACATTTCTGCTAAAGTCTTATCATTTATCTGGAACAACAGTTGCCTGCTGCTTCTATCAACCTACCCTCCGACTCGGGCGAGCAGCCCTTAAGCTATCTTTGCAGATGGCTGTGTCGGTTTATTTGGTCTTTCAGTTCATGAGGTTTACCATGCCCTGTCTGTCACCAGACAAGCGGTAGGCTCTTACTCTACCTTTTCACCCTTACCTTGCGGCGGTATATTTTCTGTGGCACTGGCTGTAGGCAATCAGTCGCCCGATTCCCCCCTACCCGTTAGGTAGCATGATGCTCTGCACTGTTCGGACTTTCCTCAACTCTTCAGTTTGCACCTCGTAGCAGCGATAAGACGGCCCGCTTTTTTCTGCACGCAAAGGTAGAAACTCCTCTGCTGGCATACAATATTTTTAAAAATTATTCTTATATCGGTGGGTGGGTCATTAACGGTTTCACGACGCATTAAACTTCGCCAAAAATAAACTAATCAATTTTTATGCGATACGCCACCTTACATTCCGTCTACCTTCAATTCTACTTTTCCTTTAGCAACAACCACTGCAACAATGCTTGACGGTGTCAGATAAACTTTATCTGGCGTTACGCTTTCAATCTTGCCGGCCAGCTTCACTCCTTTTTTGTACTCGGTATTCATGGCAGACTCAACGTTTTGTTTGGCATAAGCAAGCAGCTCATCTATTGGCAGGCCATATTGTTCTTCAATCATTTTCACCATTTTGCCTTCTAACAGCCATGATGCCGCCTTGGCCAATATATTCTTGGTTTTGATATCAAACTGGGTATTGCTCAACACTATGCTTTTTCTGGCCGGGCTGTAAACCGGGATACCCTTTATATATATAGTGCCTTTCAGTTTGCCTTTTATCATGGCCTTTATAACCAGATATTCTTCACTGCCGTAAATATCAAGATCGGTTACTTCTATTTTATATTTACCGTCTTTGAAATCATACACCTGGCCTACAAACATTTTTTTGGCAATGGCGGCGGCTTCTGTAAATGGCACGTCACTCATTAACCCCACCTGAAAATCGTTTGGTATGCTCTGCACCAGTTTCAGATTAGGTATAGTACTTACAGAAAACGGAGCGAATGGCTTTTCGCCGGTAATGGTTTCGGTGTAAGCCTTTAAACCAAGCACCGACCTTACGTTTCTTCCGGAGGTTACCAGTGGGGTCATCAGCACCTCAAGCGGCGTTATTTTAACCCAGGTTCTGTATTCTGCAGATACCTGATACGGTTGCAGGGCGGCGTTCCATGCCTGTATAACATACGGCTTGATTGACAGATTTTTGGCTACGGCATCATCTATTGAGCGCGCAAAACCTGACTGATTGTTATCTATGATTTTACCAATAATGAAGTCTACCGGAATATCTATGCCCAGATTAACTTTAGGCTTGGTAATCCACTGGTAACCGTTGGGCGATGTTGAGGTCTGAACAGCCCAGTCTGGCCTGATGGTAAATCTTGTTGAGAATTTCATGTTGATTTCAAACTCAACAGGAATATACTTTTTGAAACCAAAGGCGCCAATACCCTGCTCTGCCCATACTTTAAGCGGAACCGTGAAATCAAAAACATCATTGGTGGCTGCGGTAATAATAATGTTAGATTTTTTCCAGACCTTACATTTAAAGTCGTCATTATTATTATCGGTATAGCTGTTATCTTCGTAAATAAGCCCGGCGATACTGGCATTGATTTGCTTTTCGATGTCGGCCATCGAAATATTAAAAGGTATGCTAATATTTGATAAGACTTTTTCCACTTTTACTGAATCTTGCAGGTATTTTTCTACCGGGGCTTCGGGTTCTGCCGTTTTTTGGGCAACGGCTTCATGATTTGAATACAAAAGTGCGCTTACAAACAAACAACAGACAATTGTTAGCTTCTTCATAGGGTATTGTTAATTGTACTTTTTTGAGCAAAACGTTTTTGACAACGAAAAAATTATGAGGTTTAAATCTATTTTATCTTGATACGGGTGGCACCATAACCAAATTTTTCTTTCTGGGCGTCTTCAAACCAGGCTACATTCTTATGGCCTGACAACCGGCGTTGGATTTCCTGCCTTAAAACACCGTTGCCCACACCATGTATAAACGTAATATCGTCCATACCGCTGGCTATGGCTTGTTCAAACTTGCTCAGAAAAGTATTCATCTGTAGCTCAAGCATCTCGGCGTTGTTGAGTGTCCTATGGTTTTTGGTAAGCTGCTCTATGTGTAAATCTACCATTGGCGCAGGCTTTTCGTAGGTTTTAGGCAATGTATCAACCGACTTCTGGGCCATCATGCTTTCTTTCAGTTTGTTGGCATCTATTACCAGTTTTGGCTGAGGTTCTGCTTTTTCTGTGGGTATGGCTTCTGCGTCGTCGCTGTCAAGCTGGTACAAATACGATTCTCTTTCAAGAATGGGTGTTTTACTTTTATGATTAGGCCAGGTGTTGGCTCTGATTCTGAGCTTTTTAAACAAAGGCGCGCGCTCATCAAACGGCCCATTGTTAAAATAAAGCACACTGAAAGTGAAACTTCCCCAGGTTTCCATATCTTTAATCAACAAATCAAGGCTTGATTTCTGATAACTTTTTGCTTTAATTAAGCCGCCTGCAAGGCCTACATGAATGCGGTCTGTAGTTAATGTAAGCGCAAAGGGCAGGTCCCAGTCTGTATTATTAACAATATTAACTGAGACTTCTTTTTCATTAACCGGCACAAATGCCAGAAAAATACCTTTGTCGGCCTTAATGGTGGGTTTGGTTTCTTTGGGTTTGTTATCTGCCGCAACGGGTGCAGGTTTAAAAAACTGTGTTTCTGTTTTTGATACAACGGCCAGTTCTCTCTTTAAAACCGGCAATTTAAAGCCGGCTTCAATTTCTACCTCAACTACGTTATCTTTTAAAAATCTGGTTATGATGCCTTCTTCTTTCGAATGTAATAATCTTACCTTGTCTCCTATATTCATACTTGCTTATAATTAATGAAACGCCATGCTGATTGCAAAATAACACGACAAACTCTATAACAGCATTATTAAAGAAAAAATTTCACAAAGTTTACATAATTGAGCGCATTTCTCGCGGAAAAATGCTATTTCCTTCAAGCTTGATATCTTTTAATTATACAAAAAAATACCTGCCGGAAACGCAGTTAAAAAAACTGATTCCTGGCATAAAACTACAAGAAAAAGTACCGAATAATGAAAATATAAAATTTGATAGCAATCTAAACGAAACTTCGTTTTATAATTTCCTATTTCATGAAAGAAGAAATTAATCTGATAAAGGTCAACAAATAACTCATTTAAAAAAATGAAGCGGTTGTCATGCCTGATAAAGATATTTGAAGGCTGCATTTAAAGGCTGTGCTGAAGCCATTAATGCCAGACCGATAGTACCGGAATTGAATAGGTTGAACTGCCATTAGACTAAAAAAAATACAATACACCAAGCAAGACTGGTATAAATAAAATACAACAACTTATTAAAAACTTAAAAACAGGAGATTTTTCTCCTGTTTTTAAAATTCAATTTTCGCTAATAAAAAATAAAAATAATTTATTACGAATAAACGAGATTTTCAGTAAGTACCCAGATACTTGCGCGACACCCATTCTACACTGGCCAGAACCAGCAGCACAAAGAACACCCATTTTAGATTAATGAACTCATTCATTTCTTCAATACTGCTTATTTTATCGGGGCTTTGGTTAGTTGATAAATACTCAGTCAGGTTGTTTAGGCGGCCTGCCTCATAAAATTTACCCTTGTTTTGCTGCGCCAGCGTGCGCAGTAAATTGAAGTCGGCGGTATGGGTGAGGTCTTCTAAGTCGGTATTTTGTACTACAAACTGGCCGCTTGCTTCTTCGCTTTTGCCTAGTACCTGCGTTGCCGCCTTGTACCGGTAAACGCCCTCGCCCAGGCCTGAAATTTCAAATCGGGTATTGTCTTGGCTGATGGTATAGTTATAGTTTTTGGTAGTACCTTTTTCGTCGGTTATTTCCAGTGTGATGCTCTGGTTATATATCCGCTCGTAGATATCATTATAGGCTTCATTTTCAAAAACAATTTTTTCATCTACCGAAAACTCTCTTGACACCGGATACACCCTTAGTTTACGTTTATCGTCTTTTATAGAAATCAATTGCAGGGTTTTCATAAATACCTCGTCTACAATTTCCTGCTTTTCGGTCAGGGCAAACTCTTCCAAACGCCATTGCCAGATGCCCTCAGCCGTTAAAACAGCCGATTTACGCGCATTAGCAGTATTGGCAATCAGCAACGGTTTAGGTGTAACCACAGCGCCTACACGTTGGTAAAGAATAATTTCACTGCCGGTTCCTGCCCGGTATTCGCCAAATGGCGCCAGCAGAGGCGGTAATTTTTCAAGAATACTTAGTTTATCGCCATCCAGATTAAAAAGGTTAAAGCTACTGTTGAATTTTGCGTTCACTTTATCTGCCCTGCCAGCCTGCGCCAGAATGCTAAGCGTTTGTTGCATGCCATTAAAACCAGCAATATTGGATTGATTACCCAGAATAAACAAAGTGGGCTTTGCCTGCGCCATCAGGCGGTTCAGCAGGTTACCGCCTGCACCGTAGAGGTCTGGTAGCTGGTGGAGAATGAGCACATCAAATGGCTGGGTGCCAATTTCATTAATATTATCGCTCTGAAGTACCTTTACTGTTAGTTCATACAGCTCATTTTTCTCAATTATGGCCCTGATAGCCTTAATATCGGGGTGCGGAGCCAATGCCACCATAAGAATTTTCTCTTTGCCGTCTACTACATCTAGGTACACATCGCGGGCGTTGTTTCTGGTAGTAAATTCTCCATTAAGCGGCACCACTTCAATTGTATAGCGCTGCAAGCCCTTTTGTTCTGCATTGCCATAAAAAGTTATCTGTTTCAGGTCGGTGTCCTTATCAAAACTTACGGTTTGGCGGTCTATTATTTTTCCACCCTGTTTCAGCAGAACCGAGGTTGTTTTACCTATATACCCATAACTTGAAATTTCGGCCTGTACAGGAAACTTATTGCCAAGATAAGCTATCCGGTTGGCATAGATGGCGTTCAGCTTTACATCTCTTCTCAGGGTGGTATCACCCAGGCCAATGGTATGTACGTTAAAACTATACTTGCCATAGGTAGGCGAAACACCCGAATTGGCTATGCCATCAGACACCAGTATTACATCTGTCAGGTTTCGGCCTTCATAATTATTCTTTATACCGGCCAGTAAGCCAGATAAATCGGTAGTTTTTTCATTAAATTTTAAAGAATTGATGTCGCCGTTTACATCAGTTTCACTCAATGTTTTAATCTCTACATTATTACCCTTGCTTTCAATTGCCTTTATCAGTTTCTGCAGATTCGCTTTCAGTACATTTATTTTTTCTTCGCCACCTTTAGCCATTGAGGCAGAGTTATCAATTGCCAGCACCACGGTAGGTTTCTCGATACTTGTTTTATTGCTTCTCAACAGCGGGTTTACAAGTAAAAAAGCAAGCAGGGCAACCAGAATACCCCTGGCAACGGCCAAAAGCCGGTTTTGAAGCGTTGTAAAGTTTGATTTTTTCTGATAAAGTAGAAAGCTGTATACACCACCTGCCAGTAAGCAAAGTAAGATAAACCAAGGAGAAGACTGAAAGATTAGTTCGGATTTCATAAACCCCGGCCCATTCATAAACGGGAAATTCTTGTTAAAAAATGTTACTACTAAAACAACACCATTGGTGGATAATTATTTTGCCAAGATACAAAAAAATATCGTCAGGGACTATGTAAAACATCCCTGACGATACAAACTATAATTGATTATAAATGCGGCTTACATTAGCATACCGCCATCGACCTGTAATACCTGGCCTGTAACGTATTTTGACATGTCAGACGCCAGAAACACGCAGGCATTGGCCACTTCTTCACCCTGGCCGGCACGTTTTAATGGTATATTTTTTAACCAGTCTTCCAATGCTTTTTCGTTCAGTTCGCCGGTCATTTCGGTTTCAATAAAACCAGGGGCAATGGCATTTGAACGGATATTTCTTGAACCCAGCTCTTTAGCTATTGATTTCGTAAAACCAATGATACCTGCTTTTGAGGCAGCGTAATTAGACTGACCAGCGTTACCCATTAAGCCAACTACTGAAGTTACGTTGATAATTGAACCCTGTTTGGCACGCATCATAGGCTTGGTTGCAGCTTTGGTAAGGTTAAAAACCGACTTCAGGTTTACACGCAGCACTTCATCCCATTGGTCTTCAGACATTCGCATTAAAAGTGTATCACGCGTAATACCCGCATTATTTACTACAATATCTAGTGTTCCGAAGTCGGCCACCACATCGTTAACCAGTTGCTCAGCTGCCTGGTAGTCTGAGGCATCAGAGCGGTACCCTTTGGCCTTTATTCCATAAGCTGCCAGTTCGGCTTCTAAAGCCTGGCCTTTCTCAACGCTAGACAAGTAAGTAAAGGCTATATTTGCACCTTGTTCTGCGAACTTTTTGGCGATTTCTCTCCCAATTCCTCGCGAAGCACCGGTTATCAGGGCTATTTTGTTCTCAAGTAATTTCATGTATGATTAGATAATTAATGAATTAAGTGTTCTGTGTCTTTTCTTTTTCAAGATCTGCTCTTAGTTCCTTACTGGTTTTGGTGCTGCCGTCATGCGACCAACCCGGGGGCTTATACATATATTTGAGCTTTGTTGTAAAATTAAGTGGTTTTCTGAGGTCTTTAAAAAGTTTTACCCACTCATGAAAAACAATATTGACGGCATTCCGGTTTTCTAAAGGTGAAACCAGACCATATTTAATAGGCAAATCGTCTATTTCTTCTTGAAAAGTACCAAACATTCTGTCCCAGATGGTTAGACACATACCCATGTTTTTGTCAAGATACTCTATATTAGAAGCATGATGAACCCGGTGCTGAGAAGGTGTTACAATTACGTATTCTAATAATATCCAGGGCATTTTACGAAATTTTGGTATATAACTGGTATGAACCAGAATACCGTAAATCTGGGTGATTGAATACATAACGGCGATGTCGGCCACCTTGAATCCGAATAGCGACAACGGTAAAAAATAAATAAACCTGTAAAGCGGCTGAAACACTGATGAACGGAAACCCACCGTTAAATTAAACTGCTCTGACGAGTGGTGTGTAACATGAGCCGCCCAGAAAAACCTTGAGTGATGATCAACATAGTGTAACACATAAAACACAAAATCTTCAGCAATAAAAAGTAAGCCCCAGTAAAGAACCGGATTCTGGATTTCAAAAAAACGGTATTGAAACGCCCAGGCCAATATGAGCCAGGTAATACCCCTTGACAGTAAATCTATACCTCCGTTCAATAACATGAGGTAAATATTAGTTAGCGTATCTTTAACAGTATAAAACCTGCGGTCCTGAATATTGCTGAGAATGATTTCCCCAAGAATCAAAACTGTATATAAAGGGGTAGAAAAGATGATAATTATCTGCTCAACAGTAAACGCTTTAAGACTCTCGAACATAAAACAAACAATTAAAACTAAATAAATAGAAGCCGCAGGCTTCATAAATTGGTATTAGCTGCAACCCTGCACTACAATTACTATCTCTCCTTTAATGCTTCGGGTTGCAAAATTAGCAATAATTTCCGACAAAGTACCTCTCACGGTTTCTTCATACATCTTCGTGATTTCTCTGGAAACACTGGCCTGGCGCTCTGCGCCAAAATATTCAACGAAGTTTTCCAAGGTTTTAAGCAACCTGAACGGCGACTCATAAAAAATCATGGTCCTTTCTTCTGAAACGAGCGATTTGAGGCGTGTCTGCCGACCTTTCTTTACTGGAAGAAAGCCCTCAAAGGTGAATCTGTCGCAAGGTAAACCAGAATTTACCAGTGCAGGTACAAAAGCGGTGGCGCCTGGCAGGCAATCTACCTCAATTCCGTTACGGATACATTCTCTTACCAACAAAAAGCCCGGGTCTGAAATGGCGGGAGTTCCGGCATCAGAAACCAGCACTATTTTTTCGCCTTTTTTTAATCTTTCTACAATTTTACCTATCGTCTGGTGCTCATTAAAGGCATGATGGCTCTGCAGTGGTTTGGAGATACTCAGATGCTTCAGCAAAAAACCAGTATTTCTGGTATCTTCTGATAATATTAAATCAGCGTCTTTCAGTACATTAATGGCTCTTAATGTAATATCTTCAAGGTTTCCTATCGGTGTTGGAACAAGAACGAGCTTCACTATACTTTTTTTCACAAAAGTAAGCAATTAGGTACTGAACTGGAAGCGTATTGATAATTAAAAGCGCATTAATACAAATCTGCACCAGCATTAAGAATAAAAAGTGATGATACCTGAATCATTCACTTAATATCTTTCTTTCAAAAATTTCTGAAAATACTTGACATATAATATTTATATACATATATTTGAGAAACAATAAACCTAAAGTCCATGATTCTAGCAGCCATAGCATTTGCAGTCGGAGGTTTAATGATGACAAAAATGCGCGAAACTAACGAGCTTTACGCCCCAAAAGGATATATGATGAGCCTTCAGTCACGTCCGAGAAGTGTTTTTTCGTATTGATCAATAGCCTATAAAAATAAGATATTGTGCAAGTTTAATTATCAACTCACCTGTCTTTTTTGAATATTTTTGCTTTTTTTAACTAAAATCTACTGCAATTGGCATTATTTCGGGATAAAATTATCCGAAAGCCGACCGAAGTTTTTTTTAGTTCTTGTATTGTTGAAGTATTTTGAGAAATTTGAACTGACTAAACGTGCTAAAACTATGTTACTACTTACTATCGCATCGCTGGCATTTGGCGGTTTCTTAATGACCCGAATGAATGAAGAGAAAGAAATGTATGCTCCTAAAGGTTACTTAGCAAGCTTACAGAGTCGTCCTCGTACTTATTCAACAGCGTGGTAATTTCTTTTTTTTATTGATTTCCGTTGCTTCAAATGTGTTAATATACATTTGTTGATATTGATATGACATATCGGTTACATAAATTTTCTTGCCTTTTGTAAGATACGCTTTTTTTATGTGCCTCAATATACAGCACCTGCTTTGTTTACAGAGTTGCTTGTTTTGTATTGTGCATAATAAAACTTAAAGAATCAATTCATTTCTGATAGCGGTTTTGCTTGTTTTAAGCAATTCGCTTTTGGCTCTTTTTCTGTTGTCTGCTGTTTACTCTATACTTCTATTTCGACTTTCTTTCAATCATAAAAATCATGACGGCCTTTTGAGCAATGATGGTCTTCAGATTTCTGTGCCTATTCTCTCCTGCCAGCCCGATACCATTTGAAGCTTAATTTTAATTACAAAATGGTTTAAAAATACTCTAAAGCATTTACTTCAAACTATAATAAACAACAAACCTCAAATATTCACTTTCAGGATTTTTTTATCCTATTTTATACCTTTTAATAGTCTTAATTGAATCAGAAGGTTAAAAGCCATTTATATAGAAGGCTTAAAATTGAGGATACCGACTATTTTCTGCATTTGTAATCGATTTTTATTGAGGCTGAGAATTAAATATACTGCACTATATATCAACTCAGTGCCAAATATTCAATTCTCAGGCGGTATCAGTTTTAATATTAGCCCCTACTTTTTCTCAAAAAAACAAGCATTCTATAAAAGCGAATAGGTGCGTTATAAGCACCTATGAAACTATCATTATCTATTTACTTACCAATTCGTCAATGCCTTTGGCCAGGTCGTAGTCTTTTCCTGTTACTATATTTCCGGCATCATGGGTTAATAGCGAAATGCTTACTTTGTTCCAGGAATTTGACCAGTCGGGGTGATGCCCGTGCACTTCAGCCAGCATGGCTACTCGTGTCATAAAAGCAAAGGCCTCTGAAAAATCTTTGAACTGAAAAGTTTTGGTCAGTTTATTGTTTTCTTCTTTCCACATAGCTTTAGGTGTTTTGGTACGAAATTTAATAACAAAAAAGCCGAATCAAATGATTCGGCTTCCGCAGAGAGAGAGGGATTCGAACCCCCGGACCTTTAACAGTCAACGGTTTTCAAGACCGCCGCATTCGACCACTCTGCCATCTCTCTGTGTCTCTCAATTGTTTTGCAAAGATACGGCTTTAAGATATAAATGTCAATGCCTGACGAAATAATTTTTCATTTTTTTTTCCTTTCACAAGCCCCCGAAAAAACGTAAATTTGTAAAAAATATACGAATCTTCTTTTTGTGGAAACAATCGAACAACTTCCAACTTTCGAAACCGCCAAGAAACTTGGCCTATTGCCCGAAGAATTTGAAAAAATAAAACAAATTTTAGGACGCACTCCCAACTTCACTGAGCTATCAATTTTCTCGGTTATGTGGTCAGAGCACTGTTCATACAAAAATTCAATTGTATGGTTGAAAACTCTTCCGCGCGATTCTGACCGTATGCTGGCAAAAGCCGGTGAAGAAAATGCAGGCCTTGTTGATATTGGTGATGGCCTGGCTTGTAGTTTCAAAATTGAATCTCATAATCACCCATCTGCGCTTGAACCTTATCAGGGAGCAGCAACCGGAGTTGGTGGTATCAATCGCGACATCTTTACTATGGGTGCCCGTCCGATTGCGCAGCTTAACTCACTACGGTTTGGCAATATCAATTCGCCCAAAACGCAACGCTTGTTGAAGGGTGTAGTAAAAGGTATTGGTGATTACGGTAACGCTTTCGGGATTCCGACCGTAGGTGGTGAAATCTACTTTGATGATTGCTACAATACCAATCCATTGGTAAATGCTTTCTCTGCAGGTATAGTTGAAGTGGGCAAACAGGCATCGGCCACCTCTTATGGTGTAGGTAACCCTGTTTTCATTGTTGGTTCTGCCACTGGTAAGGATGGAATACACGGAGCCACTTTTGCTTCTGAAGATATTACTGATAAATCAACCGAGAAACTTCCGGCTGTTCAGGTAGGAGACCCATTCATGGAAAAACTTCTTTTAGAAGCTACACTTGAAATCATCAACACTGGATATGTAATTGGTATACAGGATATGGGTGCTGCGGGTATCATCTGCTCAACTTCTGAAATGAGCGCCAAAGGTGAACACGGCATGATTATAGATCTTGACAAAGTACCAACCCGCCAGGCCAATATGCACGGATGGGAAATTCTACTTTCAGAGTCACAGGAGCGTATGCTGGTTGTGGTTGAGAAAGGCAAAGAAGATTTAATAAAAGGCATATTTGATAAATGGGATTTGCACTGCGCACAAATTGGTGAAGTAACAGATACCCAGCGCTTGCATTTCTACCAACACGGTAAATTAATTGCAGATGTACCGGCAGAAGATTTAGTGTTAGGTGGCGGCGCGCCTCAATATCATAGAGAGTATCGCGAACCGGCCTATTACCAGGAGTTCAAAAAATTTGATATCCAATCAGTGGCTGATATTCAGGATAAAGCTGAACTGGTTAAAGTGGCTGAGCATTTGTTGTCTCACCCGAACATCTGTTCAAGAAAATGGATAACCGAGCAATATGACTCAACCGTTGGTACCGCAAACCGCAGCACCAATCGTCCGTCTGATGCCGCAGTGGTAAGATTGCGGAATCCGGAAAAAGGAGAATTGAGTAAATCAATTGTTATTACGGTAGACTGTAACGGAAGATACGTAAATGCAGACCCGGAAGTTGGTTGCCAGATTGCCGTTTCTGAAGCAGCCCGGAATATTGTCTGCACCGGAGGCGAGCCATTGGCCATTACCAACAACCTTAACTTTGGTAACCCATACAACCCAGAGGTTTACTGGCAATTTGTAGGAGCCATTAAAGGGATGAGCAAAGCCTGCCTGAAATTCAAGACACCGGTTACAGGTGGTAATGTAAGTTTTTACAATCAGAGCTCAGACGATGGCCCGGTGTTTCCGACACCAACCATAGGTATGCTAGGTTTGATGGAAAGCTCGGAGAATCACATGACCCTGAATTTTAAAAATGCAGGCGACCTGATATATCTGGTTGGAGAATCGAAAGATGACATTGCCTCGTCTGAGTATCTTTACTCATACCGTGGCGTTAAGGCTTCTCCTGCTCCGGCCTTTGATCTGGATACAGAATATAATTTGCAGGATGCCGTGAAAGAATTAATTATCAGCAAACTGGTTGAGTCGGTTCATGACTTATCTGATGGCGGGCTGTTTATTGCATTGGCCGAATCATCATTCCCGAACGAACTTGGTTTCAAAATTAAAACGGATGCAAAGTTCAGAACAGATGCCTTCCTTTTTGGTGAAGCACAAAGCCGGGTTGTGGTTTCTGTGAAAGCAACCCAACAAGAGGCTTTTGAGAATTTGCTAAAAAATAAAAATGTTAATTTCTCTCAGTTGGGTGAAGTGTCAGACGGTAGCTTCATTATAGATAATGAAGTAGTTATTACTACCAAAACAGCCAAAAACATTTATGATAATGTAATTGGAAAAATAATGAACTAAGTATAATGGCTTATAAAAAATAAAGACCTCTTAATGGAGGTCTTTATTTTTTTACCATGATTAAAAAAAGAGAGCTTCCAAAAATGCCCCTCCTGAATAGCTGTTCTTCCAGCTTTACTATTTTGTATAAAGCGTTGTTTACAAAATTTACGGGTACGCTTACATCAGACCTAATGGCGGCTCTGTCAATCAGATTAAATTTTAATTGAAACTGCTGTAGTAACCTTACTAATAAAATAAGCGGCGACAATAACAGACTCCAATAAGTATGACGAATAATTTTCAGATTTGTAGTTAATAAATATTTCTCAAAGTCAGATATTGTAAATCGCTTCATCCCTCCTACTGCCAAATCATGCGTGCCATAAAAAATTTGAAACGCATTGTTGTTTGAAATCAGTATTCCATCGGGCTTTAGTTTTCGTTCCAGATTTTTTAGGGCCCTTACAATTACTTCATCTTTAAACTGATAAAGCACATCATTATTTATGATAACATCAAAACTTGCATCTGCAAATTCAGTATTAAAATCTGTAATATCAATTTTCTGAACATTCAGTTTTCGTTCTTTACAGAAATCAACGGCATCGTCAGAAAAATCAAAACCTTCTATATTCACATAACCTTGCTTAATCAGCAATTGCATCAGACCACCAGTACCACAACCGGCATCAAGAATTTTTATATTTTTTTTACCAGCAAATTTGCTGGTAATGGCATTTAGAATTTTTTCGTGCAGAATTTTATACCACCAAAGTTGGCCTTCGGCTTCATACATCATCTGGTATTCTTGTCTACTGCTTAGCATTTAGCGAATTGTATTTTTCAACATACTGAGGTGTTCCGTTTTGGGTCAGGAAAAATTTACCTATGTACTCGCCTACTATTCCCAGCGCACTTATCTGAATACCACTAAAAAAACACAAAGCAGCCAACCCCCAGCCATGTAGCACGTTTATAAAAAACAAAATGAAGAGAAGCGCCGACACAGAGGTTAGAATAAGACCTGTGGCCTGAACAAACCTGATGGGCAGATTTGAATAACCAAAAACGATTATCATAAAAAGCCGGACGAGTTTTTTTACTGTGTAGTTTGACTCTCCCTCCAGCCTGTCGTTGTGTTCAACCTGAACACTGCTTACCCGGTTGGTTGTTCTAAAAACCAAAGCATCAATATATGGGTACGGACCTTTGTACTTAACAATTTCGGTAATCAGGTCTTTGCTCATCAACTTGAAACTTGACAAGTATAAATCCTGTGGCTTATGTATAAGCCAGGTAGTAATCCGGTTAACTACCCAGCTTCCGATGTTCCGAACCACGTGATGCCTCTTGGTTGTATAATAACTATACACTACATCGTAATCTCCTTCCTGCCCTTTCGTTAACAATTTTAAAATTTCTGAAGGCGGATTCTGGAAGTCATCATCAATTATAACGGCATAGTTACCATTCGCATAATTCAATCCGCACATGACAGCGTTGAACTCACCAAAATTTTTCCGGAGTGAAATAAAATGAACCTGCTCATAAATTTTCGCCAGCTCAAGGCAAACCTTTTCAGAATTATCAGGGCTGCCATCATTAACCAGGATGATATTAAAATCGAGATGCTTTAGTTCATCATGCAATTTAGCAACGAGTTTTGCAATCGTTTTTTCACCTCTATACACAGGTATTACCACCGACAAAAGCATAGTGTATCAATAATGGTTAATTTTTTCGATGATGTAACTAACCTCTTCGTCAGTCAATGTCTGGTTCAAAGGTAAGCTTAGCACCTCATTATGAAGAAGTTCTGAAATCGGGTATGAGTCGGCATTCCATTCTTTATAGGCTAGCTGCTTATGCGGTGCCACCGGATAGTGCATATCTGAACCAATCAGATTTTCGTGCAGATACGCTTTGAATCTTGCTCTGTCTTTCAGCCGAACCACAAATAAATGCCAGGCATCTGAACTTACAGACTCAGCAGAAGGCAAAATTATTTCCGGATTATTGATTTCAGAAAAATACCTCTGGGCAATTTGCCGGCGTCTTTCATTTACAAGTTCTAAAACCGGTAACTTAATGTTAAGTATAGCTGCCTGTACTTCATCAAGCCGGCTATTGATTCCCTGTTCGTTAAAAATATATTTTTCGGCCGAGCCATAATTTCTTAATGCACGTATCCTGCCGGCCAATTCATCATCATTGGTTGTAACAGCTCCGGCGTCACCCATAGCGCCCAGGTTTTTTGTAGGGTAAAAACTAAAACCTGCCCCGTGCGATAAATTTCCGGCTTTTTCCCCTTCGTAACTTGCCCCATGCGCCTGAGCTGTATCTTCAAAAACTTTCAGGTTGTATTTTTGGGCAATGGCATTGATGGCGTTCATATTGCAACATTTGCCATAAAGATGCACTGTTAAAATTGCCTGGGTTTTTGGAGTGATTTTTTCTTCAATTTTCTGAGGGTCAATCAGATACGTATTCAAATCGGGTTCTACCAAAACAGGTATCAGGCCCGCCATAGACACCGCAAGTATAGTGGCTATATACGTATTTGAAGGTACAATTACCTCAGAACCTTTCGGAAAATCAGATGCTTTGAGTAATAATGCCAGTGCATCAAGCCCATTTGCAACACCAATACAATGCTTTGTTCCACAATATTCTGCAAAAGATTTTTCAAAATGTTTGACCTCATCGCCAAGTATATACCATCCTGAAGAAACTTTCTTTGTCAGAATTTCAATAATCGGTGTTTCATAAGGTTTATTAATGCGCTTGAGGTCAAGAAAGGGAATAAAATTGGTGCGTGTGTTCAAAGTGTTTACAAATTGTGAAATTCATCGGCCGCATATTCCTTTAAAATCACACCTTTCACAAACGAGCAGATCATTTGTTTGGGCAAACGGAACATCCGGATTCAGCATTTCTTTTATAATGTTGGCTAATATTTGCTCTGTTTTTTCAATAAAACCAAAGATAGTGGGGTTATCAGTAAAACTCAAATTTACCTCAAGATTTTCTTTCATATTTCTGAACGAATAAATCTTTGCTTTTATATCATGGTTTTCGAGCGTTTCGCCACCTATGGTAAACATTTTATTGGTGGCCATATTTTTTAAAATCAGATACTGATACAGCCATAACTGGCGTAGCTTTTCTTTGTCGGGGTCAATCAGAGCTTCTTCAAGTATCTGGTCGCGGCTTTTTTCAAGCTCTTTTTTTACAACTTTTCCGGTTTTGTAGTCAACCACTTTTATTTCATTTCCGGCTTTTTCTATTCTATCTACCCGGCCTGCAATTTTTACTTTTTGTACATTTCCAAGATTTGGCATTTCAAAAGAAGCCTCAATCTGCTTCTCTGAATCAAGTATCCGGTACGGAAAAACCTGTGTTTCTTTCTGCAGATTAAAGAAGTCGGCCAGTAATTGTTCGGCTACATGCTTCAACAAATAGTTCATACCAGAATCAATTACATACCCCCCGAATTTTTCTTTATAGGCTGTGTCGAGGCGCTCAGGTATCTGCTTTAAAACGGCATCTAATACATCCTTCGTTACTTCTGTTCCAAAATCGTTGTCAATTTTCTCGAGGGTATTATGCAGCCAGGTACCAAAAATATCAGCGCCGAAATTCTCGTCCACTTCTTCGCGCTTAGATATACCGGCAATTTTATTGAAGTAAAACTTTAAGGTACAGTGCAGGTACTCATTAAGGTTTGTGGGATATATGCCACCATCAGCCAGCAGACTGCTTACCGCAGCCAGAATGTCATTATTCTTTTGTACTACAACCTTATTAACTACCTCATTATCAATAGTTTTATTGTAAGCAATTTTAGGATACGTAATTTTTATTTGCTTATTGTGCCTGGCTAGTTCGTTTTCAATCTGTAAAATAAACCTGCTTTTTTCTGTGGCTCCGCCACCAAGCCCTTCGCCTGTGGGTATTACATACAGCAGGTCAATATCTTTGGCACGTTGTAAAAGCCTGAAAAAATGATAAGCCATTATTGCGTTCTGGTCTGACTGCAACGGCAGCCCAAACTCAAGCGAGGCATCAAAAGGGATTAATGAATTGAGATGCTTGGCCGAAGGCAACACACCCTCGTTAACAGAAAGAAATATTACCCTGTCGAAATCAAGGCAGCGGGTCTCCAGCATACCCATTATCTGAAGGTCGGCCACGGGCTCGCCACTGAACGGAATTTTTTCCTGCCTGATGAGTTCATACAAAAAATGTCTGAAACTTTTCAGGTTCAACAGCCTGTTGTTAAATAGGATTTTTTCAAGACGATTCAGAATCGTAAGAAACAAATACAGGTATTCAATTTCAATAGCGTCGTTCGATTCATGATACACTCCGCGCAGCTCGTCAATTAAATCATAAAATGCTTTCAGCGCTTTTCTGGGGTCGTTACCCCAGCGAGAAAACAGAACCTCAAAGAGCCTGTCGCCTTTGCCGAATGCAAGCATTTCTTCCTCGCTCAGATACACCAGATTCCCCCTTACTATTTCTGTCTGCGTTTCTGAAAAAACATTCGCTTTACCCTCTGTACTGGCATCTGTATAATTAATCTGCTCATATTTACGGCAAAAAGGGTGATTCAGCACCTTAAATACATGCCTGTGGCTATACTTGGGTATCCGGATGGTCTCGCCGCTTTTGGTTTTAAAATCAACAATATTTTGTTGCAGCTCAAAAACTGAGTCGATAAGCGTAAAAAGCATGGACCCCCTGAGCGACAAACCCATGGTTATGTTGAAGTCTGTAACCAGATTATCGAGCGAATAAATTAAAGGCGAAAGCAGGTTTTCGTCGCACAGAACAATGGCCGTAGGTACGCCCGGATTAACCAACAGGCTATCAGCATAAATGGCGCCTGCTACTTTTGCCTGTAGTGTGGCATTTTCAACACCTATAATTCTGATATTTTTCTCTTCTGTCAGCAGGTGGTTGGTCTGCCAGTTCCATTTACCAAAAGTACCCTTCGATTTATATTTTCTAAGTGTGCTTCCCGCTTTCTGGTTATAGAATGGGTTCATGAAAAACTCATCGGTGTCCCATAACATCTCTGCTTTTCCGGCCTTCACCAGTTTTTCGATAACTATTTCTTCAGACCTGCTGAAAGCATTAAAGCCTACAAAATAGTATTTTTCAAAGTTTTTGTTCTCAATCAGCAGTGTCTCTACTTCTTCTGCCAACAACCTGTAAGACATGCCCCGGTAGGTAAAACCCTTCACCCGCAGCTCGGTTTGCAGGTCTACATATACCTGATATATATTCTCAAAAAGTTTAAAGTATTTATCAAGATTTCCGGTAGTTTCAACAAACGGTTTGTTTATTTTTACCATATCTACATTCCAACGCTTCAGGGTCTCTGCCTCACTGATGTAATCAAACAAAGCTTTTGGGTCGCCGATGAAATACTGGTCTATGGTGTCAAAATCCCGCAGCAGCGTAGGCGCCCACGAAATAAACCTGTCGAAATCTACCTGTGCATCATATTTTCTGAAAGTTTCGTAAAGTTCAAAAAGTAGTCCAACCGAATCAATGGTTTTGAAGCCGGACATTTCAGCGACAAAGTCATCAATTGCACAAACTTCAGGCGAAAGAAACGGAACATCAGATAGTTTACCCAAAAAGCGCTTAAAGAAAAAAACCGACCGCCTGTTAGGCAATATAATACAGACATTTTTCAGCTGAGCCAAAGAATGTCTGTCAAATACATATTGCGCCGATTTCTCTAAAAATGCCATTGGTTAACAGGCTTATGGGGTAGCCCGGTTTTGGTAAAACAGGAAAACAACTGAAGATTATACAAAATAACAACTAACTATCGGATTTTCCTGCTAAAAAATTATCAATGGCTTATTATTTATTTTTAAGCAACACTGTATAAAAATATAACAAAACCAAGATTACTCCTTAGGCATTTTGTCTCCCAGTGCAGCCTTATAGGTACTCAGGGCGCGATCACGGGCAAATGCGTGGTCAACCATTGGTTTAGGATAACTGAAAGAGTTGAGTTCAGGCACCCATTTTTTGATATATTTCAGATCTGCATCAAATTTTTCTGTCTGTGCCGTCGGACTAAATACCCTGAAATACGGAGCCGCATCGCAGCCGCTGCCTGCCGCCCATTGCCAACCGCCATTGTTGGCGGCAAAATCAAAGTCCAGTAGTTTTTCAGCAAAATAGGCTTCGCCCCAACGCCAATCAATCAGCAGGTGTTTAATTAAAAAACTGGCCGTTATCATTCTTACCCTGTTATGCATAAAACCGGTAGCGTTCAGCTCTCTCATACCTGCATCTACTATCGGGTAGCCGGTTTTGCCCTGGCACCACCGTTTAAACTCTTCTTCATTGTTCCGCCATTGAATGCCGTCATACTCTTTTCTAAATGCCTGCCCGTCGTTTACGTGCGGAAAATGAAAAAGTATGTTCATATAAAACTCTCGCCATATCAGTTCGTTCAACCAGGTAGTGCTTAGAGGTATGGCTTTCCGAACCAGTTCTCTGATGCTGACCGTACCAAACCTTAAATGAATGCTCAGGCGGCTGGTAGCCGGTAAGGCCGGAAAATTCCGCAATTCACCATATTTTTCAACAAGACTGTCAGCCACAACCGGAGGCGGAAACTCAGCCCCTGATTCTTCAAAACCGATGTCGTTCAACGACGGTATATTCAGAATATCTATCTGATAAAACCTATTAAAGTATTTTTCTGTCGGATAACTTTTCAGATAAAAATCGTTCAGCTTCTCTTTCCACTTTTTGCTGTAAGGCGTAAAAACCGTATAGGGTTGGCCGGTGCCTGTTAGCACTTCGTTTTTTTCAAAAATTACCTGATCTTTAAAGGTGTAAAAACCAATGCCATGAAAGTTGAGCAAGCCGCGTACTTGCTCATCGCGGTTTATAGCATACTTTTCGTAGTCGTGGTTGGTATATACCTCGGCAATATCGTATTCCTGCATTAATTTTGGCCACACATCTATGGGGTTTCCATGCTTAACCAGCAAGCCAGACCCTAGCAAATTTAACTGCCCGTGCAGGCTGGCCAGTGTTTTATGAATAAAATGAACCCGTGCATCTTTTTTGTTGGGTAGTTTGTCGAGAATCTCGGTATCAAAAATAAAAAGTGGTAGTACCGGATGCTCGCTTTTTAGGGCATAATAAAGGGCGGCGTTGTCATTTAGCCGTAAATCTCTCCTTAACCAAAATATACTCAATCTTTGCTTTATCTCCATTTAATGAGGTTTTATCTTCGCTATGTTTTTATTAATCTACATGTTGATAGAAAAACTTTACTTTTGGGTTAATTGTTTGTCTAAACGTAAATCATTTGAAAAAACATATCATACAAAAATGAAAAGATTATTTGTAAGCCTATTTTCATTCGTGGCTATGAGTTCTTTTGCACAAAGTACACCAACAGCCGACGCCATTCTGGACAAATACATTGCAGCCATTGGCGGTAAAGATGCCATTGCTAAAGTTCAGGATATAACCATTAACAGCACCAGCGAAACGCAACGGGGTACGTCAGAAACGGAAGTGAAATACAAATTTCCGGACAAGTATTCTTCAAGTATGTATTTCAACGGAAATGCAGGCATGACAACCGTATTTGATGGCAAAAATTTTAAAAGCAGTGGCGGTTTCGGCGGTCGCGGTGGCTTTGGCGGTGGTAACGGCGCCGGAGGAAACGCAGGCGGCGGCAATGGCGGAAACGGCGGAGCCCGCCAGCAACCGGAAGGGCCGGCAGCCAAAATACAAGCTATGCGGTCTAACCCGTTTTTTGAGTTAATGTATAAAGAACTAGGCATAACGGCTACGGTGCAAGGCACCGAAAAAGTAGGCGACAAAGATGCTTACAAAGTGGAGGTATCAACACAGGACGGAAGAAAATGGACCGATTATTTTGATGTGGCGTCTGGCCTGAAAGTAAAAACTTTCTCGACCAACGAAACCCCCAGAGGTAAATTTGAAAGTACGGTTACTTACGAAAACTACAAAAAGTTTAAAGGAACCGAGTTTCTGATTCCGGCTGTAACCAAAAGAACTGCAGGCCAGATGGGCGAGATTGTTACGGAGGTTCAATCAGTAAAAATAAACAAGGGCTTGAAAGACTCTGAGTTTGAAATTAAAGAATAACAAATGTTTACCGATACAAAGAGGCAGCACGAAGCAGTTCGGCTGCCTCTTTTTGGTTTACCGGAAATATGTAAATTTCTGATATATTTTCTCATAAAATCCATTTCATTTTCGTTTATTCGCAAATAAATTATCCATCAAAGCAGTACTGTTTACCGATATTCAACCCATGAGAAAATCCATTCTTCTTTTATTTTTACCTGTTATTACGCTGATTAGTCAGCTACTCCGGCATGACCGTGCTTCTGAAAGCCAGCCGGTAACTTTAACTGCCAAACCAAAAGAAATTATAACAGGCGCCGACCAGCTAAAGGCCTATGTGCCGTATCTGAAAGGTAAAAGAGTAGGAATGGTTATTAACCAGACATCAATTGTGGGTAAAAAACCCAGTGTGGATACCCTGATGGCCCTTGGCATAAAAATAACCAGGATTTTCGGGCCTGAACATGGTTTCAGAGGCAATGCCAGCAATGGCGCCAAAGTTGCCGACAATGTAGATGAAAAAACAGGCATACCCATTATTTCGCTGTATGGCAAATATAAAAAACCAACCAGGGAACATCTGGCTGACGTAGATGTAATGGTATTTGATATACAGGATGTTGGCGCACGCTTTTATACTTATATTAACACGCTTACGCATGTAATGGAGTCTTGCGCCGAAAACGGCAAAGAGCTGATAATATTAGACAGACCCAACCCGAACGGCTATTGTGTTGACGGCCCCATGCTTGAAGACCACCTGCATTCGGGCATTGGTATGCACAAAATACCCATTGCACATGGCATGACCATGGGCGAATTTGCACAAATGGTAAACGGCGAAGGCTGGCTGCCCAATAAACTGCAATGCCGTGTGAAAATAATTAAAGTGGCCAATTATAACCATGATATGCCCTACCAGCTACCGGTGTTTCCGTCGCCGAATTTAAATACACAGCAGTCAATACTTTTATACCCAAGTATTTGTTTGTTTGAGGGCACCATTCTGAGCCAGGGACGCGGCACCTACATGCCATTTACGGTTTTGGGCGCACCTGCTTTAAAAGGCAAATATGAGTTTCACTTTCGCCCGGTCAGTATTCCGGGTATGAGCGAAACCCCATTGCACCAGAACGAAGAATGTTACGGCCTTGACCTGCGCAACTATGATGTTAATGAATTGAGAAAAACTAAACGCCTGAATCTGCATTGGCTGATAGAATTATACAATGCCTACCCCTACAAAGAAAAGTTTTTTGATATGAGCCAAAGCAAACAAATGAACAGCTTTGATAAACTGGCCGGAACCGAAAACCTGAAGAAACAGATAATTGCAGGCGTACCTGAAGAAGAAATACGCAAAAGCTGGGAGCCCGGCCTGAGCCAATACAAAACCATGCGCCTGAAATACCTGTTGTATCCTTAAACAGAGGCATAATCTGCCCGGCATTAAACCAATGCTGGCAGGGTTTGTCAAAAACACTAATAAATATTTGTCCCAAAGAAGTAAATATAAAATTTAAACTTTTTAAAGCTATGAAAAACCTGATTATTGCCATTTGCTTGTCCGGATTATCTGTTGCCGGTTGTGTACCGGCACGACCCACAGGCAGCACACCCAAACAAACCTCAGAAGCGCTTAATGCCCCTCTTAAATTGAATGGTATGTGGGAACTGGCCGAAATACCCGGGGCAAGGGTATCTTTAGCGGGTTTGTATCCGGATAAAAAACCAACAATTAATTTTGATGTAAACGACAACAAGTTTACTGGCAATACCAGTTGCAATAGTTTCAGTGGCCTGCTGGTGGCTTATGGTAACAAAATTACGTTTAACAAGTCTATGGCTATGACCAAAATGGCTTGCAAGGGCGATGGTGAATCAACATTTCTTGAGTCGCTAAAAAAAGTAGATTCATACACTGTAAATGCTAACAATACCTTAAGCCTGAATGCCGGTGGTGTTGAGGTACTTAGAATGGCCAAACCTGTGCGATAATTGCACCTCTATAAAACAGGTGGGGTTAAACAGTAAAAGACGCAACAGCCTTACTGTTTAACCCCATTTTTATTAAGAGGCTTAACCGTTAAAAAAGATACGCAAATGGGATGCACATACTATGTATTCTTAGTGTATCTTTGCGAAAAAAAGCTTCTTAGTGAGATTCGATAACAGAAAAAAACTGGGCATTCTTGGTGGCGGGCAACTGGGCAGAATGATTATTCAGGCCGCCATTGATTTTGATTTTAACATTAAAACGCTGGACCCGGACAGCGACGCTCCCTGTAAGTACCTGTCGCACGAGTTTGTGAACGGGTCATTGAACGATTATGATACCGTAATGGCATTCGGGCAGGATTGCGACATACTAACCATAGAGATAGAAGCCGTTAGCATTGAAGCGCTTGAAGCCCTTCAAAAACAGGGTAAAGCGGTGTTTCCGCAGCCTTCTGTGCTACGTATTATTCAGGACAAGCGGGTTCAGAAACAATTTTATAAAGACAACAACCTGCCTACTGCAGATTTTATTCTGACAGAAAACAGGGCTGATACAGCCGGGCATACAGCGTTTTTGCCTGCTGTTCATAAACTGGGCAAAGGCGGCTATGATGGCAAGGGCGTGCAGGTATTGCGCACCGAGGCCGACCTCGGCAAGGCATTTGACCAGCCGGGTGTGCTTGAAAAAATGATTGACTTTGAGAAAGAACTGGCCGTAATAGTTGCCCGCAATGAAAACGGCGAAACCAGCACTTTCCCGCTTGTTGAAATGGTTTTTCATCCGGAAGCCAATCTGGTTGAGTACCTTTTCAGCCCGGCTAACGTTGCCACCGGAATTGAGAAAAAAGCGCAGGATATTGCTATACAAACAGCCAACGCTCTGGGCATAATTGGCTTGCTGGCCGTAGAGATGTTTCTGACCAGAGACGGAGAAATACTGATAAATGAGGTAGCCCCCCGCCCGCACAACAGCGGCCACCAGACCATCAGGGCTAATGATGTATCGCAGTTTGAGCAACATCTGCGAGCCATACTCAATCTGCCTCTGGGTAGCACACGTGCCCACTCAAAAGCAGCAATGGTGAATCTGCTGGGTGAAGAAGGCCATAACGGAGAAGCGGTTTATGAAGGAATGGACGATGTACTGGCCATAGAGGGTATACACCCTTTTTTATATGGCAAGCGTTTTACTAAACCATTCAGAAAAATGGGGCATATTACTATTGTAGACCAGGACTTTGAAAAATTAAAAGAAAAAGTGATTTTTGTAAAAGAAAAACTCAAAGTTGTAGCCAAAAACTGATAGTCGGATTTACATTTAAAAATTTAAACTGTAGAAGATGGTAGGTATTATTATGGGCAGTTTCTCTGACTGGAAAATTATGGCAGGGGTTGCAGAAATTTTAGACGAATTAGAAATTCCATACGAGAAAGAGGTGGTTTCGGCGCACCGAACACCGCAAAAGATGTTTGATTACGCCCTTACGGCTCGTCGTCGTGGTTTAAAGATAATTATTGCCGGTGCAGGTGGCGCGGCTCATTTACCGGGTATGGTGGCATCCAGTACAACCTTACCTGTTATTGGGGTCCCTATTAAATCGAGCAATTCTATTGACGGCTGGGACTCCGTACTGTCTATTCTTCAAATG
Organism: Emticicia sp. TH156; assembly: GCF_002855535.1. Taxonomy (NCBI): domain Bacteria; kingdom Pseudomonadati; phylum Bacteroidota; class Cytophagia; order Cytophagales; family Leadbetterellaceae; genus Emticicia; species Emticicia sp. TH156. Next base: position 81,610 of record NZ_PKRS01000004.1, read on the forward strand.
CCAACGGGTGTACCGGTAGCTACTGTGGCCCTTAATGGCGCCAAAAACGCTGGTATTCTGGCAGCGCAGATTCTGGGTGTGAGCGATGAAGAAGTGGCAAAAAGACTGAGAAACTACCGCGAAGCCCTGAAAGACCTGGTAGATGATATGAATGAAGAACTTAAAAAAAGTATATAAGTTTAAACAATTAAGTAAAAGCTGATTTTGTAAGTTTAAGCTGAACAGAAGCCTGTTTTGTGTTACTTGATGCGTAGAAACCTAGTTTTCCTAATATAAATAATTAAAATTTACTGTTACCATGCAGTTCGAAGACCGCGAACAACGAAATGAACGCCCAAAAGAGGCCTCACGAAATTTACCAATGGTTGTACTTTTGGTTTTAGTGAGTATAATCTGCGCATTGCTTTACATCGGTTGGAAATATATGTCTGACGACACCTCAACTGCCGATGATCTTACCGCCGCTCCGGCAGACACCGTCGCCAATGCTATTAGAGTACAGCCAACAGACGAAGAAACCGAGGCAGAAGAACAAAGCACCTCTGAAGCCCTGCCCGAGATTTCAGTACCAACCGTAGGCAATAAAGAGCAAGCATCTAAGCCTGCCGATGAAACTGATGCAAAAAAAGAGAAAACAAAAGAAGAAAAGCCAAAAGAAGATAAAAAAGTGAGTATTCCTACGGGTGGTGAAACCTACACACATACAGTGGGAGAAGGTGAAACTTTCTTTGGAATTGCCAACAGATTTAATGTTAAAAAGGAAACCTTAAAGGCTATGAATCCGGGTGTGGAAGAGAATGGTATTAAAGTAGGCGTTACCAGGCTTAAAGTAAGAATAAAAGCGGTACACACCGTAGGCCCGGGCGATATTTTAAGGGTGGTGGGTAATAAATATGATGTGCCTGTTAACCTGATTATGCAAGCCAATAAAAAGACCAAGAACTTTGCCGAACGAGGCGAGAAACTGATTATTCCATATCCAACAAAAGAGTAATAAATGTAAAAGGGCCTAACGGCCCTTTTTTATATCTAAACTTTTTAAGAAGCGATAATTCTATACCAGAAAATTAACAACCAATAAAGTAATGGTAAGGATTAACAATACAATTGACTGTATTCTGTCTGTTTTTGGGTTTCGTTCAGTGCTGCTGCTTCCGCCGATGGCCATGCTAATTAATTGAAAAAGCAGGCAAATGGAGCCAAACACAACCAGAATGATATGTCTGGTAGACGGCGATTGAATCATACCCGGCAAAAGTATGATGCCCAGAAAACTCAGAACGATAATCCATACAAAAGAACGCTTAGAAAAAATTGCCATATCAGTTCAGATTTTTAAATCAGTTATTAACTTTATCATTTACCTGCTCATCTGTATTGGATGCAGAAGGCTCTTCTGTCGGTATGTCTGCCATAGGTTCGTTAACCGGTTCGCTGCCAGTAATGGCACCATCTTCATTAGCAGGCGCTGCGGTATTCTCTTCTACAGGCAAACTAGTAGACTCGGTTGATACTTCTTCTGTACTTTCAGCCACTGGTTTCTGGGGCATTTCTTCATGAATAAAGAAACTCTTCTGAAAAACAAGGATACTCAACACCCCACAAAAAATACAGGCATCGGCAAAGTTAAAGATAGGCGTTGTGTTGTATTGCCCACCCAGAAAAGGAATCCAGTCGGGGTAGTCGCCGTCAAGGCCATAGGCGTAAAACATATCAATTACCTGCCCGTGAAACCAGGGAGTAGGTGAATCTATCGGAGAATTACCCAAAAACACACCATAGAAAGTACTATCAATTACATTACCAATGGCACCCCCTAAAACAGCAGCAATAGACCAAAGCAAACCACTATGCGCATTTCTTTTTGCCAGATGAACCAGATACCAGCAGATACCCACCATGGCTACCAGTCTGAAAGCCGTAAGCATGAGTTTGCCGTATTCTCCGGCTAGTGTCCAGCCAAAGGCCATACCTTTGTTTTCAACATAGTGTAATTTAAAAAAACCGGGAATGATATCAATTTCGCCATAGTGGTTAGGCAAAACATCGTAGTACATCCACAATTTAATTGCCTGGTCGGCGATAATCAAAAACACTGTCAGTAACAAAAACTTATATGGAGATTTCCCTCCGTACAATTCACTGCTTGTAGTCATTTATTATTGTGTTTAACGCAAAAGCCCCTGAAACTGCTTCCGTAATTAGCAAATCTGGCCCGTTGTGTTTTTAGGCCGTATAAAGTTATTAAAAATATTCGATGCCCGCTTCATTAGCAACCTCTTCTTCTTTGTTTTTCCTTTTTAATGAGCAAAAACTCACGGCTGCTCTGGCCCGCAATAGAGGTGTTTTCTTCAGCTCTTCTAAAGAGGTAAGGCATTACTGCCTCAACAGGCCCGTAAGGCACATATTTGGCTACATTGTAGCCTGCATTGGCCAGGTTGTAAGAAATGTTGTCGCTCATACCCAGCAACTGTGCAAACCAGATTCGCTCATCGCTTTTGGATATATTGTGCTGAGTCATTAAATCGGCACATAACAAAGAGCTTTCTTCATTGTGTGTACCCAAACAAATAGATAAAACATCCAGATTATCAACAGAAAAATGAACAGCCTTGTTAAAATCAGCGTCGGTGTCTTTTTTTGAAGCATGAATCGGGTCTTTGTACTCCAGCTCTGCCGCCCGGCGTCTTTCTTTTTCAATATAAGCGCCACGTACCAGCTTTGCCCCTACCCTGTAACTTTCTTTTCTGGCCAATGCACAGGCATCAGCCAGGTGTTCAAGGCTTTCCCATCTATACAACTGAAAAGTATTGTAAACAATTGTTTTACCGGCGGTATTGTACTTCTGCATCATGTGGTAGCTCATTTCGTCTATCACGTCCTGAATCCACGACTCTTCTGCATCTATAAAAATCCTGACATTAAGGCTGGCAGCGTAACCGCACAATTTATCTACTCTGTTCTGCACCCGCTCAAAAGCGCTCTTTTCTTCTGTTGTTAAATCTTCAGGGTGTTCTTGTACTTTTTCAAGAAGATCAACCGAACCTATACCGGATACCTTAAAAACCGAGAACGGAATTTGCTGCGGTTGCCCTGCGGCTTTGTCTATCGTTTTCAGAATCTCTGAGGTAGTTGCATCAAAGGCATTTTCGTTGTCTTCGCCCTCTACCGAGAAGTCCAGAATTGTACCAACTTTGCTTTTTGCCAGGCTATTGATGGTTTTCTGGCAGTCTGCTATACTTTCGCCCCCACAAAACTGAGAAAAAATGGTATTACTAATGAGTAATTTTACAGGTAATCCTAATTTTATTGCGAGTTTTATAAAAAAAGTTCCTATCTTTACAACCCAGTTTTGATTCATCAACGCAAAAATCAAATAAGTTTTACGAAGCTTACTGTCTGATTGATGAGCAAAGGCAATAGAAGTATCATCGAAATTTAACGAGCGGTTTTGAATAGCCGTTTTCATTATTTCAAGTATTGGTTTCTTTTTAATCTTTTCAGTTTTTGATGAAGAATTGTACTATTTAAAGAGACTAAGTCATTTTACCGAGACTTACCCCCGTAAATAGTTTGCAAATATACGCCAAAGAAAAGACATTCAACGAAACAATATCAATAATTCGGTAATATGTCCGGTAGTCAATGCTCCGCTTCAGTGGCTAAGTAGAAAGATTTGACAGACCTTAGAAGCATTGAAAAAATTGACAAAACAAATTTTAGAATAGAAATGAAAGCAAATTTAGATGTACTACCGCTGAACAGTTGGGTAGATACAAAAGGAAAACCCTTAATTATTGCCGGTCCGTGCAGTGCCGAGACAGAAGAGCAAGTTACCGAAACCGTAACCCGTATTGCAAAAGAAGGTTATGCGCACGTGATTCGTGCGGGTGTTTGGAAACCGCGTACGCGTCCGGGCAGTTTTGAGGGTATGGGAGAAGCAGCATTGCCGTGGTTGGCTGCGGTAAAAAAAGAAACAGGCCTACCAATTGCAGTGGAAGTAGCTACGCCTCAGCACATCGAATTGGCTTTAAAATATGGTATTGATATTCTCTGGATCGGCGCCAGAACAACCGTTAACCCGTTTAACGTGCAAGACCTTGCCGATGCCCTGAAAGGTGTTGATGTACCAGTACTTATCAAAAACCCTGTGAACCCAGACCTTGCCCTTTGGGTAGGTGCATTTGAGCGTATAGCCGGTGCAGGTATTAAGAAAATGGCGGCTATCCACCGTGGTTTTTCTAATGCACAGGAAACCAAATACCGTAACTCGCCTATGTGGCAGCTGGCTGTTGAATTAAAAACGCTTTTCCCTCAGTTGCCTATCATCGGCGACCCTAGCCACATGGCAGGTAAGAGAGCTTATTTATATGAACTGGCACAACGTGCACTTGACCTGAACTACGACGGCTTGATTATTGAGTCGCACCGTAGCCCTGACGACGCATGGTCTGATGCCTCTCAACAATTAACACCGGAAGCGCTGGGTGAAATGCTTCGTGAACTGGAAGTTCGTAAGGCTTCTTATGGCGAAGATTTCCAAAGTGAACTGGACAGATTGCGCCAGAAAATTGACAACATTGACCGCGAATTGCTTGAAGTACTGGCAGCCCGTATGGCAGTAGTTGAAAAACTGGGTGAATACAAAAGAGATAACAACGTGGCTGTGCTTCAGCTGGATCGTTGGAAACAGGTTCACACCAGCCGTGCCGAACAAGCTAAGAAACTAAATCTTTACCCTGAAATGGTTGAAGAATTATTCAAGCTGATTCACATGGAGTCAATCCGTAAACAAACAGAAGTAATGAACCAACAACCTGCCTGAGCAGATTGAAGGAGAATACGAATAGAAAATGAAAATTGCAAAAGAGTGTCGGGCTTTGCCTGACACTCTTTTGTTATTTAAAATAGCGCCACATTTTCATTTTATAAAATAGTTGCTTCGTTCGGTTTCGGCTTTGTTCAAGATTAAAGCTGGTAGTGGCAGGGTTTAAAGCAGCCATTGCGCCATCAGCCAGACTGAGCGGTCGGAAAGCGCTTTTATCTGGAATATACCTGGAGAACAAAAGCCTTTTTTTCAAAAACAGCGTATCAGGCAGGCGTTCAGGCAAACTGAACCTTCCTTGTGGTTTCAGCATCTTTTTATTGATAAGTAATGGCGACGGCCCATTATTAGTATCGTAAGCCAGCTGCGCCCGCACATGTTGTACTAAGCCGATGGTTATGATCAACAGCAAGGGTATTTTCATTCTGAATGAAAGGTTTAGACCTCTCTTTAACGTTTATTAATACCCTAAAATTTGATAAAGCCGGCGTATGATTTCAGAAAGGCATAATTTTGATGTAACTTTGTAGCGGTGCAGCCAACAGCACACCATAAACCAGATTCAGCAACCGGCCTAAACCTGATTGAAAGCCGGATAAAAGTTACCGAGCGCGTCTATGAGCAAATACGCAACAACAGAAATTACCAGTGCAGAGATACCTTCAGATAACCCTGTTCATCAAAGATTATATTTTCCGTATACTGAAGCAGCCAAAATAATTCATGGCAATGTGCTGGAACTCGGCTGCGGCTGGGGCCGTGGTGTAGAAACCCTGATTGAAAAATGCGACCACTACACAGGGCTTGATAAAAACGAACCCCTGATTGAGCAGTTGCAGGCCGCACACCCGCGCCATACGTTCAGAACGGCAGATTTACCCCACCTGAGCGCTTTTAAAGATAATACTTTCGATTTTGTTGTTACCTTTCAGGTAATTGAACATATACAAGACGACCACCAATTTTTAGCCGAAGCCGCCCGTGTGCTCAAACCCGGTGGTAAAATATTATTGACCACTGTAAACCGCCCTTACAGTCTGAGCCGGAACCCTTGGCACATCAGAGAATATGATACAGCCGAGTTGAGAGGCCTGATGCAGAAGTACTTCTCTAAGGTTGAAACCTTTGGTGTGGGTGGCAACCAGAAAGTTTGGGACTACTACGAAGAGAACAAACGCTCGGTAAACAAAATTATGCGGTTTGATATTTTTGACTTGCAGCATCGCCTGCCGGCTTGGGTGCTCAGGATACCTTATGAGGTGCTGAATCGGTTCAACAGAAATAAACTGATGACCGAAACGGGTGGGCTTGCCGCCGAAATCAGATGGGATGACCACTACCTGTCTGACGAACCTGAAAAATGTATTGATTTCTTTTTTGTAGGGACAAAATAATTACTCGGGCGGTTGATGAAACCGCCCGATTTTCATTTAAGCATTGCACTTATATATTCACATACCGTTTTGCCGTAAGGCCTGTCATTACTGCGACTTCCATTTCAGCACTAATCTTAACATGAAAGCTGAAATGGCTGCTGCTATATGCAAAGAAATTGAATTGCAGGCAGGGTATCTGAGCCAGAAACACCTTGAAACCATCTATTTTGGAGGTGGCACTCCGTCATTATTAAGTCCGCAGGAATTGGGAGATATTTTTGATACAATTAAAAAGTATTATACAATTGCTGATGATGCCGAAATTACGTTGGAGGCTAACCCGGACGATATCAGTCAGCCCCTCCTTAAAAACTTACAGGCTTTAGGGTTTAACCGCCTCAGTATTGGCATACAGTCTTTTTACCCCGACCATCTGCTGAAACTCAACCGCATACACAATGCCTCAGAAGCCGAAAACTCTGTAAAACTGGCACAGGACATGGGTTTTGAAAACCTAACCATCGACCTGATTTATGCCATACCCAGCGAGAGCCATGCGATTTGGTTGAATGATTTAGAGAAGGCCCTTGCCCTCAACGTACCGCATATATCATCTTACTGCCTTACTATTGAAGAAAAAACTGTTTTTGGTAAATGGCTGAAGTTAAATAAGATACCGCCCATTAATGAAGACTTTGCCTCAGAGCAATTCAGGATTCTGGTTGATACCCTTGAAACAGCCGGATATGAGCAATATGAAATATCAAATTTTTGCCGCAACGGCCGGTACTCGCGCCATAATTCTTCGTACTGGAAACGGCATGAATATCTGGGTGTTGGGCCGTCGGCTCATTCATACAATGGTGTTTCAAGGCAATATAACATAGCCAATAATGCTGCCTATCTGCGGGCCATTCAGACAGGCACTGTACCTGCCGAATATGAATTGCTTAGCAAAGCAGACCAACTGAACGACTACCTGCTTACCGGCCTGCGTACCAAATGGGGCTGTGCAATAGCAGAAATCAATAAGCTGGCGGGCAATAACTGGCAGCAAACCAACCGGTATACGTTAGATAAGTATCTGACCCAACAGATGCTAACAATTGAGAATGAAACCCTTACACTTACCAAAGCAGGCAAACTATTTGCCGACAGAATAGCCAGCGACCTTTTTATGGTCTGAAACGCATCCCGATTAACCAGTATTTTTTTGCCTGTATTTTATTATATTTGTTTCTTTCAGGAAGATGAACATCCTGTAAAAATCAGATTATATACAAATGTAGATAAACCTTTCTCTGCCTATCTGTGTTGCCTAATTAATACCTTTACAAAAATGCACTACAATTTACTTTTAGTTTTATCGCTATTGTTTGTCGTTTTCATGCTGGTCATGTTAGGGCAGAAGTTCAGAATATCAGCGCCAATTTTTCTGGTGCTGGCGGGTTTGTTCATCAGCTTTGTTCCGAATATCCCACAGATAGAAGTAAACCCTGAACTCATCTTTCTAATTTTTCTGCCACCGCTGCTTTATGAGGCGGCCTGGTACACATCCTGGAACGACTTCTGGAAATGGAAACGCCCCATTGGTCTGCTGGCATTCGGGCTGGTTTTGTTTACCTCTACCATTGTGGCGTATGCCTCACAGGCCATGATTCCCGGCTTTACGCTGGCGATGGGCTTTTTGCTGGGGGGCATTATCTCTCCGCCTGATGCCGTTGCGGCATCGTCGGTACTGAAGGGTATCAAAATGCCCAAAAGAGTGATTACCATTCTGGAAGGAGAAAGCCTGATCAATGATGCATCGAGCTTAATAGTATTCCGCTTTGCGTTGGCAGCGCTTCTTACCGGGCAGTTTTCTTTACAGCAAGCCGTTGGCAGCTTTTTTGTAGTGGCTGGCATGGGCATTGTGGTTGGTCTGGCCATAGCCCATGTGGCGTACGTTATACACCGTTTTTTACCAACCACCCCCAGCATAGATGCAGCACTAACATTGCTTACCCCCTACTTTATGTATATAGTAGCCGAGCAGTTTCATTTTTCGGGTGTAATGGCGGTGGTGAGCGGCGGTTTGTTTTTGTCGTATCGCTCGCATGAGATACTAACTCATGGCTCAACGCGCTTGCAGACAACCGGGGTTTGGTCTACGCTAATTTTTGTACTTAACGGGCTGGTATTTATACTGATAGGCCTTGAACTGCCAACCATCATTAAAGGACTAGACGGTTACTCAATTGCTGAAGCCGTTAAATACGGCCTCATTATTAGTGCCATTACCATACTTATACGCATTATCTGGATTTACCCTGCGGCGTTTATACCTCGCTGGTTGTTCAGGAGCATCCGTGAAAATGAACCGAATCCGGGTCTCAGAAATCCGTTTGTTATTGGCTGGGCAGGTATGCGGGGGGTAATATCTCTTGCATCGGCGCTGTCGGTACCTTTGTATCTGAATAACGGTGAGGCATTTCCGCACCGAAATCTGATTCTGTTCATTACTTTTACCGTTATTTTGGTTACATTGGTTTTTCAGGGCTTAACCCTGCCATTAATTGTCAAATGGCTGGATGTAAAAGAGGTTGACCATGCCGCGCCAGAGGTAGAACAGGAGGCAGGAATTAAACTGCGAATTATGAATGCCGCGCTGAAACAACTGAACGAAAAATATGCCAGTGAACTGGAAAACAACGAATTGTTGAGTTTTTTAAGAAACGAAATAGAAAACGATATCTCCGTAACTAATCAGCGGCTTAACTCCCTGGAATGCCAGGCTTGCCAGGTTAAAGAAATTGAGCAGTATAACCAGGTTCTGAAAGATTTATACAGCACCCAGCGCAGAGAACTGTACACCCTCAGAAAAGAGTTTGCTTATAGCGACGAAGAAATCAGGAAACAGGAATTACAACTTGATTTCGACGAAGCCAAGATATCAACCCGTGTCCATTAAAACTATATCAGTTGATTATTATGCGTTTGCCCATCTGTTTAGGTATTGTTATCTGGTTAATTGGTTCATCTGCCTGTATGCAGAAACCCGGTGCGGGGCAGTTGCCGAAGTCTGCCTATGTGCAGGCACGTGGCGGTTTAAACAATTTTTACAGGGCCGTTGCACAAAAACAAAATATAACGGTGGCCTACCTGGGTGGCTCTATTACTTACAATAAAGGCTGGCGAGACAAAACCAGCAGTTACCTGAAAGAGCAATTTCCGCAGAAAGACTTTACGTTTATCAATGCCGGGATACCGTCGCTGGGGAGTTTGCCGCATGCTTTCAGATTCGAACAAGATGTGCTAAATAAAGGCATTCCCGACCTGCTTTTTGTAGAAGCAGCCGTAAACGACCATACCAACGAAACCGACAGCCTGATGCAGATATGGGCGCTGGAAGGAATAGTGCGCCATGCAAAAAAAGCAAATCCGGCCGTTGCTATTGTGATGATGGCATTTGCAGACCCCGACAAAACAGCCGATTATGCCCAAGGCAAAGTGCCGCTTGAAGTACAAAATCAGGAATTGGTGGCAGCACATTACAAGCTGCCGTCTATTAACCTGGCCAAAGAAGTGGCAGACAGGCTTCAGGCAAAAGAATTTAGCTGGGAGAATGACTTTAAAGACCTGCACCCTTCGCCATTCGGGCAGGAGCTTTATTACCAGACCATCCGGTTTTTGCTTGATTCGGCCTACAAAAGCTACCAGACCGCAAAGCCGGGCTCAAAAAAAACTACGCATTTGCCCCAAGCCTTAGAAGGCATCAGCCTAGATAAAGGCAGGTATGTTTCGGTAAAAGAAGCCCACATACAAAATGGCTGGCAACTGATAGAAAACTGGAAACCGGCTGACGGCGCAGGAACCAGAGAAGGATTTGTGAATGTACCTGTGTTAGAAGCAACCAGTCCGGAGGCATTACTAACTTTTGAGTTTACAGGTAATGCTGTGGGGCTTAGCGTTGTGTCAGGGCCTGATACCGGAGAAATTGGTTATAAAATTAACAATGGCCCCTGGCAAAAAATGGACCTGTACACGCAATGGAGCAGCGGGCTGCACCTGCCCTGGTATAAACTGCTTGCAGCGGGCTTAATTAACAAAAAGCATACGCTTTACCTGAAAATGAGCGAGTCAAGGAATCCAAAAAGTAAAGGTACGGCATGCCGTATTGTGCATTTTTTGGTGAATGATGGACAAAAATAGCTTATATTTGAAGCTGAATTTTAAAAATCGATTATTAAAATACAATACCTTTTAGAATTGAATGAAGAATTTCAATCTTAAATCTTATCATGTCAGGGCTATGAATGCAGCCACAGAAGAAGAAAAAGCAAGCATAAATCAGGAATTGAAAGACTTGTACGACAGCCTGACAGACGCAGATAAGAAAGATTTTAACGAACAACTGCAGACATTTCTGGTTAAAGAAATGGCTGCTATAAACTCAATGTATCAGGCCACACAAGATGACAATCTGAATTAAAAACCTCTTGTACTACCCCAGCTTAAACTTACCTCTGTGAAACAATCCTTCAGTTTTTTTATAAGCCTTTTCATTTCTTTTGTGTGTTTTTCGCAGGAAGACCGCACCAGCGTTATTAAAGTAAACGCTTCGGCGCTTGCCTTTAAGACCTACAACATCCAGTTTGAAAAAGCATTCAATAAAAAATTCAGCTTTGCATTGGGGGTTTCGCACAGGCCGGAAGATCGTATTCCTTTTGCCACAGCCATCAGAAAATACGTTGATGCCGCAGATGAAGGTATTGATTATGTGAGTTTAAAAAACGTAAGAAAAGGTGAAGCCTCTATGGGTTTGTTTAAGATAACCCCCGAATTAAGGTTTTATCCGGGTAATAAGTCAAGCGCGCCAATTGGTTTTTATATTTCTCTGTTTGGCCGGTACGAACGCTTCTCTGGAACACTGCCGGTTGATGTTGATATGGTATATAAAGGCCAGCCCTTAAGAGTTGAACTACCGGTAAAAACAGAGTTTAAAACGCTGTCAGGTGGTTTAATGCTGGGCAGGCAGTTCAGGTTGGGAGAAAGATTTACGCTCGACTGGTATATCATAGGCGGATACTTTGGAAATGTAACGGTGCATGGCGAGTCGAATCAGGATTTATCTAAATATGATGATAAATTTATCAGCGATTTGCGCCAGAATATTCTGGATACTTTCCAGATCAATGAGGCCTATCTGGCATTGCAGGTAGATAAACAAGGCGTAAGAATTGATAACGCCCGTAGACTGAAATACCTAAACCTGAGAGGCTTCGGCCTTAACCTGGGATACCGATTTTAATCGGGCTGTTTACGTAAAAAAATCTCCCCCTTCAGGGAGGAGATTTTTTCTGACAAACCATGTTAAATTTTAGATATTACATATTCTGATACCCGCCTGATAGCCCATCCAGGAGGCAAGATTTACCCGCTCGCCAAAGTATCTTCCCTGTTTTTCATAGAATTTGAATCGACTCATATTACCCAGATTCACCTCCGGCTGCTGCGTTGCGTGGAAATTGATGGTTGGCGCGGCAAACAGTGCGATGCGCGGGCTAAGGTGTACTTCAAGCCCCAGGCTGCCACGGAGCAAATTGTTGGTTTCCCATTCTTCCACATCATTTTGCAGGTGCGAGCTTATCACATCAAAATTCAACCACAGCGTTTTGTTAAGTTTCCAGGCAGTGCCAAGGCCATAGCCTAAGCTAAGCACAGGTTTGCCGGGTTGGTCGAAACCATAACCCACAGTAAATATATTATAAAGCCTTCGCACACCAGTTTTGAAAGTAAGGTTACCCGGGCTTACCTCGTCGGTGCTTAGCTCCAGTCTTTTGTAGCCTCCGCGTTTTACAAAACTAATCAGACCCACCGGTATAGAATTAGACTCCTCGGCCACGTTCATCACCCCAACCTGCAAGCCGTTGTCTACCCTGTAAGCCATATTTAGTATGCCTGCCTGCACACCGCTGAAAACATCAGATACCTGATTGAGGAATCCGGATGCCTGAACACCTTTAAAACTGCCACCCACAAGGTTTACAAACCCGGCTGCCTGCACACCGCTTCCGCTTTTAACGATAGCATTGGCAAAACCTGCCGCCTGAACCGAGTTTCGGGTATTATTACCGACAAAATTCACAAAACCCGAGCCTTGCACCCCACTGAAATTACGTAAAACCACATTGGCAAAACCTGCACCCTGCACGCCATAAGCCGACTGCCCCACAACATTGACAGTACCTGCTGCCTGCACACCATTTAATTTGCCTGCTACCAGATTGGCGAATCCGGCTGCCTGAATACCGTCTACCCTGCCCCTTACCATGTTGAGCACCCCTCCGATTTCAAGTTTTCTTACACCAAGCGAGTATCCGGCTATGATGTTGAAAGAGTAATCGTTGATGACGTTACCGCTCATATAATGGTTGGTACCAATAAATGGCAGGATAGATACCTGAGACTGGCGGTAGAGGGTATCTTCAATATTATTGAGGTGGATATTCTGGCGGGCGGTTATCAACCAGTCTGTCAGTTTTTTATGCGCATCTTTTAAAGCGTCTTTGGTTTCGGCCCAGTACTCATCATAATCAATAGGCTTTTTTGATGTGCTGGTAATAGTTGGCTCTTCAATTACCGGTGGCAAAACCGCTACTTTAGGCAGGCTGTCGAGTTTTTTTGCAGGTAAGGTATCTCTGTAAATTACCGGCAGCGTTTTTCTGGCAGCTACCTGAATAGGTTTGCTGGGCAGCAATGAAACATTAACGGTGGCGTCAGTTTTGGCTTTTACCGCCACTTCTTCATGGCGATAATTCTGTTTTCTTACCTGCAGGTTTACGTTTTGCAGCGTGGCAGGTATTTTAAGGCGATAATAACCATACTGATTAGTGACGGCCGAAGCAAGCGTGACAGGCTCGTACACACTGGCTTTTTCAATTTTCAAGCCCGTCTCCCCGTCTGAAACGTAGCCCATTACGAAAAAATCTTTTTTCGGCTCTTCAATGTTTCTTTTCAGAATAATGTAATTGCCCTTGTTTTTAAAAGTGGCCGTATTGCCGAAAACAGCATTCAGGGCCTCACGCACGGGCTGGTTCTGAACTGACACCGAAACGCGCCTGTTGATATCAAAGTCGTCAGGATTATACGAAAAGCTGAAACTACCCGCATCAGAAATCATCTTAAGGGCTTTATCGAGTTTTTCGTTTGTGAATTTAACCGTGATTACACGTTCAAGCGGAGGTGTATCTTGTGCAAATGATTGGGACAGATGCAATAAAAAAATAAATGTTAATAGCTTTTTCATACTTAATCTCTTTTTGTAGCTATGACATCCGAAAACGATTCCCCCCCTATCTGAAAATTATTTTTTTTCTGCCCATTTCGTGTTGGCTTATTCCGCGCAGCCTTGTCCGTCTAAAACATAAGCACCCTCTTTTGCAGATACAGTAAGGTTAAGGGTTTCGGCTATAATATTGAGCGCATTGGGTAGCGACTCGTTGTTGAAACGGGTAGTGAGCCTGCAGGTTTTAATGCGGTTGTTAGTCAATACAATATTTGTATGGTAGCCATCGGCCAGCGCTTTCGCTATTTCTTCAAGGCTCTGGTTTTCAAATACAAATACTTTGGTTTTATACGCAAAAGCGTTTTTATCGGCACTGAGTTTTTTAATAGTATCGTTTTCAAAAGTGGCTTTTTCACCTGCCACCAGCAGTGTGGCCTTCTTCTTGTTTTTAAACTCTACTTTTCCGGTTTCAACACTCACCTCTACATTTTTATTATAGGCTTTCACATTGAACGACGTACCCAGCACGCGGATGTCGGACCCATTGGCATGAATCACAAATGGCTTGCTTTCGTTTCTTTTTATGTCAAAAAAAGCTTCGCCTTTCAGGGTTATCTCACGGGTTTTGCCCTCAAAATTTTCAGGATAAACAATAGAGGTATTATTGTTCAGAAAAACCACCGAGCCATCGGGCAAAGTTTGTTGCAGCGTGTTGCCTGTGGTGGTAAGGGCCAGCATTTCCGGTTGGGGGGTGCTGAAAAAATAAGCCAGCAACCCTGCTGTCAGCACTACCAGAATACTGGCAGCAATACCCAGGCTAAAAAATCTTTTAGGTTTAGGTGCAGGTTTAAAGTCAATTACTTTTGCTTTGGGCGTGGCATCCATCCTTGCTTTTACTTTCAGCCAGGCGGCATCGGTATCAACGGGTTGGGTATTCTGCTCTTTCAGCAGGTCAGCCTTATCCCATATAAAAGTATAGTCGTTTAGCTCTTTCTGATGTGCATCGTTCTCCTCCAGCCACTTTTCAATCAAAGCATCTTCATGGGCATCAGTTTCCTGAGCCAGATACTTGCCTAAAAGGTCTTCGTGGTTATCTGAACGATTCGTATTCAAGTTTAGCGTATTCTTCTTATAGGTACCAATATTCTATGTTCAGCTTTACTATGCCGTCTAACAGTAAAATCAAGATTGGCAGGTACTCGGCCAGTTCGGTTCTTAAAATTTTTAGTGCCTTGCCTACCTGGTTCTCAACCGTTTTGGGCGAAAGCCCCAGTTGGTCGGCTATTTCATGATACTTCAGTTCTTCAAACCGGCTCAGCTTAAAAATCACCCGGCATTGTTCAGGCAATTTTTCAATGGCTTCGTGTATGCGTTGTTCAAGTTCGTTTTTCATCACTGTCTGCCCAACCGACTCATACGAACTTTCATAATAACTGGTGGCGTACTCCTGATACTCTTCACGAATCTTCAGGTGTTTTATGCGGTTCAGGCAGTGGTTATGCACCGCCCTGTATAAATAAGATTTCAGCGAAATGTTAATTTCCAGGTCGCTTCGTTTTTCCCACAAGCCTGAAAACAAATTCTGTACAATTTCTTCGGCCTCTTCCATCTCTTTCAGTATTGAGTTGGCATAATTGCAAAGGCTCTGATAGTACTTCCGAAAAACCACTTCGAAAATACGTTCATTTCCCTGCCTTATTGCGCCAACTATTTCCTGCTCTGTTAACTGCACCGAATAAAGTTTAAATTTTATGCAAACATAGCGGTTTCTGTTGAAAGATTAAAAAATCAATTTGATGAACGGTCTGTGTATATGACAACCCACCAGCGTTTTACCCCCAATTACTAAAGTAAAATTTTTTTATGGCGTGCAGCCGTAAAAAAAAACAAAGAATTTCAGGATAAGCAATGGGGGTAATGGAAGGCTGGTTTGTCATGGATTCAAAAACAAAAAATTAATAATTATGAAAAAACTAACCGTTTATTACTTGTTAGCCACTCTATTGATGGCATTTGGACTGAGTTCGTGTGAAATTATTGAGTCTGGTCTGGAACCGCGGCATCCGGAAGACAAGCACTTTAACCTGAGTGGTTTTGATAAGCTTGAAATGGGCGATGGTTTTCAGGTTGAGGTAAAGCAAAGCGCCAATTACAGAATTTTTGTAAAAGGCGACCGCCGCGACATAGACGACCTGGTTGTGCGCGTTAGTGGCGGCCAGCTAAAAATGTATTTTTCTAAGTGGCGGACAAAACGTTACCGCATGGAGGTAGAAATTGAAATGCCAGACCTGAAAGAGACCGATTTCTCTGGTGCAGTAAATGCTTATGTAAGGGGTTTTAATAACCTGGACCAACTGTACATTGATTTGTCGGGTGCATCAAAGGCTACTTTTGTAACCCAGGCTAAAGGCTATGACATTGACTTGTCGGGCGCATCAGACCTGACTATTGAGGGCAACGGCAAAAATCTGGAGGCCGAGATATCGGGGGCGTCTAAACTGTATGCTTTTGATACCGACATAGAGAAAGCTAACCTGGATGTATCAGGGGCAAGCTCGGCAAAAGTTACGGTAAGCAACAATCTGCGCGTAAGTGCCAGCGGAGCAAGTAAAGTTCGTTACCGCGGCAACCCGGTTGTTAGTTCTAATACATCGGGCAGCAGCCATGTTGAGAAAGATTAATACGCCAACAAAATTTCTAAATCCAACCAGTAATCCACCAACCAGAACAATAGCCTTCATACCGGAAGGCTATTTTCATTTTTCCCTTTTGCCCAATAAAAATCGCCCCGATTTTGATTTTTGCCTAAAAAAGGGGTTATTCGTGGTGCAAAAACAAGAAACACTTTTTTAAACCATACACATAGTATTATGTCAGAATTTATCAGTGGTATTCAGCAGGTCGGGATTGGCGTTAAAGATGCAGGCGAGGCTTTTCGCTGGTATAACAGAACACTGGGGCTGAATGTGCCGCTTTTTGATGATGTAGCTGAAGCTAAATTAATGACACCGCATACCAACGGGGTAGTAAGGCAACGCCGTGCCATTCTGGCCCTTAACATGGCCGGTGGTGGCGGAGCGGAAATCTGGCAGTCGAATCGTCCGGCACCTTTGGCGGCCGAATTTACCCCGGAATTAGGCGACTACGGTATCTTTGCCCTGAAAATTAAATGCCAGAATGTAAAACAATTTGCCGGCAGGCATAGTTTAAAAGTAGAACTTTCGCCCGAAGGCAAAGAACACAGCTGGTTGCAGGACCCCTACGGAAACCAATTGCAGATAGTGCCTGATGGCTCGTGGTTTAAGCCTAAAGAGAGCAATACGGGTGGCGTTTTGGGCGTGATTATTGGTGTGAGCGACATTGACAAAGCGCTGCAACTCTATAAAGATACGCTGGGTATCAGCGAAGTGGTTTATGACAAAACCGGTAGTTTCAATGACTTTGAAACCCTGGGCAAAGGCAATGCACGTTTCAGAAGGGTGCTTTTGCGTAAAAGTATGCAGAACCGTGGGGCGTTCAGCCGGTTGCTGGGCAATGTTGAAATAGAACTGGTGCAGGCACTGGATGCAGATGTAAAACCTAGAACCATTTTTGCAGGCCGTAGCTGGGGAGACCTGGGTTTTATTCACCTGTGTTTTGATACACTGGATATGGACGGACTGAAAGAATTTTGTGCCGGAAATGGTTTTCCGTTTACGGTTGACAGCAGCGATACCTTTGATATGGGCGAGGCCGGTGGCCGATTTACCTATCTGGAAGACCCCGATGGCACACTTATTGAGTTTGTAGAAACACACCGTGTGCCTATTCTGAAAAAAATAGGCTGGTATCTGAATCTGAAAACCAGAAAAACACAAAAACCATTGCCAGACTGGATGGTGGCCACCATGGGTTGGGGCAAAGTAAAAGAGAGAGAATAGCAGGTAACGAATATATTTATACGAAATTGAAAAAAAATTATATTTTTTTTTGTTGGCTATTTACCTGAGTAAAAAATTTCACTATATTAGCATCAACAAAGGCAACAAATGAAAAATCTGTTCGTTTTTTGGATTTTACAGTAAGATTTGTTAATTTTGCACTCCGGTTAGGAGAATGCTGGGTTTGTACGATTCAGCCGCTTCACTAAGCGAGTAAATTAATAATCAGGTAAATAATAAAACAATGGATTTGATTAAATTGGTTGAAGCAGAATTTGCTACCAAAAGAGACAACCAACCCGAGTTTAAAGCCGGTGACACAGTAAACGTTCACGTGAAAATTAAAGAGGGTAACAAAGAACGTATACAGGTTTACACAGGTATGGTTATTCAGCGTCGTAACGCTGGTACAAATGGTGAAACTTTTACAGTACGTAAAATTTCAAACGGTGTAGGTGTAGAAAGAATTTTCCCTATCCTTTCACCAAGTATTGATAAAATAGAGGTAGTGCGCTTCGGTAAAGTACGCCGTGCAAGATTGTTCTTCCTACGTGGAAAACAAGGTAAAGCTGCCCGTATTAAAGAATTAAAGAAATAATGTATATCCGGCTGCCGGTTAAACTTTCGGCAGTTTGAGATGTCTAAAGATAAAAGTAATAGCTTTTTCATAATTTTGTATGGGAAAAGGTCGCTTCTTTGAAGCGGCTTTTTTTGTGCCTAAAAACCGGTAAAAATAGAGAATCATTAGGGTTACATGACGAAAATAGCGTGGTACCCTAAAGAGCACCACCAAAGCGAATTGATTTTTCCGTATAGCCGGGCTGCGTATCTTTGAATTTTGAAGCAGTAAAAGAAAGAACCAAACAAAAGAATTAACTTAGATATTTATTTGTTGACGTGTTATGAGCAACCAGAGATATACAGGCAGTTTTTATAAGTACCAGGGTACCGGTAACGATTTTGTAATGATTGATAACCGCGACGGACAGTTTCCGGTTGAGCAGCCCTTTATTGAACACTTATGCCACCGGCGATTCGGAATTGGTGCCGACGGTCTTATTCTGTTAGAAAACGACCCGGACTATGATTTCAGGATGGTGTACTTCAATGCTGATGGCAGAGAAGGCAGCATGTGCGGCAATGGTGGGCGTTGCACCGTAAGGTTTGCCGAAGACCTGGGTATTTTTAGTGGCAGCACTACCTTTATTGCCGTTGATGGCGAACATGAAGCCAAAGCAAACAGCACCGACATATCGTTGAAAATGGGTGAAGTACACAGTATTGAGCATCATGAAAATTATGATTTCATGAATACAGGTTCGCCGCATTATGTGCGCTACGTGGCCGACATACACCATTATGATGTGGTAGCAGAAGGAAAAAAAGTAAGATATGCTGATGATTGGGTAAAACGCGGCGGCACCAATGTAAACTTTGTAGAAGTAATTGACAGCGAAACCATCTATGTACGCACTTATGAACGCGGTGTAGAAGATGAGACCTATTCATGCGGTACAGGTGTAACGGCCTGTGCGTTATCGGCTCACATGAAGCATGGTATGCCCAGCCCTATTAAAGTACGAACCAACGGTGGAAATCTTCAGGTTTCGTTTGACGAAGGCTTTCAGAATGTGTACCTTACAGGCCCTGCCATTAGGGTATTTGTAGGAAATCTGAAAGCCAGCTAAGGTTTTAACCTGCTTAATTGAGATACTATCCGAAGACCGGAGGCTTAGCCTTCGGTTTTTTTATGACTAATTGAATAAACGCATCATTATTGCCTCATTAAGCGCTTAAGTAGTATCTTCGCAGTAAATAATATTTGCATCGCAGGGTTTATAATGCAGATGTAACCCATACAAAGGCCCGATATGAGCAATATACCTTTAAACATTATATGAAGGCTTACTTTCTACGACTTTTTGAGCATGAACATTGGGCAAATGCAGAAGTGCTTGCTTCTTATTTACAGGTTGAGCAACCGCCGGCCAGGGCAATTGAGTTACTTTCGCACATGGTTTCGGCGCAGAGAATCTGGATTGAACGCTTACAAGGCGTCAGCTCTGCTACCAAAGTTTGGGAGTTGTATAAAAAAGAGCAACTTAAAGATTTACTGGCAGCCAATTTTAATGATTTGAATGCCTTGCTGGAAAGCGTAGATTTTAACCGTATGGTAACCTATCGTAATTCGCTGGGTGCAGTGTTTACCAGTTCTGCCAGCGATATCCTGACACATCTGGCATTGCACGCGGCGTATCACAGAGGGCAGGTAGTACAACTCCTGAAAGGCCATGTATCACCCTTACCTGCTACCGACTACATATTTTATTACAGATAAACCAGCCACAAGCGAATGAATCAAATACCTACTTTTGACTACATCAAAGAAACGCACGAAAAAATAAAACCGTACATACGGCACACACCAGTGCTTAGTTCTGAGTTTATCAATGAGCTGGCTGGTTGCCACGTTTTCTTTAAGTGCGAAAACCTGCAGAAAATTGGCGCGTTCAAAGCCCGTGGAGGTATAAATGCCGTACTTAGGCTTAGCAAGGAAGAGCAACAAATGGGTATTACCACGCACTCGTCAGGCAACCATGCACAGGCCATTGCACTGGCAGCCAAAGCTGTGGGTACTAAGGCCTATATTGTAATGCCGGGCAACGCACCTGATATCAAGAAAAACGGAGTAAAATATCTGGGAGCTGAGATAATTGAATGCGAACCAACGCTTGAAGCCCGCGAAAGCGCCGTACAGAAGATAATTGATGAAAAAGGGGCAACATTTGTTCATCCTTTTAATAATTATGATGTAATAGCCGGACAGGCCACTGCTACGGTTGAACTGATAGAACAGGCGGGTTTGCTGGATGTAGTGATGGCTCCTGTTGGTGGTGGTGGATTGCTAAGCGGTACAGCCCTGGCAGCGCATTACCTGCAGCCTGATGCTGAGGTAATAGCCGGAGAACCCGAAGGTGCAGCCGATGCGGTGCTTTCGTTCAGGTCTGGGAAAATAGAGAAAGCTCCGTATATAAAAACCATTGCCGATGGCCTGCTGACTAATCTGGGAGATAAAACGCTGGAGATAATCAGGAAATACGTTAAGGATATCATCACTGTAAGTGATGATGAAATTGTGGAAGCCATGCGCCTGATTTGGGAGCAACTGAAAATAGTGATTGAACCCTCGGCAGCAGTGCCTTTTGCTGCATTGCTGAAACACAAAGAACACTTTGCTAATAAGCGCGTGGGCATTATACTAACCGGTGGCAATATTGATTTAGGCAAATTGCCGTTTTAGAAACTTCGATTGAGCAGGCAACGTTTTCTTTCAGTTTGTTGATAGGCTCATTTGCTATGTATTATTTCACCACGAAGTTTCACCAAGTTGAATTACTGAGTAGCACTGAGTTAAAATATACTTCGTGCAACTCTGTGTGCAACTTAGGGTAACTCCGTGGTAAAAAAACAGTTAAGCTACTCCGCTTGAAACAACTCAGTAAATTTAAAGTCAGTACCATCAAACAAGCCTAAGTCGCTTAGCTTCAAAGAAGGTATTACTAACAAGGCCATAAAAGACAGGCTCATAAAGGGAGACGTAAGCGTACTTTTAAGTACCTCTTTTGTAAATTTATCTAACCTTGTGTAATCTTCGGCCACCTGATAACCGTCTTCATTGCTCATCAGGCCTGCCACGGGTAAAGCCAATACACCTTTTTGATTACTGCTAACGGCCGACACCCCACCCTGTTCTCTCACAATCAGGTTTACGGCATCACAGATGGCTTCATCTTCAACACCAATAGCCACAATATTATGCGAATCATGGGCTACCGATGAGGCTATTGCGCCTTCTTTTAGGCCAAAATTACTGATAAATGCCACGGCCGGAGGGGCATCTGAATACCGGTTGTAAACCACCATTTTCAGAATATCTCTTGCTGTACCTGCCACCACGTTTCCGTCAAGTATGAAGGGGTTTACCAATTCTTCGCGGGTAATCAACTGGCCGTCAATGGCTTGTATTACCCTCAGAAGACTTCCTGCTGAGGGTGCCTTTACGGTTATTTGCGCCGGTTTAAGAGGTGCACAATTAAAATTATTAACCACCTCGCTTCTGATGTTTTCAATCAGCGATTTTCCGTTTTCGGCAACTTTTTCACCATCAATATAAGTTTCCAGTATTTCAAAATTATCCAGATTGTCCACCTTTATAAAATCGGCCCAGTCACCTTCACGCAGCAAACCTATATTCATACGGTAATGCAACACCGGATTAATGGTGGCCATTCGCAACACCTTAAATTTATCGATGCCTTTGGCAACTGCCCTTTTTATCAGCTCGTTGATATGGCCTTCTACCAGATTATCAGGGTGCTTGTCGTCAGAGCAAAACATCATAGCTGCATACCAGGTGTCTGCCAACGAAATAAGTTCTTCAAAATTTTTGGCAGCGCTGCCTTCCCGAATCAGAATTTTCATTCCCATCTTCAACTTATCCAAGGCCTCACCTTTCGTGAAACACTCATGGTCGGTCTCTATGCCTGCTTCAATGTACTTCTTGGCCGACGCCCCTCTTAAACCAGGCGCATGACCGTCAATGGGTTTGTTAAATGCCTTGGCAACAGCCAATTTCTTCATTACAGCGGGGTCATCGTTCAGCACCCCGGGGAAATTCATCATTTCAGCCAGATACCCGATTTCCTTATAACCAAACAGCTCGGTAATGTCGTCAACTGTTACTTCTGCCCCTGCTGTTTCAAAAGTAGTGGCAGGTACGCATGACGGCGCCCCAAAACAGAATTTAAAAGGCACTTTGCGGCCATCTTCTATCATGTATTTTACACCGGCTATACCCAGCACATTGGCAATTTCGTGCGGGTCAGACACCGTCCCGACCGTTCCATGTACCACCGCCAGCCGGGCAAACTGCGCCGGCGTAAGCATAGAACTCTCTACATGTATATGCGCATCTACCAACCCGGGTAAAATATAGGGTTCACCAGTTTTCTCTTCACCCAGAATTTTTATTTGCTGAATCCGTCGGTTTTCAACCGTTAATTCTCCAAAAGCTATCGTTCCGTCAAAAACGTTTACAATATTGGCTATAAAATTGGTCATAATCCTCAATGCTTATTTACCCGTTTCTGTCAATCATCGGTTCTTTACCGACAATGCCTTAAAAATAGTCAATTTTCTGGCAAACAAAACCATTCATAAAAAACTATTAACAGCCACGACACTTTTTAAGACATTTTACGTTTAAATGATTAAAGCACCAAATGCGACAGAAATGAAAAGAATTGATAAAGAACTGGAAGCAAAGTTTGCTGAAAAACAAAAATTTGACCTGCTGGCCAGCCTTGCCATTGATGCACTGGGGATGTCTACCTACCTGATACCGGCTTTAGGAGAGGGTTTCGATCTGCTGCTGGCACCCGTTATATCAGGGCTGATTTACGCGGTTCATCGTACTACTTTCGGAGCGGCATTCGGGTTTGTTGAAGAGATTATTCCGTTTACAGATATTATCCCCACGGCCTCTATCCTTTGGGTGTATCGCTATGTTTTCAGAAAAAAACAAACCCGCCAACAATTTGCAGATGCGTTTAATAAAAAGAAAATAATTGTGATTCCGGTAGATGAATAAGTTCTGAAACAAACGCCTATTCAGTTAATATGTAAATCGGTACTTCAGCAATGGGTACCGATTTTTTATTTGCTCTTTGTTAAAATCACGGCTAAAAAAGCCTTACTATTATCGTCTTTATGTCCGGTTTTGTATAGACAATTGTCCGTTTCCGGACACCTGCATTTTCATAAAACACATAAATTATACCCAAAACAATCATTTTTGTAATTGGCATTGTATTTGATTTACAAAATTGTATCTAATAAAAGCGTATAAACAGATTATGAAAAAGACGATTCTGGGTGAGTTAGAAGAACTGGTGCTACTGGTAGTAGCCGCAAGTAGTGAATCGGTGTACGGTGTACCTGTAATGGAACAGTTGCAGGAACTTACCGGGCGAGACTTCACCATCGGTGCCGTGCATACTACCCTATACCGATTGGAAGAAAAAGGCTTCCTGGTTTCTACTGTTGGTGGGGCAACGCCTGAACGCGGTGGCCGCCGCAAGCGCCTTTTTGCCCTGACCGCATCGGGCGGACAGGCCCTTTTGGAAGTTCAGCAGATGCGTTCGCAACTATGGCAGACTATCCCTCAAAGCAAATTAAGTTCTTTGGGTTTATCCACCAATTTACTATAAGCCCGGATATGAAAAAGCAAAGGGATACACCTCAGCCGCCTTCGTGGGCAGACAAACTACTGGAATGGTTTGTGGCTCCTCACCTGCTTGAATACGTGCAGGGAGATTTACACGAAAACTTTTATAAACGGGTTGAAACAGTAGGTATTACCCGCGCCCGCCGAGAATACCTTTGGGCAGTGTTGAACTGCCTTACACCTTTCTTTTTTAAACGAAAAAAGGAAGTGCATTTAAATAGCTATTACAAAAAAGATTCTAACACCCGCTTTACCGACATGCTCTCAAATTACCTCACCGTTGCGTTCAGAAATCTAAGGCGACACAAAGCTTTTACCGCCATTAACATTGTTGGGCTGGCCGTAGGGTTAGCCACCTGCCTGCTGATTGTGCTTTTTGTAAAACACGAACTTAGCTACGACCGCTACCATGCCCATGCCGACAGAATCTACCGGATGATTATTGACGCCCGGGTGGATAAAAAAGATATCCGGCTGGCTTACGCCAGCGAACCGGCCGGGCCTGCCCTGATGCGCGACTACTCAGGAGTTGAAGCTTTTACCCGCCTGCGCGACGACGGCGCTTTTCTGGTAAAGCATGGCACCGAAGTTTTTAAAGAAGAGAACATCGCCTTTGTAGATTCTAACTTCTTTTCTTTTTTTTCCCTTCCTATCATAAAAGGTAATGCAGTTACGGTATTGATTGAACCTAAAACGCTGGTACTGAGTGAATCAAAAGCAAAGAAATACTTCGGATTTGCCGACCCTATCGGTAAAACTTTGTCTATCGGGCATCTGGGCGAATTCCGTATTACAGGTATCTGCAAAGACGTACCTTCTAACACGCATTTCCATTTTGATATGTTCGGTTCTGTCAAATCTGTCAATGCGGGTACTAAATGGATGGCCAGCGGCGCTCATACCTATCTGCGCTTAAGAGAAGGTTATACTCAAGAGCAACTGGCCATGCAATCAGACCGTTTGGTTAATAAGTACGTTAACGCCGAAATCAAAGAGTTTTTCGGTATTACCATGTCTCAATTCAATGAAAACGGTAACCGCTTTGGGTTTAGCTTTCAACCTGTTACCAGTATTCACCTGCATTCAGACCTGGATGATGAGCTCGATACCAACAGCAATATCAAATATGTTTACATTTTTTCTGCTATAGCTGCCTTTATATTGCTGCTTGCCTGTATCAACTTCATGAACCTTTCTACGGCTGGGTCTGCCGGGCGTTCCAAAGAAGTAGGTATCAGAAAAGTGCTTGGCTCGGTGCAAAAACAGCTCATTAGACAATTTCTGACTGAATCGGTGCTGCTTACCTTGCTTTCAATGGTACTGGCACTCTTAATGGTACTCCTATTAATGCCCGGTTTCAATAGCCTGACGGGCAAAGAGTTTACAATCTCTGATGTGTTCAATATACCTATGCTGGGTGTAACCATACTTGCGTGCCTGCTGATTGGTATATTAGCAGGGTTTTATCCGGCCTTTGTTCTTTCGGCGTTCAAGCCTGTTGCGGTACTGAAAGGAAAAATGCAGGCCAACCTTCGTAGTGGTTGGCTACGCGATACATTGGTTACCGGACAATTTGTGGTATCAATCTGTCTTATAATTGCTACCATTATTGCCCGCCAGCAACTCAGCTTTATGCAGACCAAGAAACTAGGCTTTAACAAAGAGCAGGTTCTGGTTTTACATGATACGCACGTGCTGGGCGGTAAGGTAAAAGTATTTAAAGAAAATCTGGCAAAAATGGCTCAGGTTACTAGCGTAACATCGGCCGGATTTTTGCCTGCGGGTCATTCCAGCCAGAGTGTTGATGGTATTGTAATACAGAATGGCACGCAAACGGGCATTCACCGGACCAAAAGTTATTTTATCAATGAAGATTATCTTCCAACACTGGGTATGCAGTTGGCACTTGGAAGGAATTTCTCGAAAGAATTGGCCACAGACAGCTCAGCAGTATTGCTAAACGAAGCGGCTGTGAGGGTTTATGGTTTCAAAAACCCAATTGGAAAGCAGATTTCTACTGTTGGCGACGGTACTAAAGGAAGCAAGCATACTTATACCATTGTAGGTGTAGTAAAAGATTTCCATTTTGAAAACATGCGCCAACGCATTGCCCCATTGTTGATGTTCTATGGTGGCGACAACAATCAGCTGGCTTTACGAATCAAGACTAATGACTTGCCCACCTTGCTGAGCAATATAGAAAAACTATGGAAAGCTGAAACAGAAAATCCGTTTGCCTATTCATTCTTAAACGACAGGTTCAATAGCATGTATGATTCTGAACATAGAATCGGTCATATATTCAGTGTCTGTGCCGGGCTTGCCATATTCATTGCCTGTCTGGGTCTGTTTGGCTTGGCGGCTTTTACCACTTATCAGCGCACCAAAGAAATTGGTGTACGTAAAGTATTGGGCGCTTCTGTTACCAGCATTGTAGGGTTATTATTGACCAATTATCTTAAATTAATATTAATTGCCATTGTCATCGCCTCTCCCGTTGCCGGTTATAGTATGTCGCATTGGTTGCAGGATTTTGCCTATAAGGTAAATTTATCGTGGTGGGTTTTTGCACTGGCAGGCGGACTGGCTGCATTGGTTGCAATATTAACAGTGAGTTATCAGGCTATCAAAGCTGCACTAGTAAACCCCATGAAGAGTTTGAAGACGGAGTGAGAAATAAAAGATTATTATCAAATTTGGTAGAGCCGCATTGCATGCAGCTTCAAGGGCATTTGTGTACAATGAATTGATTTATGATGGAAAAATACATAAAAACAATCTGTTAAATCCTTGAATCAATGAAATATCTCAATGTTAGCGGCTTCAGGGGCATTTGTGTACAATAAATTGATTAGTCAGGTATTATAATTGGAAACCCATTTTAATAATTAAACTTGTTCTACGCTGAAGCCGCAAGCATTGCGGCTTCAGGGGCATTTGTGTACAATGAATTGATTTATGATGGAAAAATGCATAAAAACAATCTGTTAAATCCTTGAATCAATGAAATATCTCAATGCTTGCGGCTTCAGGGGCATGTCTGCACAATGATTTGATTAGTCAGGTATTATAATTGGAAACCCATTTTAATCATTAACCTTGTTCTACGCTGAGCCGCAAGCATTGCACCTCTACAAACAAAAAATCCTTTCCGGGTTGGGAAAGGATTTTTATTGTCGGCTATATCACCAATATCTATATCTAAATCTTAAAAATGTCTTTCGCCTGCTTCGCGTTTGCCTAACATTACGGCACCTGCCATAGCAACCAGAAATAGCACTGAAACCAATTCAAATGGTAAAAGGTATTCTCCATAAAGCGTTCTACCCAAAATCTCTACCATACCTGTCTGCGAATTATAGGTTAAGGGGTTAACCGGTTCGCGATCTGCTCTGCGTAAGAAAACAATGAGCATACCTCCTAAAACAACAGCTGTAATAACGGCAGCATAAATAGTTTTCTGCTTCTTCATTTCTTCACTTTCTGTTCTCAGGTTCAGGAACATGATAACAAACAAAAACAATACCATGATAGCACCTGCATACACTATAATGTTTACAGCAGCCAGAAACTGTGCATTTAACAAAATATAGTGCGCTGAAAGCGAAAAGAAGGTTACAATCAGATAAATAACACTATGCACAGGGTTGCGCGACATAACGGTACCCAAGGCCCCGAAGAGGGTGAGTATCGACAGAATGGCAAATGTGTAATAGATAGGAGGCAAATGTAATAAGTTTTTAAAAAATTCCATATCAGTATTTTCTCGATAGAATTAAGCGTTTTTCCAAAGTTTCATTGCGTCTTCTTTTGTCCAGGCATCACGGTGATAACGTTCGTTAGGGTCTTCCACCAGTTTGTCTTTACCAAAAATTACGTCTTCACGCTCAGTAAATACCGGCACAAATTTGTCATGACGCAAGTAAATGGCTTGTTTCGGGCAGGCCTCTTCGCAAAGCCCGCAGAAAATACAACGCAACATATTTATCTCATATACCGCTGCATATTTCTCTTCACGATACAGATGCTCCTCGCCTTTCTTTCTCTCCTGAGCCACCATTGAGATAGCCTCAGCCGGGCAAGCCACTGCACACAAACCACAGGCGGTGCAACGCTCGCGACCTTCGTTATCTCTTTTCAGGATATGATGCCCGCGAAAAACCGGCCCCAGGTATCTTTTTTGTTCAGGATACTGAATTGTCGGCTTCTTCATGAAGAAGTGACGGATGGTAATTCCTAAACCTGCCGCTAAAGAGGGTAAGTAGCTGCGTTCGAACAAACTCAGCTCGGTCTTATCTGTTTTTTTAGCTCTATTAGTTAATTGCATAATGTTAGTATTTCAATGCAGGTATGTCATAACAACCTGACTTTTTAAGCACCTAAAATTGCCTCTTTCTTTCTCGGACGTAAGGCCCAGAAAGCAGAGATGATCAGAATCATTACAGCCAAGCCAACCCAGATTCCTACCAGTCTGTAGCCTGAAAGCATAGCTACTGCTGTAATTACAAGATTAGCTACTGCTAAAGGTATCAGGCCCTTCCAGCCCAGATTCATTAGTTGGTCGTAACGGAAACGAGGGAGTGTCCATCGTACCCACATGAAGAAGAAGATTCCGAAAAGAATTTTCACAAACATGCTGCCAATACCAATGAAAGTAGCCAGATTATAGCCTACTGTCTGGCCAAACCAGCCTATCAAAGCATTTTGAACGTAGTCCATACCCGGATAATTGTATCCGCCAAAGAACAAACAGGCAGTTACCGCCGATGAAGCAAACATATTAATGTACTCGGCAAACAGATAGAAACCCAGTTTCATTGAGCTATACTCTGTATGGTAGCCACCCACCAGCTCGGTTTCACACTCTGGTAAGTCGAACGGTGTACGGTTACACTCTGCAAAAGCACAAACAATAAATATTAAACAGCCCAATGGCTGATAAAAGAAATTCCAGTTGAAACCATGTTGCTGCTCAACAATGGTACGGATTGACAAAGAGCCGGTAAGCATCAGGATAGCGATGATTGACATACCCATAGCCAACTCGTAGCTGATATTTTGTGATGCTGCACGGATGGCACCTAATAAGGAAAACTTATTGTTAGATGCCCAACCGCCTATCATTACACCATAAACACCTAAAGAAACCACACCGAATACATATAGAATACCGATATTAATTTCAATGGCCTGTACTGCTACAAATTTACCGTCAATCAGAAAAGAATTTCCGAAAGGTACTACTGCACTTGACATCAAGGCTGTGAACATAGACAAACACGGGCCCAGAATAAACAACCATTTATCTGCCTGCGCCGGAATAAAATCTTCTTTGAAGAACATTTTACCAGCATCGGCCAATGGTTGCAACAAACCACCCCAACCGGCACGGTTAGGGCCGGGTCTGTCCTGAATATATCCGGCTACTTTACGCTCAGCCCATGTTGAATAAGCCGCAATGCCCAACGTAATTGCAAAAATCACTAAAATTATGAGGGCTTTCCAAAGAAACATTGTTTCGTTTGCCCATTGAATAAAACCGTTCATAGTTTGTTAATTACTTATGCCCAAAATATTTTTCATCCTTTGCCATCAGCGCCTTATAATCTGCTGACTGCTCAATTTCACTCATTTCGTGCAGATATTCACGTTTATCATCAATTTTTTTGTATTGAGACTCAGCCAGTTTCAGTGCAAAATCAGGTTTTTTAACCAGATTAGCTCCATATTTATTGGCCGAAATAACCGACGCCCGCGCTACTTTAGTTGGGCCTTCGATTGTCCACTGGCTGGTTTGTTTTCTTTCAAAACGGCAGGTGTTGCAGATAAACTCTTTCACTTCTCCCCACTCGTTTTTGCGTGCCGTTACACGAATCACCTCATCGCCACGATACCATAGTTGTACTTTACCGCTACATTTCTCACATTCGCAGTGTGCATCAACCGGTTTAGAGAACCACACACGGTTTTTGAAACGATACGTTTTATCGGTCAGGGCGCCTACCGGGCATACATCAATAACGTTTCCTGAGAAATCGTTATCAATAGCTTTACCGATATAGGTTGAAATCTCGGCGTGGTCGCCTCTGTTCATTACGCCATGTACGCGATTATCCGTAATCTGATCGGCGGTGTAAACACAACGGTAGCACAAGATACAGCGTGTCATGTGCAACTGAATATATGGGCCCAGGTCTTCTTTTTCAAAAGTCCGGCGGTCTTCCTCGTAGCGGGTATTACCTACACCATGCTCATAAGAGAAGTCCTGCAGGTGGCATTCACCAGCCTGGTCACAAATGGGGCAATCAAGCGGGTGATTGATTAAAAGAAACTCAACCACCGATTTCCTTGCATCTACTACCTGAGCATTGGTGTAGTTTTCAACCACCATACCATCCTGAATAGGTGTAATACAAGAAGCCACCAGCTTTGGCATTGGGCGCGGGTCTTTGGCTGAACCGGCTGTTACTTTTACAAGACAGGCACGGCATTTACCACCCGAGCCCTTCAGAGGCTCATAATAACACATAGCCGGAGGTGCAACTTCAGGACCAATTTTACGGGCTGCCTGTAAAATGGTTGTTCCCGGTGGCACTTCTACTTCCACACCATCAATGGTTACTTTAAATAATTGAGGGGCTGTATTTTCCATAAAATCAAATTTCGTAAATCAAAAACAGGATGCTTAAACCAACACGCTTTCTTTCATATATACTGCACCGGGTTTTGTGGCCTCTATCGGGTGTTTTACATGCCACTCAAATTCGTCGCGGAAATGGCGGATAGCCGAGGCCACCGGCCATGCGGCGGCGTCACCCAACGGACAAATCGTATTACCTTCTATTTTCTTCGATATATCAACCAGCAGGTCAATATCATGCATAGAGCCTTTCCCGTGTTCAATGCGGTTCAGCACTTTTTGCATCCAGCCGGTACCTTCGCGGCAGGGAGAGCATTGTCCGCATGATTCATGTTCATAAAAACGGGCAAAATTCCAGGTATTACGTACAATACAGGCTGTTTCGTCAAACACAATGAAACCCCCAGAACCCAACATGGTTCCGGTAGCAAAACCACCGTCTGACAACGACTCGTAGCTCATCAGGCGGTCTTCACCGTTAGCGGTTTTCAGAAACAGATGCCCCGGTACAATTGGTACTGAAGAGCCTCCTGCCACAACGGCTTTCAGGGTATGTCCTTTACGAACACCGCCACAGTACTCGTCTGAGTTCAGGAATTCATCACATGGTAAACCCAGGTTAATTTCGTACACGCCAGGCTTGTTGATATGCCCGGAAGCAGAAATCAATTTGGTACCTGTACTTTTACCAATACCGTAAGTGGCATAAGCTTCACCGCCGTTATTGATAATCCACGAAGTTGTGGCAATAGACTCAACGTTGTTTACAACCGTAGGACATTGGTAAAGCCCCTTAACGGCAGGGAAAGGCGGCTTGTTTCTGGGGTTTCCTCTTTTACCTTCTAACGACTCAAGCAAGGCGGTTTCTTCTCCACAAATATAAGCGCCACCACCCGGGTGCACTACCAGTTCTAAATCATAACCGCTTCCTAATATGTTTTTTCCTAAAAAGCCTTTTGCTTTTGCTTCTTCAATGGCTTTTTCAAGAATGCGAATCACGTACATTAACTCGCCCCTCACATAAATGAAAGACTTATTGGCACCCAACGCATAACTTGAAATAATCATACCCTCAATCAACAGATGAGGCAGGTTCTTCATCAGGTAATGATCTTTGAACGTACCAGGCTCTGACTCATCGGCATTACAAACCAGATAACGAGGCACCCCCTCTGGCTTTGCCAGAAAAGACCACTTCATACCCATTGGGAAACCCGCACCACCACGGCCACGCACACCCGATTTCTTTACTTCTTCCACCACTTCATCGGGGGTCATTTTCTTTAGCGCCTTCTCAACAGCCGTATAGCCACCTTTACTGCGATAAACATCAAAAGTGTCAATACCCGGGGTGTTAATATGTTCGGTTAATATCTTCATGATACTCTGTTAAAAAATCAAATTCTTCTGTTAATGAACAGGGCTTAAAACAGCCTTATTTTATTTAGATAATTCTTCAATTATCTCGTCAACTTTATCTTTGGTAAGGTGCATGTAGTATTTTTCACGAATCTGGAAACAAGGCCCCCAGCCACAAGCAGCCAGACACTCTACTTCTTTGAGCGTAAACAGGCCATCGGCGGTTGTTTGTCCTTTTTTCACGCCCAGCTTCTGGGTCAGATGCGCATACACTTCTTCACCGCCCATCAACACGCAAGGGCCTGTGCGGCAATACTCTATAACGTGCTTACCAACTGGCTCGAGGTGGAACATGGTATAAAAAGTGGCCACCTCATACACCTCAACCGGTGTAATGTTCAATAAAGAAGCCACGTAATCCATTACATCCTGACTCATCCAGGCAAATTGCTCCTGCGCCAGGTGCATAATAGGCATCAACGCCGACTTCTGCTTTCCTTCAGGATACCGGGCTATCATTTCCTGGGCTTTGGCCAGGCGTTCAGGTGTAAAAGCTACTGTATTTTTAGTTTCAGTCATTTTAGGTAATCAAATTTTAGGCGTCTAGTTCTCCGGCAATTACGTTAAGGCTACTCATAATTGCTATGGCATCTGAAATGGAAACACCTTTACACATTTCAGGGTAGGCCTGGTAATAAATAAAACAAGGGCGACGGAAGTGCAAACGATATGGAGCACGGCCTCCATCGCTTACCAGATAAAATCCTAACTCTCCGTTTCCGCCTTCAACTGCATGATAAACCTCACCAACGGGGGCATCAATCTCACCCATCACAATCTTGAAGTGATAGATAAGTGCCTCCATGCTGCGGTAAACTTCTTGTTTAGGTGGCAGGTAGTAATGGTCTTCGTTGGCATAGTATGGGCCTTCGGGCAGGTTTTCAAGCGCCTGTCTGATAATCTTCATACTCTCCCACATTTCCTGATTCCTAACCATGAAGCGGTCGTAAGTATCGCCGTTATGGCCAACCGGAATATCAAACTCGAAGTCCTGGTATGACGAATAAGGCTCCATTACACGAACGTCGTAATCAACACCGGCAGCACGCAGGTTTGGCCCTGTAAAGCCATATTCAAGGGCGCGTTCAGCCGTTATCGGGCCTACGTTCACTACCCTGTCGATAAATATTCTGTTTCTGTTGAAAAGCTTTTCAAACTCAGCCAGTGTTTTTGGCAGGTCGGTATAAATCAATTGCTTGATTTTATTCAATGCGGTTGGTGATAAATCACGCTCCATGCCACCGATACGACCCATATTGGTAGTCAGGCGGGCACCGCACATTTCTTCGTAGATTTCGTATATTTTCTCTCTTTCCTGAAACAGGTACAAGAAGCCTGAATAAGCTCCGGTATCTACCCCAAGAATAGAGTTACATATCAGGTGGTCGGCAATACGAGCCAGCTCCATCATAATTACCCTGATGTATTGGGCACGTTTAGGTACCTCTACACCCAGCAGTTTTTCAACCGTCATGTGCCAGCCCATGTTATTGATGGGAGACGAACAGTAATTCATGCGGTCGGTGAGGGTGGTAATCTGATAGAAAGGGCGGCGCTCGGCGATTTTCTCAAAAGCCCGGTGGATATACCCGACGGTTTGTTCTCCTGATACAATTTTCTCACCGTCCATTTTCAACACGTTCTGAAAGATACCGTGTGTAGCAGGGTGAGTAGGCCCCAGATTAAGCGTAGTATATTCTGTATCTTCAACAATTGGCCTGTTAAGAGCCAACGCATCAGTGGTGTTTTTTGGGATAATCAGTTCTTCTGCCATTGTATTCAATTTTCAATTAATCGGCTATTGTAAAACAGTCTGACCAATTGGTAAAATTTATATTATCTGCCGAAAAGCGCATCAATCTTATCGTTTCGGGTAGCATCTTCCAAAGGATATTCTTTTCGCATCGGGAAGTAATCCATTTCTTCAATATTCAAAATACGCTTCAGATTCGGGTGACCATCGAAGATAATACCGTAAAAATCGTACGTTTCTCTTTCAAGCCAGTTAGCCGTTGCATAAAGTGTAGTTGCCGTAGGGATGTGGATATCGTCTGCAGGCAGAAACACCTTGATA
Organism: Emticicia sp. TH156; assembly: GCF_002855535.1. Taxonomy (NCBI): domain Bacteria; kingdom Pseudomonadati; phylum Bacteroidota; class Cytophagia; order Cytophagales; family Leadbetterellaceae; genus Emticicia; species Emticicia sp. TH156. The sequence continues at coordinate 115,417 of NZ_PKRS01000004.1, forward strand.
CGGATGCGCACGTTGTTTTCAAGACTATGAACATGGTAAATTACGCCAAACTCTTCGCCCTTGTTGTCAGGTAAGTGAATGCCGCAGATGTCGGTCAGGAAACGGAAACGGAAAGTTTCGTGCTTATTAAGATAAACCAGCAGATTGATAATATTCTGGCGATTGGTAGTAAAGGTGAGAAGACCATGAGGTTCTTCAAAATTCTTCACTTGCTCACCAAAATGAGCTAATAAATCTTCTGCAATTTGTTGATTACTTAACATGTAATTCTATTAATGGTTGTAGCTATTTAGTGATTTAGTGGGTTTGTGAATGCGTGATCAGTAAATTATTAAAAATCAAATAATCACACACTCATTCGCTAAATGTTCTACTGTATATTATAAGACTCTAACAAAGCTGAGTATTCCGGGGTATTTCTGCGGCGCAACGACTCGTTTCTTGCTAATTCCTGTATCTGCATCAAACCGTCAAGAATCTGTTCCGGGCGCGGAGGACAACCGGGTACGTACACATCAACCGGTATAATGCGGTCTATGCCTTGCAAAACCGAGTAGGTATCAAAAATACCACCGCTTGATGCACAGGCACCCACGGCAATTACCCAGCGGGGTTCTGCCATTTGCAGGTACACTTGTTTTACAACAGGCCCCATCTTTTTAGCTATTGTACCCATCACCATTAACAGGTCTGCCTGACGTGGAGAAAAACTGGGTCTTTCAGAGCCAAAGCGAGAAATATCATAGTGAGACCCCATGGTTGCCATAAACTCAATTCCACAACAAGATGTGGCAAAAGGAAGCGGCCATAGAGAATAGCTACGCGCCATACCAATTACTTTATCTAGCGAGGTAGCAAAAAATCCTGCTCCTTCAAATCCTTCCGGTGCTTCCACCATTTTAACTGAACTCATATATCTGGTAGGTGTTTAAAGACTCAAAATAAAACTTAAGCCCAAACATTATATTAATTGTTGAGTAATTTAGCGATGGAGTGCCTGAGCGGTAAATCTGATTCTATTGAACTGGTCAATAACCGAACCAACCTATCATATACACCTGCACGCTGCAAAATAAAAGTGTCGGACTACCAGCCCGACCTACGCTCGCTTATTCTTTTTCCCAGGTTAATACACCTTTTTTTATGATGTAGTAAAAACCGGTCATCAACAAACCCAAAAACAATACCATTTCAACAAAACCAAACCAGCCGAGTTTCATAAAGTTGACGGCCCAGGGGTACATGAAAATGATTTCAACATCAAACAGCACAAACAGAATGGCTATCAGAAAGTACTTGATTGAAATGGGAGTTCGGGCATCACCCTTTGATTCAATACCGCACTCGAAAGGGTCGTCTTTTTTGACGCTGTGTCTTTTCGGGCCGATTGAGTGGGTAACAATCATGGTAAAAACTATAAATCCAACGGCAGCGATTAACTGCACCAAAATCGGGAGAAAATCTGAGGGCAAGTATTCTTTCATAATAACTGTAATAGTATCAGTAACACAGGGCCCGGGATTAACGACCCTATATCAGTAACGATTAATTCGTATGTAAAGGTACAAATAAATTGCGTTTCAAAATTACTAACGTAAAGTTTAGAAACAAAATAAAAAAGGGTTGAATCTTCAACCCTTTCAGTATTTTATGAAAACTTTTTTTTTAATCTTCTGCAGCCCGGCACTGCCTTTGAAAACGCCACATTTGGTTTACAATCATTCAGGTGTTCGGAAGGCCTGATTTTATGGCTTTTATTGAACCAGAACCCGCTTGATTATTTTGTATTCGTTGTTTTTTACGATTACCTGATACCGCCCTTTGGGCATACCAGCCAGGCTTAAGGTTTGCCTGGGGTTAAGCTCGCCCACATAAAAATCCCTGACAATGCCTCCTTTGGCATCATAAAACTGAACCCGAACGTCTTTTAAGGTATAAAAAGATTCAATATGCAGCAAATTATCAGAAACGGGGTTCGGAAAAACCTTAGCAAAGTTATCTGATGGCTCAAAAACAAAATTGAACGCCTTGGAAACAGGCGACGAGCAAGTCAGTGACTGTCGGTTGGCAAATGAATAAATGACAGACTCTTTTACGGTGTACGCGCCAGACTGCCCTACCCTGATGAAACTTTGCGAATCAGATAGCTTTACGCCGTCGCGGGTCCATTCAAAAACAGAACCGAAACGACCCTGATTGGTGGTAGCTAAAACATAAGGCCCCGTTTGTGCTATGGCCGTTTCGGGCGGGCTTTCTCTTACAATAACTTCTACCTCGTCTGATGGTTGAGAATAACAGCCGGTTTCATCTTTTACCTGCACATAAAAAACACCAGAGGTGGTTACATTAATGCTACGGGCTTTGGTTTTATTGCTCCAGACGTATTCAAGGCTTTGGGGGGCTGTCAGATTCACATTGCCTCCTTCGCAAAAAGTAATAGCGCCGCTGGCACTGATAACCGGCTTGGGCGGCCCCTGCCTGGCCTCTATCATAACGGGGTCTGACACAGCCTTGCAGCCGTTAATACTGTAACTGGTAACAAAATATGTCCCGCTGTTTCTAATAATCAAATTCTGGCCTGTTTTACTATTGTTCCAGACATTACCCGTTAAAGAAGAAGATTTCAGAACGATACTGTCGGAGTCGCAGAATATAGCCGCCCCCATAACCGAAACAACCGGTTTTGTTACCGTGTTCTGTTCGGAAATATTAACCGGCTGAGAAATATAGATATTTCCTGAAGCGTCATGTACCTGAACCGAATAACTGCCGCTATTTACAACAATTGACTGAGCAGTGCTGCCGTTGCTCCAGAGGTAATTACTGTAATTGCCAGCCACTTCAATTTTAAATTTACCATTCTGGTCGTTGGCATTACAAATTACATTGAGCGCTACAGAGGTGCGGGCGGGTAATGGACTTGAGCTGGTCAGGATTCTGTTATCAAGGGCATTGTTCCAGTATTCAGCTGCCATATTCAGGCCTTCTTTATGAAAATGGATACCATCTGCCCGGTAGTCTGTGCCCACTATCTGGTCTGTAAAAGGCCCGGGGAAAACATGAGGGACCTGAACAATAATCATATTCTGGCCATTAATAACATTAGGTTGTTCAACCGGATTACGCGACGACCTGGCCATTACCCATGCCAGGTCTTCTTTACCACTATCTTTCCTGCTGGTTTCAATAACGGTCTTCATATACTCAAGGTACTTTTCAGAAGGCGTAGATTCGTCGCTTTCGCCCTGCTGCCATAGCACGGCACGTACACCGGTGCGCGGTACATAGTATTGCAAGGCGGCTTTCATGGCACGATACGGCATGCCGGGTACGCCAATAAAGGTAGGCAGCTCTTTAGTGAGATCTTCACCTTTAGCAGACCGTTGCCAGGCACTGGCACCTATACCGCCCAGAGCGGCACCATAAAACAAAACAGGTACATTGAGCCTCTGGGCCAGCTTATCACCCAGCCTGCCCCAAAACCAGGGAACATAATTATAAGGAGCCATGCGGGTTGCATTGCCCATTTGAGTAAAACTGAAAGGAAGAATGGTTTCGTCCAGCAAATTCTGGTAGAAGTCAATGGTTGACACCCGGTCATCAGTCGCGCCTATATCCCCACCTGCAAATTTGGCATCTCCCTGAGCATTTGACTGACCAGCCACTATAAATACTTCACCAACACCTACTTTTTCTATGGTAGCGCTAGCCACTACCTGATTATTTAGAATGCCTCTTATTTCAAGGTTATACCATCCGCCGCTCAGCTCAAAAGCCCCATTAAAAATTCCTGTGGTTAGCGTGTTGCCGATGGGGGTCCAGCCCAGTTCCTTGCCTTGCCCCTGTTTTACCGGAATCGCCCTTGCCTCTATCCGGTCAAGGAAATTAAGGTAGCTGCCGTTAATATTTACGGTAGCTACATTATTATTGTTTCGTTGAAAAACAATTCTTGAAACCGGAAAATTAATCTGAATTTGCGAGTAACCGCTAAGTGTAAAAATACAGAAGATAACAGCGAGCCATTTCTTATGCAGCATAAAAGTCAGGTTAAAAAAGATTTATACTCAGATTTATACACTTTTTTAATAAAAAACGTACACTTACCTAATTGTTTGTTGCATTTACTGATGGCTAAAACAAAAATAAAGGACATGGCCGTTATTCAACAATAACACGTTTTTGTATCTGGTAATCTTTGCTTACAATTCTTACCACATATAAACCTTTTGCCAGGTTTTTCAGGTTTAAGGTTTGGCGTGTATTTAAATTACCAATATAAAAAGCCAGAGCGTTATTGCCTTTCATATCAAAAAAAGTAACATTAACGTTGGTATAGTCTTTCAGAGTTTCAATATTCATTAGTCCGTCAACCACGGGATTAGGAAAAACTATAGTACCGTTATCAGCCGGGTCTATTACATAATACAAAGGAGCCGAATACGGAGAATAACATTTTAGCGAAGCCCCTGTATTAACAATATAACTTATTGAACCCCTTACGGTATAATTACCTGATGACCGGCCTTTGATTATTTTTCCGGTGTCTGATAACCTAACGCCATCCTTGAGCCATTCAAATTGTGAATCAACACTACCTGTGGGCAGGGCTTCCAGTGAATAAGGTCCAGACTTCGCAACCGTAATAGCCTGAGCATTAGGTTTTACATCAACCTGTACTTCGTCAGAAGCCGGAGAGATACAACCGTTTTCATTTCTGGTTTTAACAGAAAACACGCCTGAAGTAGAGGTATTAACGGTTTGTGCTGCTGTAGAATTATTCCATATATAACCATTAGCACTTGTTGATGACGTAAGGATTACACTCGAGCCCTCGCAAAAAGTAGTAGGGCCACTTGCAAAGATGGTTGGCTTTGCCGGTAGAGGATTTACCTGAACAGCCACAGGTTCAGAAACCTGCTGGCACCCAAAAGTGTTAGTGGCTGTTACAGAATAATTACCTGTCTGGTTCACAATGATTTCGTACCAGGATGCCCCGGTGCTCCATTGAATGCCTTCACGGACATCTGAAGTAAGAGTTACGCTGGCATCGGCGCAAAAAACTGTAGGCCCACTTGCTGTCAGAAAAGGTTTCGCCGGTTTTGGGTTAACCTTTACCGTCAGTTTGCTTGAAGTAGTTTCACAACCGAATTCGTTTTTAACTTTCAGGGTATAATCACCTGAATTACCAATAGTAATACTTGGGGTATTTTGACCCGTACTCCACAAATTGCCATTTGCGGCGACAGAACGGAGCGTAACGGTTTTATCCTGACAGAATGTGGTTGGTCCATCGGCTATAATTCTGGCCTCAGGGTTAGGAAACACTGTAATATTGGTGGCTTCTGATACCGCACTACAGCCCAGATAATTAAATTTGGTTACTGTAAATGAGCCTGCGCTATTGGCTACTATAGATTTGGTATTTGCACCTGTTGACCAATAGAAGTCTTCATCGACATTAGTTGATAGCCTTACGGCCCCTCCATCACAAAAACTGGTGGCGCTTTCGGGTATAATCAACGGCCTGCCGGGTATCAACTCACCTGAGTAATTAATTCCCTGGGTAAAATAAACATTACCCAGCGCATCGGATACTTTCCCTCTGAAAAAACCATTACCAACTGCAATATTCCTGTTATTGTTGAGATCAATAGAACCGTTGGTCCATTTATAATTGATATAGCCATCCTGCATACTCATATTAAGCGGCGCACCGGTATTCTGAACATTGCAGTTTACACTGAAATTTACCAGCGCAGAAGCCTGAACAGGGGTTGACCGGCTAAAAAAATCGGTATTCAGTTTATCATTCCAGGCATTGGCAAGGTCAATTAATCCCTGCCCGAAAAAATGGACGCCGTCAATTCTGGTAGTAATACCATCTGTTTCGGGGCCTCTGAATACGTTGCTGTAATTAACAATAACTGCTTCCTGTGCAGATAAAATTGTTGGAGAAGTTGCCCTATCTTTAGTGCGAGACACCTTACTGACAACCCAGCTAAGATTTTTTCCGCTATCTGTTCTGCTGCGCTGAATCAGGTATTGAAGGGTATTACGGTAAACGTCATAAGAAGTGCCTTTATCGCTGTCGGTTTCACCCTGATGCCATAATACCGCCCTGGCACCAAACATATTTACGTAATTATAAAGCGATTTACGAAGGTTGTCGTATGGATAACCGGGTAATGCATAATTGCCAGAGTAATAATCATAGCCTCTTCCACCGTCGGCACTTACCTGCCATGATTCAACACTCATTGACTCCATGGCCGTATTAAAAAATAACACAGGCACACCCAGCTTAGAAGTAAGAAGGTCGCCCAGCCTGCCCCAACACCATGAACTACCCCCTAAGGGAGCTATTTTTGTATTTTCGTCGAGGTGACCAATAACAGGATATGGAACTTCAGGTAGCTGACCAAAAGAGTAGTAATTTGTAACCACATTGACGCGGTCATCAGTTGCCGGGGGATTCCCGAAACCTGCGTACCCCATGGCATTAGACTGCCCGGCAATCACAAATACTTCACCTATCCCAACTTTATCTAATACGGCAGTTGTTACAATCTGTTGATTTTTAATGCCTCGTACTTCCAGCTGATACCAGCCACCCCAGGCAGAAATGCTGCCATTGAAAGTGCCGGTATTAGGATTAATGTTTATGGTTGCCCAATCAGTAGAGGCGCCACCATTGATGGCTAAAACGCGTGCGTCTACCCTGTCGAGTTTCGACTGAAAAGAACCTGCCACAGGAATCACTCCTCCGCCAGAACTGTTTCTTTGAAAAACAGCACGGCTCATGGGAAAAGTAATCTGGAGTTGTGCCAAAACACTTGAATTTACAAACAAAAATAAAATTACAAGTACTTTCTTCATGGTTAAATTAAATAGAAAGCGCCTCTGGGGTCTAAAATTTTAAGGGCACACACCTCAATGCTTTCATCTTAAAAAAGCTTTTGCCAATTCAGGAAAAAACTAGTCTGTTTATATTTCTGGCAAAAGAACCTTATTCTTCGTTCAGATTTTGCCAGATTAAATCTTTTAGCTCGTCGATTCCCTGGTTAGCCAGAGAAGAGAAAAACACATAAGGTAAATCAAGCGGTATTTTCTTCCTGATTTTGGCCAATTGTTTGTCGTCTATCAACTCAGATTTTGATATACCCAGAATACGTTTTTTGTCGAGCAGTTCGGGGTTATACAGTTTTATTTCTTTCAGAAGTGTTTTATACTCTTTCAGGGGGTTTTCGCTATCGGCGGCTACAAGAAACAGCAAAATCGAATTACGCTCAATGTGTCGCAAAAAACGCAGTCCAAGACCCTTGCCCTCTGAGGCGCCTTCTATAATACCGGGGATATCGGCCATAATAAAAGACCTGTAATCTCTGTATGACACCACACCCAGATTTGGCACAATGGTAGTAAAGGGATAATCGGCAATTTCGGGCTTTGCAGCGGAAACCACAGACAAAAGTGTTGACTTACCGGCATTCGGGAAACCCACCAGACCTACATCGGCCAGCACTTTCAGTTCCAGTATTATCCATGACTCTTCACCTTCTTCACCGGGCTGGGCATATTCAGGCGCCTGATTGGTTGAGTTTCTGAAATGGTAATTTCCTAAACCACCCCGGCCACCTGCCAGTAAAACAATTTTTTCGCCGTCTTGTGTTACCTCACCTAGTATTTCACCGGTTTCGGCATCTCTGGCTACAGTGCCTAATGGCACCTCAATAATTTCATCTTTACCCTGGGCACCGGCTCTTCTGCCACCTTCACCTGCTACACCGTGTTCAGCCTTTATGTGCTTACGGTATTTCAGATGCAGGAGTGTCCAGTGCTGGGCATTTCCTCTAAGAACAATATGGCCACCGCGGCCGCCGTCTCCGCCGTCTGGCCCGCCATTAGGTACATGCTTTTCTCTTCTAAAATGTTTAGACCCAGCCCCACCATTGCCCGAACGGCAATTTATTTTCACATAATCAATAAAATTACTTGTCATAATCTTTGGGTCGTTTGAACAATTGTATGATTTAGTGAATGAGTAATTGCCTGATTAAAACCAGATAATCTGTGCAGCGGCAAAAGTAAAACCGCCAATGTTCTCAAGCACTAAATGGTTTTCAATGAACCATCGCGGAGTCAATTGCTTCGCAAATGGCACCGAATATGGCTTCTATTTCACCAATACCGTTCACCTTTACCACTTTGCCTTGTTGCTGATAGAACGGCAGCACGTGGATAGTCTTGGTAAAATATTCGTCTATGCGTTTTAATAATTTATCTTCGTCGTCATCGGCTCTGCCGCTTACCTTCTTTCTTTCGGCAATGCGGTTTTTAATTTCTGCCTCTGTTACGTCCAGCTGCAAAACCAGGTCTATCTTTTCTCCTTTACTCTCCAGGAATTTATCAAGCGCTTCGGCCTGATTAACCGTACGAGGGAAACCATCAAAAATAAAGCCGCTGGCATCGGGGTTACGTTGTACCTCTTCTTCCAACATATCAATGGTGATAGAATCAGGCACCAGCAATCCGTCGGCCAATATCTGCTTTACACGCTTACCAAGCTCGGTATCCTGGCTGATATGCATTCTGAACATATCGCCTGTTGAAATATGAGCTAGCTTGTATTGGTTAATAATCTTAGCTGATTGTGTGCCTTTTCCGGCACCGGGAGGTCCAAAAATTACAAGATTAAACATAGATAAAATTAATGGTCATAACTGTCCCTTTCAGGTTTGCGTAAAGAGCAGGACGACAAAAATAAAATCAAATTTTGTAAGATGCACATTTTCAATGCAAATAATTTGAAACCAATAAAAAAATGAGGCCCGCTTCTGACAGAAACGAGCCTCATTTTTTTTACTTTATTTTAAATCATCATCCTTTCGGACCACCATTTGCAGGATTATTGTTGGCCGGCGCGGCTGTTCCACCCGGAGCAGCAGTACCATTACCACCATTAATAATTTCAAGAACTTTGATAGCCTGCTGATTGGTTGGGTCGTAGACTAACACCAGGTTCATGTATTCTTTAGCCTTGGTTGTGTCTTTATCAAGCAAAAGAGCCTTTGTACCCAGATATCCATAAGCCTCAGCCAGGTATCTTTTTGTATTATCTTTCACTTTGTCAGCCTCTGGCACTAATGAAATGTATTTTTCATAAACCTTGGCAGCTGAGAAAGTTGAGTCGTTCGGATTTGCGTATTGTTTTGCACGTGCTTTGATGATATAAGGTACCAACCAGGTATCACGATACAATTCAATTGTTTTAGACAAAGCTGAGTCTGCTTTTACATATTCTTTTGAACGCATGTAGGCGTCAGCAAGGTTATAGTAATCCGGTGCTCCTGCTTTTTTAGAAGCTGCAATTGATTTCTCTAAAGTCTGAGCCAGTTTATCCCATCTTTTAGCGGCTTTATAAACATTGGCTATATCGTTCAGATAATTGGAAGTGGTGTCGCCCATTTCTATTGCCTTTTGCATGCTCAGGATACCCAATGAATCGTTCAATGCTTTATTTGCATCATCTTTGATACAGATATAACCTTTACCGATTGTACCGTAATCAGATGGCAGGTGGCGATCTTTTGGAGCCTTGTTTAAAAACTCCTGGATATTTTTGATACCCTCGGCACACTCACCTTTTTCAACTTGCGTATAACCTCTCAAACGATATTTAACAGGGTCCTGGATTTTATCGAAGATAGAATTCAACACGTTTGTAGCGCCATCATAATCTTTAACGGTAAATGCAAGTTTTACGTAATTAAGTTTAGAAGCGTCTGATGCCTCACTTTTTTCAAGATACAATTTGGCGTTTTTAGCAGCCAGGTCATATTTACCGAAAACGGTATAAAGGTTACCTAAATATCTGTAAGCTGGTGCGTGGTCAGGGTCGGCCGTGATAGCCTCAGTAAATTCTTTTTGTGCTGAAGGATAGCTTTTACCCTGAAACCATACTCTACCCATTTCTGTGTGAATAATAGCCGCTTTCTGACCCATTCCCAGGGCGTTTTCAAGGGCTGTCATGGCTGGGCCACCATCGTTTTTCAATAAATAAGCTTTTGCAAGCGCAAGGTAATAATCAGGGTTGTTCTTTACTTTCAGCAGGTCAAGGCCAGCCTGAATATTCAATACTGCTTCGGCAGGGTCGTTCAGTTTCGGATTATCTGAAATAGCATACGCATCTCCGATTCTGAATAAAACTTCAGCGTTTTTGTTTTTTGTATCTTTTTTAATTAAATCAAAGTCAGCTTTTGCACCTGCTTTATCGCCAGACAATAATTTAACTGCACCTAAACCTACGCGGTTCAGAGGATCAGGTCTTTTATCAACGGCTGTTCCTTTAGTAAAAGCATCTTTGGCTTTTTCAAGGTCTGGCTCAGGCAAGTTAAGATAATAGTAACCCTGATAAAAATAATTTTCTGCCGTTGGAGCAGAGCTTACCAGTTGATTGAAAATAGTTCCTGCAGCGTTGTAGCGCTCGGCCTCCAAATTTCTCAATCCGTCCTGCACTGTTTGTGCCAAGGTGTGGAACGACAACGCCAGCACCGCAACTGCTGATACTGACAAAGATCTCAAAATCTTGTTCATTTTCACTCTGAAGTTAGGTTTACGATTCTTTGTATTAAAAAAACATTAAGCAAAATTAAAAAACAATTCCGATACAGAAAAAAATTTGTTCATATCGGGCAATACTTTTTAAATCTTTTGCTATTGATGATTAAGACAAAATCTTGTATTTAAGGTTTATTAATAATTTGTTAATGCTGATTTGCCTGCATCCCTTAGTTGTAAAACAAAAAAAATAGGTGCAGGGTTCTATTTGGGCTGTTCTCTGTTGATGACCACCCCTTTTGGATAGACATAATAGGGTATTAATCCGGACTTTTCAACCACCAGCTGGCCAATCTGGGCACAGCAAAAGCGGGTAAATGCTTTGGTTAAACCGAAGTGATCCATTGTGTGCAGATAAATGCGTCTTTCAAGCGGATATCTTCTGGCACGAAGCGATTCAGTTGTTGGCTTATAATAATCAGCGGCAGCCGGGCTATCTGAAGCAGCAACCCCAAGCACCTTGATACTAGATATAAAAACCCTGCTGTTCTGGTCGTCAAGGTCGCTAATCCAGTTACCACCAATGATACCAATAGCCTTTGGATTCTTCTTAATATACTCTATTACATCTTTATTGCCATTGGCAGCAAAGATATTGGCGCGGTTCAAATCTTTTATCTGTAATTTCTGCATCATGTAATTCAGGTTGCTTGAATTACTGTTATCAAAAACCAGTTTATAATCTGAATGCGCCTTGCCGTCAAAAATATCTTTCAGCTCTTTCAGCGAAATATTTTCAATCGGGTTTTCAGGGTTTACAATCAAAGCCACACCATCAAGCGCCATTTTTGCGGGCAGGTAGGCTATTTTTTTCGACGCAAAAAAAGACTGTTCATTTTGCGTTGCTTCACGGGTTGTAACAGCAATATCAACTGAATCACTTAGCATCAACGACATCGCCTTTTGCTCAGGCATATATCTGACATGTAAAATGGCTTTCGGATAATGCGCGTTGTAAGCCATTACCTGAGCATCAATAATAGGTTTAAGTGATTCGTCGGCTGCAATTGTTATTTCCCCATCGTTTGGTAAATCCGGCTTGTCGGGTTTAGAACACCGCAAAAAAAGCAAAGCACAGATAGCCAAGAGAATTAACTTCCTCATTGTAGTAATTCTATAATAGTTTAAGTTTGAACAATGTAAAAATACTATATAAACAACGAAAAAAAAATAACAGACCGTATATTATTAAAAAATAATTAAAAAAAATATGCCACCCTGTTACACAAAGTGGCATGTTTTTATAGAAAAAAATCAGTCATTCATCGTGTCTTTGATTGACAGATAGGCTCTGTATGCTCTGAAAATACCATAGGCTATCAATAAAGCGCCCATTGCATAAGCGAGCGTATCTGAAAGCGGTACCATCAACCATTTCAACTTAATTACAAAGTATCCTAAAACCATGTAAACCAGGGCAAACAAGCCCATTGACAATTGTAAGACCCTTTGAAATACCTGACGCTGCTTGTCTGATGAATTACGTCGTGCTGCCATTATTACTCAAGTTGGAAATTAATCGGCATGGTGAAGAATACACGCACGCTACGACCATTTTGTTTACCCGGATTCCATTTTGGCATCGACTTAATCACTCTTTGCGCCTCTTCGTCGCAACCAAATCCAATACCTTTCAGAATTTGTACGTCGCCAATGCGTCCGTCTTTTTCAACAACGAACTTAGCAAATACTCTACCTGAAATATTGGCTCTTTGAGCTGCAGACGGATATTTAAGATTTTTACCAATGAAGGCATACATCTCTTTAAGACCGCCCGGAAACTCCGGTTGCTGTTCAACCGTAGTGAAGATTTCATCTTCTTTAGGTTGAGCGATTTCAGCTGGTTTAGGCGCTTCTACCGGTGGAGGTGCCGCTGCAACTTCTTCAGTTTCAACACCTTCTTTGTTTACGTTAGAAATAACCTTATTTTCAACCTCTTCCACTTTTGGTGGTGGTTCTTCGTTCTTTACTTCTTCATCGGCCTTAGGTTCAGGCGGAATGAATTTAATTTGCGCTATCTCCTGCTTTGGTGGTTCAGGCTCTGGAGGCGGAGGCGGAATATCAGGCTTTTTCTCTTCCTGTTTTTCTTCCTTTAACTTAGAGAGGTCAATTTCGACGGTTTGAAGCTCTTCTTCTTTATTACCGCCAAATTTATTAACACTCCAAGCCGCTAACAATGCTCCACCAAATATACCAATACCAATAACAGAAGCTTTGGTAAGGTACCTTGAGTAGTTCTTCCTTAGTGAATATGCACCGTATTCTTTGTTACGTCCTTCGAATACAATTTCATCTAAGGTGATGTTACTAGCATTTTTTGCTTCCATTGATTTGTTTGTTTTTTCCTTAGATTACTTATTTTTTAGGTTCTGCCAGCTTTTGGTCAAGCAATTCCTTCTCTTTCGGAGCCAAATCAACAATTGCGTAGCGGTCTGACTTCGTAATTGCCATTTCGTCCAAAATATCTACAGTATTCTTCCAGTTAGCTTCATCACTTGGTTTGATGATAACAGTAAACTTGTTTACATCAAGTGCATTGGCCTTCTTAACTAATACAGCTTTTCTGATACCTTCGGCAGAGTAATCTGTTTCGGTAATATCTGCTACGGTTAAATCCGTAAGAGGCTTCTGATACCAAAAGATTCTGTCATCTTTCCCCATCAAAACGGTAATGGTGTTGGTTACCTTTACCTCTGGTGGTGGCGGATCATCAGGCTTTGGTTTATCAGGCATGTTCAGCTTCATCATGTTGGGCTTGCCGAATGTAGTGGTATACATAAAGAAAGTAATCAACAAGAAGCCCAAGTCCACCATGGGTGTCATATCAGGCTTACCACCTGCTTTCTTGGACCGTACCTTATCGCCTTTCTTACCACCACCACCGGACTCCTGTATTTCTGCCATTTTATATCTGGTAATTTAAGGGTTCGAAAATTTACTATTCTTTCGTTTCAGAATCGGTAATTAACTGAAATTTGTTAATATCGTTTTTACCAAGTTCTGTAAACAATTTTTTGATTGCAGGGTACTGCGTTTTCACGTCGCCACGAACAGCCAGTTTCGCTTTTTTGTTGATGTCTGACAAATAGGTTTTCACCCAGTCAACCAACTCACTTTTTGTACTGTCGTTTGGAATACCTGCAATTTTCACCTGACCTTTCTGTGCATCCGGAAGTGCAAGATATTGTTTTAGAGAAGTGATTGAAACACCGGTTTCAGATAACTTTGTAAAACTAGCCTGCTCAGATTCCGAAAGGCCGGCGCTATACTTCTCATTCATTTTCTGAATAAGCGCGTATCTGTCAACCGGATTAGTAACGCCAAAATAATATTTGCCGTCTTTATCAATGGTAATCGTAGCCATATCTTTGTCTTCAACTTTAATTTCTGACACTGATGAAGGCGTATCTACTGTTACAGACTCCTGACTTTTGAACTGGGTTGTCATGATGAAGAATGTAAGGAGTAGGAACGCAACGTCACACATCGCAGTCATATCCATTGATGGACTTTTTCTGGCTGGTTTCGGTGCTGCCATAGCTTTTGTTTAAAAATTTAAAAGTTTAAACTACTGTTAACTTTACTGCTTTTCTTAGTGGTGAGCAGCGAAGTTTTGCTGAAGGCTCATTCCGATTTCGTCAATCTTGTAAGTAAGCGTATCTATTTTTGAGGTAAATAAGTTATACATGATGATTGAGATCGCTGATGTACCGATACCCAAGGCTGTGTTAATCAAGGCCTCAGCAATACCAGTTGCAAGAGCAGATGCATCAGGGGCACCACCACCAGAACCAAGCGCAAAGAATGAACGAATCATACCGATTACAGTTCCTAATAGGGCTACAAGGGTTGAAACTGATGCTAGTGTTGAAAGAATAGTAAGGTTTTTCTCTAACATTGGAAGCTCAAGTGTTGTTGCTTCTTCAACTTCTTTTTGAAGTGCAACCAATTTCTGATCTTTCAATAATGAAGTATCAGCGGCCAATTGGTTATACTTTTGTAGAGCGGTTTTAGTAACGTTACCTACTGAACCTTTTTGTTTGTCACACTCTTTGATAGCTTCTGCAATGTTGTTTGAGTCTACTAACGAACGTACTTTACGAACGAAGGCGTCCAAATCACCTGTACCAGAAGCTTTGTTGATTGTAATGAAACGCTCAATAGAGAATACCAATACTGAAAGCATGAAAGTTAACAGGATAGGTACGATGATACCTCCTGAATAAACTATACCCATAGCAGTAATTGGTTTGTGTTTAGTTTCAGGATCTGAGAAGTTGGCTGAGTCACCTAGGATGAAATACCACAAACAAAAACCGATAACTAATAAAATTGGGATAACGAACGCTGGATTTAATCCACCACTTGAAGACTTAGGGGCTGCTGGTTTTGCTGCTGGGGCTGTAGTCTTTTTTTCCATTAGCTTTGAAATTTTTAGGGTTTTAAAAAATGATACAATGAATTTTTTGGTAAATAAAAGTTAAAATTTTAAAACAAAGAATATTAATAATAGAAAATTTTGTAAAAACCTGCTAAATATTCTTTTTCAATCGTGGGACAAGTTTAAGCAAAATCGGTGAAACAAAAAATATCAAACCTTATAAATTTTTATCATCAGAATATACTTTTGCATTTTTTAAAGATTGATTATATCTATTTTCCGTATGGGCTAAAAACATAACTTTTTCATTATCAGATAGTTAAATATTATGCTTCCGGCCATATAACTAAAACTTTCGTTCTCAATTTTTTTTCACAGAAAAATACTATTTTTTTAAAAAAAACCGGCCGGTCAGGGCTTATTACTGTCAACTTTCAGTCTTTCGTCACGATTCGCCACCCCCCATGCTGTATGAAATACCAGTTCTGTAATCTGTCTGTATTTAGGAAAAAGGATTTTCTCTACGTCGTCACCCGGGCGATGGTAGTCTGCATGCACCCCTGTAAAGTAGAAAGCAACGGGTATCTTATGCTTGGCGAAGTTGTAATGATCTGAACGATAATAGAATCTGTTTGGGTCTTTGGGATCGTTGTATGTATAATCTAACTGAAATTTAACCGAATTATTGTTGGCCTCTTCACTTATTTGATGTAACTCTGAAGATAATTTATCAGAGCCGATGATATACACGTAGTCTTCGCGCGGGGCGTGTTCTTTGTCTATGCGGCCAATCATGTCGATGTTCAGGTCACACACGGTATTAGCCAGCGGAATAACGGGGTCTTTGTCGGCATAGTACTGCGACCCCAACAGGCCTTTTTCTTCGCCTGTTACTGTCATAAACAAAATACTGCGGCGAGGCCCGAAGCCGTCTTTTTTTGCCTGGCTGAATGCCCTGGCCAGTTCAAGAACTGCACAGGTACCTGAGCCGTCGTCATCGGCGCCGTTATGTATCTGCCCGCCCTGAATACCCACGTGGTCGTAATGTGCGGTTATCAGCACCACTTCATCTTTTTTGTCGGTTCCTTCCAGAAAACCCATTACGTTCATCGTTTCAACGGGTACTTCTCCCCTTTCGGCTTTAACCGATACCTTCGATTCTTTAACCGAACCCGCACTGCTAACGCCACTGATTACCATTTTATTAACCAGTTTATCAAATTTTTTAGGCTTGATATCGAGCATTTCGGCGGCCATGGCTTTTGAAATATAAAAAACCGGGTTTGTGGTAGGCTGTTCTGGCGTTGTGGCCTGGCTGATGCTCATGCGGTTGAAACGCGACAACACCACACGTCTTTCGGCTGCCAGACTTTTGAATCCGGTCTCGTCTGAGGCCGACACCACAAAAAGCATTCTGGCACCTTTGCCAGCCGCCAGTGAGGTTTTTCTGGTGAAGCCGGCTTTGTCATCCCACTCCGACTTCTCTCCGTCTTTTGTTACATAACTTTTGCCGGCAGCATCTTTGGGTTCGCCTTCCAGAATTACAACAGCTTTATTTTTTACGTCAATATTTTTGTAGTCGCTGTAATTAGCGGCCTCTACCCCATAGCCTGCAAAAACTACCTGCACCGATTCTTCCTGCGGTATGCTGGTAAGGCCATTGGGGTAATAATCTTTAAAAAATTCTTTCTTTTTGTTGCCTATTTTGATGTAGGCGTCTTTCCAGCCCTTTTTGTATAGATTAAAATGCTGAAAATAGCCTTTGCCGCCTTTGCCGTCAGATGCTACAGGCTGCAGGCCAAGATCTGCAAAGCGTTTGGCAATGTAATCGGCGGCTTTTTTTTGTCCTTCCGAGCCGGTATCGCGGCCTTCCAGTTCATCAGAAGCAATGTAGGTCAGGTCTTTTTTGAGGTTGTCGGCAGAAATAGTAGCTGCGTAGATTTTTGCTTTGTCGAGGGTGTTTGGGTTTTGTGCATATAAAAATGAGCACGAACTAAAGAGAAAAACTGCTAAGATGTTTTTTTTCATACGGTAATACAAGTTTGTTGTTTATTCTTTTGTAAAAATACAAGATATTTGTGGAGATAGCAGAGTTATGCATTATTTTGTTGCAAAAGACCAGTTAAAACTTAATATACCATTAGCTGCGTTTGATAGTAAAATTGATTTTTAAGTCCTGCAGGGACGAAATGTTTAAATATACCGTCCCTAAAGTAAATAGAAAGCATCAACAAGGTTAAAGTTTCTACTGATATTTCGTCCCGAAAGGGACGCTTACCGCAACCACTTAAAGTTTAATAGAAGATTTAATTGTGCTCATGACTAAAGAACAGGTTCTTAAGAAGTATTTTGGCTACGATTCCTTCCGACCGTTTCAGTCTGAAATCATTGATACCATACTGGCCGGGCAGGATTGCCTGGTGCTGATGCCCACCGGAGGCGGTAAGTCGGTTTGTTTTCAGGTGCCTGCTATGGTTTTTGAAGGATTAACGCTGGTGATATCTCCGCTTATTGCACTCATGAAAGACCAGGTGCAGGCATTGCTGGCCAATGGTATTCCGGCTGCGTTTATTAATAGTTCTTTATCGCCCACCGAACAAAGGGAAATTGAAATACAGTGTCGCTCGGGTGCATTGAAATTACTGTATATTTCGCCGGAAAAACTGCTAAGCAATAATTATCTGGAATACATAAAGACCCTGAAAGTTTCGCTGATTGCCGTTGATGAATCTCATTGTGTTTCAACCTGGGGGCATGATTTCAGGCCTGAATATACCCAATTGCATATATTGAAAAGTGTCTTTGCCAATACCCCAATGGTTGCCCTTACTGCTACGGCCGACAGGGTAACGCGCAAGGATATTCTGAAACAACTGGGCATTGCCGATGCCACTACTTTTATTGCCTCTTTTGACCGCCCCAACCTGAGCCTCGCGGTGTCGCCGGGAAGAAACCGCCTGAAAGTGATACATCAGTTTATTGCCAGCCGGCCGGGGGAACCGGGCATTATTTATTGCCTGAGCCGCAAGAATACAGAAGAGGTGGCCGAAGGACTACGCAAACTGGGAATTAAAGCCATGCACTACCATGCCGGTGTTGATGCGCAAACGCGCTCGGAGGTGCAGGATGCTTTCATTAAAGATGAGATACAGGTAATGGTAGCAACAATAGCCTTTGGTATGGGCATTGATAAGTCGAACGTGCGGTTTGTGATACATTATAGCCTGCCATCTAATGTGGAGAGTTTTTATCAGGAGATTGGCCGGGCAGGGCGAGACGGGATGCCATCTGATACGCTGTTGTTTTACAGTTTTGCAGATATTGTAACGCGGAAGGAAATGATTGAGAAGTCGGAGCTGCCACCAGACATGAAAGAGGTGCAACTGGCAAAGCTGGACCGCATGAAGCAATATGCCGAAACAGAAATTTGCCGCAGGCGTGTACTGCTAAGCTACTTTAATGAAGAAGTACATCAGGACTGCGGTAATTGTGACGTTTGCCGGAACCCACCCGTAAGGTTTGACGCCACCGTTTTTGCACAGAAGGCCTTATCGGCCATTGCACGTGCGCAAGAAAAAGTAGCGATGGGGCTGCTGATTGAGATTCTACGCGGTGCGCAAACCCGCCAGATATTTGAGCATAACTACCAGACCCTGAAAACCTTTGGGGCTGGTAAAGAACTGAAATATGAAGAATGGGCCGACTACATAACACAACTGCTGAACTCGGGTATTATAGATATTGCCTACGACGAAAGACACGCCCTGAAACTGAATGCGCGGTCGTGGCAGGTGCTGAAAGGTGAACGAAAAGTAGAACTGGTGAGATTTGAGCCTTTTGAAGTAAAAAAAGCCCGACTGGAGGCCGAGGCTCCGAAAGAGAAACCGAAGAAAGAAATTATACGCGATGCCCTGTTTAACAAACTGAAGCAATTACGCAAAAAACTGGCTGATGAGCAGAATCTGCCACCGTTTGTGGTGTTTTCTGATGCTACGCTGTCTGACATGGCGCAGAAAAGACCCGTTAACCGACTACAGATGCTGACAGTATCTGGCGTGGGAGAACAGAAATTCAGGCAGTATGGAGAGGCGTTTATTAATGAAATACTCGATTTTGCCAGAGAACATTCCGAACAAGGTAAAACCATACTTGTAAAGGGTTTTACGTTTGCTGCAACACTGGATATGTATCAGAAAGGGATGTCGGTAGAGGAAATTGCTCAGGAACGTAAGCTAAACCAGGCAACCATTTTGAGCCATTTAGTAAAGCTGCACGAAGAAGGAAATGATATTAACCTGCACGATTTATTACCTGCCTACGAATACAACCAGATAATTGCCGCCGCCATGCGACTGAACATCAAAAAAACCGACCCTCTGAAACCACTCTTTGAGGACTTGGAGGGGTTGTATGACTACGGCAAACTGAGGATTGCTTTTGCGTTGTGGGATGAGGAAAAATAGGCCTTATTATCAAAAAATTGTTTAAAGATTTTCTAAAGTAGTAATCCATGCATTAAATCGTGGTGCTTTTCGCCTTAAATTTTCAAGCCCAATATATTCAGCTAACATACTCCCGTATAAAGTCTTATCATATCCTTTTATGATTCTTTTCAAACGATTTGATGGAGCCGTTTCAAAATGATTATTTATCATTTCTGGGTTTTCATACTTGATAAACACATTTTTCAATTCTTCTTTTCCAACTATTTCTTCATCGTTAAAAAAATTGGAAAAGACATTAATATCATTAAACAAAAGCCCTTCAAATTCATGCAATTGAATGTAAGGGATAAATCTTCTACTGGATGATTCTTCAATATCCTCTTTCATTCCATTCTCTAACTCAAGTATTCTCTTACTCACATCAGTTTTAGCCTGAGCAATCTGCCAATTTGGAAAACTATGTCTGGCCTCCAACCCATAATAATCAATTAATGTTGTAATTAAAGATTTTGGGTCAGATTTTAAAAGATTTTCGATATCCTTTTTTAGAAACTTCCAACTAACAATTCTCCCATTTGACTGCTTGATTTTTGGGGCGGAAATAATTATCCCTTTTGAATAAAAATGCGGATAAAGAAGTGTTTGACAAAATTGTTGTTCTGTTTCGCCTTCGCAAATAATAATTAGTCTTTTCATAAGATTTAACTAAAATTAGGTTGGCCTGTTTCAATTATATTCCTTTTCCACAAATCATCAATGGTGTAATCTTCTAACCATAAGTGCAATGTTTCAGAATCTAGTCTCTTGAAAATACTTTCACCATTTATTTGGTCTACTGTAATAATATCTTCCGGCTCAAAATGACTTATTAAATCAGTAGATTGAGTTGCCAATATTACCTGACAGTCTTTAGAAGCAGCAGATTTCACAAGCCCTGCTAATTTTGCAATGGCAGTTGGATGTAATCCCAACTCTGGTTCATCAATAATTATTGTTTGCGGCAGATTAGGCTGCATGAAAAGTACCGTTAAAGCAATAAACCTTATTGTTCCATCTGACAAATCATTAGTGCCAAAAATTGTTGAAGTAAATTTACTTTGCCACCTTAGCTTTAAATTACCATTTGTCTCAGGTCTAAAAAAGAAATCAAGAAAATAAGGAGCAATTGACTGAATAACCTTTATGATTCTATTGTAAACTATTTTGTTTTCGCTATATATTCCAAATAAAAAAGACGCAAGATTATCCCCCTTTTCGTAAAGAAAGAACTTATCATTATCAATATTAGATTCTTTGTTAAATGGTGAACTTTCACCAGTGTCATGAAAGTGATATTTGAAAAGCTGATCTAAATACTTTTTTAAATAAGTTGCCCTTGGTTTTGTTTGAAACCTTAGCTTTGAATCACCATTTAATGAAGCAATATCTATAGGATTATCTGAAAAAGGATTATTGTCATACCACATTCCCTCTTTGGTAAAAACAAAACCAGCCTCTCCTTTTTTTATTGTAAAAGAATATCCATTGGTAAATTTAGCACCCTTAAATTCTAAATGACTTGATATTTCACTTGTTACCTTATCCCCTTTATGCAAAAAAGTGTCAATACCTTTAAGCGCTACATACTCTCTCAGGCTTCCCCTATATATATGCTTCAAGAAATCAAAAAAAGAAAGAAAATTACTTTTTCCACTCCCATTTGCGCCAATTAAGATATTAATTGGGCGAAGCGGGAGAGATAATTCTTTTATTGATTTGTATCCTTTTATTTCTATTTTTTCCATCTTGATTCTTTTTACTTGAAATTCGCATGCAAGTTTCAAATCTTAACAAATATATAAATTGGCATACATTCTTGCGCAATCTTCAACTTTAAATTAACAGGTGGTGTAATATCCTACCTGTACCCCTCTGCCTGCAAGTAAAACAGCTCGGCATATCTGCCATTTTTCTCCAACAATTCTTCATGGCTGCCTATTTCCAGCATCTGGCCTTTATCAAGTACCAGAATGCGGTCTGCCATGCGGACGGTTGAGAAGCGGTGCGAAATAAGCACGGCCGTTTTGCCCTTGGTGAGTTCTGCAAAACGTTTGAAAACCTCAAATTCAGAACGGGCATCCAGGGCTGCTGTGGGTTCATCAAGTATCACCACGTTGGCTTCTCGCAAGTAGGCGCGGGCCAGTGCAACTTTCTGCCATTCGCCGCCCGACAATTCAATACCTTTGGCAAACCTGCGCCCCAGTGGCTGGTCATATTGCAAAGGTAGTTTTTCAATTACGGCATCTGCCAGACTTTGTCCGGCGGCGCGTTGCAGTTCGGGCTTGTTTTCTAAAGAATCAATATCACCTACGGCTATGTTTTCACCGGCCGTAAACTGAAACTTCTGGAAGTCCTGAAATATCACTCCTATCTGCCGGCGAAGGTCTTCCAGATCATATTCTCTTAAATCATATCCATCCAGTAAAATTCTACCCTCGTCAGGGTCATACAGGCGGGTTAACAGTTTTACCAACGTAGTTTTACCAGAGCCGTTCTCCCCTACCAGTGCCAGTTTTTCACCCACATGCAGCGTAAAACTCAGATTCCGGTTTGCCCATTTGTCAGACCTCGGATACTTAAACCCTACATTCTCAAAAACAAAACCATCTTTAATAGGATTCGGAACAGGTCTCGGATTCGTCGGCGACACAATGTGCGGCTCCATACGATAGAAATCGAACAAATCATTCAGATAAAGCGCTCCCTGAGAAATAGAATTAAACCGGCTCAGAAAGTTCTCAAGAAAAGACTGCAACTGCCTGAACGACCCAGTAAGAAAAGTAAGTGTACCAACCGAAATGGCACCTTTGATGGTATCAAAGACGATAATGCCATAGGCAGAAAAATAGCCCACCGTGCCTATGGTTACCAACAGCGCCCCCCATACCGCGCGGCTGACAGCGAGTTTTTTAGATTCATTAAAATATTGAGTCGACAAGCTGCGGTATCTGTCGACCAGAAAGCCAGACAAACGAAAGAGTTTTATTTCTTTGGCGGTGTCGTCGCTGGCGCCAATGTATCTGAAATAATCGAGCGTTCGTCGCTGGGGTGTCCAGCCTCTTTGTAAAAAATAACTTTTGGCGTTAAAATACAGTTCACCCATAAAGGCCGGAATAACCGCCACCAATAAAAGCAGAATGAGCCAAGGATTAAAAGCCGCCAGCCCCACCATTAAGCTGCCCATCGTTACCAGATCCTGCGCCTGCGTGAAAGTCTGCGATAGTAGCGCCGTTCGTCCGTTTACCTGTTGGCGGGCTCTTTCCAGTTTATCATAAAAGGTGGCGTCTTCAAACTGGGCCAGGTCTAGCGAAGCGGCGTGCTCCATCAGCTTTATTGAAGTTTTGTTGGCAAACATATCACCCAGCAGGCCATCGGTAAGTGTAATGCCCCTTGCCAGTATATCACTAATAATTACAAGGCCGAATTCTGATAAAATAATTAGAATGAGGTGTTGATAATCAGTAGCATGCGTGTTTATTAATACGATAACCTCATCAATAATCAATTTGCCCAAGTATAGCACCAGCAACGGAATAACAGACCGCATGGCACGAAGTACAATATTTCCGACTGTTAATGCAGGTGAGGTTTGATATACTTCTTTAACAAACACAGGCAGGTTGCGGAGCGATTGTAGTCTTTGCCGAAAATTAATTTTCTCTTCTTCTTTCCGTACTTTTGGCATATATATCCTTTAGCTATTTAGTGATTTAGTGAATGAGTGATTTAGCGATTTAGCGGGCAACGTTTGCTGATTTAGTGATTCTAATTTAACGATATGAATGATAAAAAACTACAAAATGTATTTTTTGATTATTTTAAAACTTATCAGCTTGCAATCACTCATTCACTCAATCGCTCATTCACTCAATCACTAAATCACTAAATCAAATAAAAATGCTTACATTTGTTTTATAACCTGATTTGCCAATAACTTTCATCAAAATTCATGAAAATCCTGGTCAGTTGTATACTGATGTGCTGTTTTTCTTCGGCTAAAGCCCAAAGCAACGCCACCGAAACCGAAATCAACGAGCAGGTGTGGTTTCCTTTTATTCAAGCGTATCAGGATATGAATGCCGACAACCTGATGCGTTTGCACGCAAAAGACCTGGTGCGTGTACCGGTTGATGCCGGCAAAATTCTTACCTATCAGGAATACGCCCTGGGGAATAAACAAAGCAATGCATATCAACAGCAGCAAAAAAGAAAACAAAGTATTGCATTCAGCTTTGAAAACCGCATCCATAACGCAACCACAGCCTACGAAACCGGATACTACCGCATAACGTCTACGGAAGCCGACGGCAAAGTAAATCATTATTACGGCAAATTTACAGTGGTACTAAGAAAAACCGAAGGGCAGTGGAAAATTATACTGGATAGCGACACAGGAAAAAATATAACAGAAACCATGTTTCAAAGCGGAAAACAACTCTAATGAAAAAACTTTTTACCAACCTTACTTTCTGGGTACTTACGGCCATTATCTGTGGTGTTTTACTGGGCCATTATAACCCCGGCTTTGCCCTGAAACCCATTCTTGAAAAAGGCATAAAAATAAACCTCTTTGTTTCTGAATTTGAAATAAAAACCACGTTCTGCGAAATGATGAGCAGTGTTTTTATCAGCACCGTAAAACTCTTCATTAATCCTATTATATTTCTTACCATTACGTTGGGTATTATATCGATGGGCGACCTGAAAAAAGTAGGCAAGGTTGGCGCCAAAGCATTGATATACTTTGAGGTAGTAACCACCATAGCGCTGATTGTAGGTGTTTTTGTTGCCAACATTCTGCGCCCCGGCGACGGCGTGGTAACTGAAAACATTAAGGGAGGCGATATCTCTAAATACACCCAAAGCGCGGAGCATTTCAGCTGGATAAAATTTTTCTGGGACAACGTAACCCTGCAGGTGCTGGTAGTTGCCATTGCGCTGGGGGTGTTGCTGAGCAATTACTCCGGCAGGCAGGCAGTGGTTAATTTTTTATCGCCCATTTCAAAAAAAGTTTTCTGGGCGTTGCATAAGGTAATGCTCTTTGCGCCCATCGGGGCATTTGGGGGCATGGCCTTTACCATTGCCAGGTATGGCATTAAAACGCTGCTTCCGCTGGCCAAGCTGATGGCCACAGTTTATACCACCATGGCCATTTTTGTATTTGTGGTGCTGTATTTTATACTAAACCATTACAAAATAAGCCTGTTGAAGTTTCTGAAGTATATCAGAGAAGAACTGCTGATTGTGCTGGGTACATCTTCATCAGAAGCTGCCTTGCCTTCGCTGATGGAGAAACTCGAAAAAATGGGGTGTTCAAAATCGGTGGTGGGGCTGGTGGTTCCGGCAGGGTATTCGTTTAACCTTGACGGCACAACTATTTATTTATCAATGGCCGTAATCTTCCTAGCGCAAGTATTTAATGTGCATCTGGATATTCAGCAGATATTGACCATCATTGGCATCCTGATGGTAACCTCCAAAGGAGCGGCGGGTGTAACGGGCAGCGGCTTTATTGTGCTGGCCTCTACCCTGACGGCCATCAAGGTGATTCCGGTAGAAGGGCTGGCCCTGCTGCTGGGTGTAGACAGGTTCATGTCAGAAGCCCGCGCCATTACCAACTTTATTGGCAATGGTGTGGCAACGGTTTGGATATCGAACAATGAAAATGAGTTCGACCGCAACAAAATGAATCTGGCGTTTAGCAACATCGATAAATTTGAAGACATATTAACCGATAACATCAACAATAAATGAGTAGAAACCACTATGTCCGCCACAAAATGAAAAACGGCAGCCTGGCATCAGGCCTAAAAACCCGATTTTCTTTCCATCAAACAATTAACATTGCTTACCTTTGCCGCCAGAATCAAAATTTATTCGAAATATGAGTTCTAATAAAACACTGAAAGAAGAAGCCTTGCATTACCACGCCAAGGGGCGTCCGGGCAAAATAGAGGTGATTCCATCAAAAGAAACTGCCACACAAAGAGACCTTACCCTGGCGTATTCGCCGGGTGTGGCCGAACCATGTATGGCTATTTATGAGAATCCGGAAGATGTTTACAAATATACCGCCAAGGGAAACCTTGTAGCCGTAATATCTAACGGAACAGCCGTTTTAGGGCTGGGTGATATTGGGCCGGAAGCCGGAAAACCCGTAATGGAAGGCAAAGGCCTTTTGTTTAAAATATATGCCGATATTGATGTATTTGACATAGAACTGAACACCAAAAATGTTGACGAGTTTGTAAGAACCGTGAAGATTCTTGAACCCACTTTTGGTGGTGTGAACCTGGAAGACATTTCGGCCCCTGAGTGTTTTGAAATTGAAGAACGGCTGAAAGCCGAGCTGAATATTCCGGTAATGCACGATGACCAGCACGGCACAGCCATTATTTCGGCCGCTGCGTTAAAAAATGCACTGGAACTGGTAAACAAAAAATTTGAAGATGTAAAGATTGTGATCAATGGCGCGGGGGCTTCGGCCATTTCATGCACGCGTTTGTATAACAGCCTTGGGGCGCAGAAGAAAAACATTTTCATGTTCGACAGCAAGGGGCTTATTCACCCCAGCCGTACGAATCTGGATGGCAAAAAGATTGAATTTGCCAACGATAACCTGCCTGCTGAAACCACACTGGCAGAAGC
This sequence comes from Emticicia sp. TH156, assembly GCF_002855535.1. NCBI lineage: Bacteria > Pseudomonadati > Bacteroidota > Cytophagia > Cytophagales > Leadbetterellaceae > Emticicia > Emticicia sp. TH156. The sequence goes on from NZ_PKRS01000004.1 coordinate 141,547, forward strand.
CCTGAACGGCGCAGATGTTTTTATTGGTTTGTCTAAAGGTAATACACTGAAACAAGAAATGGTGAAGGTAATGGCTAAAGACTGTATTGTGTTTGCTATGGCCAACCCAACGCCTGAGATTTCTTATGAAGAGGCCATGGCTGCCCGTGAAGACATTATTTTTGCCACCGGGCGGTCAGACTACCCCAATCAGGTAAATAATGTGCTGGGTTTCCCATATATATTCAGAGGTGCGCTGGACGTACGCTCGAAAATCATTAATGAAGAAATGAAGCTGGCGGCCGTACATGCCCTGGCAGACCTGGCCAAAAAGCCTGTGCCGGATATTGTAAATATGGCTTATGGCGAAAACAACCTGATTTTTGGCAAAAAGTATATTATACCAAAACCAGTTGACCCCCGCCTGCTTACGACGGTTGCACCGGCAGTTGCCAAAGCGGCTATGGATACCGGCGTGGCCAAGTTTCCGATTAGTGACTGGGAGGCCTACGATACCCAATTATCGAAACGTTTAGGGCAGGATAACACACTTACCAAGGTGATTATCACAAAAGCTAAACAGAATCCGAAAAAACGTGTGGTTTTTGCTGATGCAGAAAACCTGACGGTACTGAAAGCAGCCCAGCAGGTAATAGATGAAAACATTGCCATACCTATTTTGCTAGGTAACGAAAACCGGATTAATCAGCTGGTATTAGAAAACCACATTGATATTGCCGGGGTTGAAATCATAGACCCGCGCGCTGCCAAGCAGGAGCCAAACCTTAAGAAATTCGGTGAGTTATTCTACGAAAAACGCAAACGCAAAGGGTTTAATAAGTTTGAAGCCACAATGGTTATGCTAAACCGCAATTACTACGGTGCCATGATGGTAGAAACCGGCGAAGCCGAAGCCATGATTGGGGGTATGACGCGTAATTATCCTGAGACAATTCGTCCGGCATTGCAGATTGTGGGTCGCCAGGAAGGCTTAAAGAAAGTATCAGGTATGTATATTCTGATGAGCCGTTTTGGTCCGTTGTTCCTGGCTGATACCACTGTCAACTTCAACCCGACTACTGATGAGATTGTAGAGATTACCGAACTGGCCGCTAAAGAGGTAGAGAAGTTTAATATTAAACCCCGTATTGCTTTGCTCACGTACTCTAACTTTGGCAGTGCCGACGGCGAAGATGCAGCCAAAATGCAGAAGGCGGTGTCTATTCTGAAAGAAAAGCACCCGACTATGATAGTAGATGGCGAAATGCAGGCCCACTTACCGTTTGACCTGGACTTACTGAGAGAGAATCATCCTTTCTGCGACCTGGTTGAGGGTGGTGCTAACACACTTATTTTCCCGAATCTTTCGGCTTCCAACATTGCTTATAACCTGGTAAAAGAAATTGCGAACATCGAGAAAATCGGGCCGATTCTTTTAGGTATGAAAAAACCGGTTCACGTGTTGCAGTTGGGTAGCTCTGTACGAGAGATTGTGAATATGGTGGCTATTGCCGTTGTTGATGCGAAGTAGTAAGTTATTTTTGATACGAAAAGTTGTTATCTTTACTGGTAACAACTTTTTTTTATTGATGGTCCTCATCAATTATACTCTATTGAATTTTTTATTCCTCTGTTGTTACTTTTTGCGGAAAAAGTAACCAAAAACCCTCATCATTTAAACTCGCAGACTAGCCGTCCGCCAATAAAAATCTGAAGTTTTTTTGCTTCTTCCATAAATACATTTCCCGATTTTTAATCTTGCTCAGACAGAAAATGATGTTTTAAGGTTGGTAATTTTAGCTGTTATCTCTTTTTCTGCGATTCACTTACTCAGTGAAACTCCGTGCCTTAACTCAGTGCAACTCAGCGGTAAAAAGAAAATTATTCAGCAGGAGCCAGATAATGAAAAGGGGGAATGGGGATATTTCTGAGAACTGTAAAAACTATTACAAACACCACTAAAGGCAATAAAAACCTGCATGAGTAGAAAAACAACGGAAAGGTTTTTCTGCCGGTTATTTCTTCCAGAAATTTTAGGCCAACCAATGGCACAACTAAAAAAACAAGCAGGTTATTTTGTGCGGCTACAGCAAAATGGCCGTGCAACAAGGCATGAAATGCCCGTTGCCCGCCACAACCCAGGCAATATAAACCAGTTACCCGGTGAAAAAGACACTGGAAGTCTGGCAGGAAATTTATGGAAGGAAAGAAAAAATAATAGGTGGTAACGGCCAGTGCCAATACCACCAACAATACTTTAACTGTTGAAGAACCCATATTTTTAACTTTCAACTACAAAAGTACGGGCGGCCAGGTCGTGCAGGTTTTGTTCTTCTTTATTAAATAAACAAATCAGAAACAGCAAACCGCAAAACTGCCCCGTAACAAATTTCACCAGGGCCCTGATAAAGGCGTCGCCCATGGTAAGCGGCTGGCCATTCTCTTTTACTACTTTAATACGCATTATCTGCATGCCCGGTGTGCCCTGTTTAGAAGAAGCAGTAAAGAGGGTATCATAAATTATAGGCGCAATTAAGGCCAGCAAAATAATACCAAATATGCTGATACCGGCAACTGCCAGAGAAGCAATTTCGTCGGGCGATATATCCTCGCTGTTATAAAAACTGCCGTTAAAGCCTAAAAAGGCAAATATTCCACCAAAGGGGATGAGCAGCAAAAACAGACCCATACCGAGTATGAAGCCATCCAGCAAATACGCTACCAGACGTTTGCCAAAGCCCGCAAACTGTACGTTTTTCATAGTAAAAAAGATTTATAGTTCAGATAAGTACTATTAAAAGCCGGAATCCGGGGTACTGTGGTTTCATTGAGCTAACCGTTGGCCACAACCAAACCTAAAGATATAATTTTATATTTTACGTATTCGCTGCAAAATTCTATTTTCAGGTAGCAGAGAATAGAATCTTGTTTATCATTCATCCTCTATAACCAGTGTTCTAACTGCCCTGTCGTGCAGGTTTTGCTGGTTTTTATCGAACATACAAACCATCATCAGTAAATAACACATGGTTGCGGTAATATACTTTACAATAGCCCTTAAAAACGAGTCGCCGAAGTTAACTCTGCCGCCGTCTTCTCTGATTACTTTGATGCGCATGATACGCTTGCCAAAAGTAGCCTGATAAGAGGAAGCCGTAAGAACGGCGTCATAAATAAACGGAAGCAATAAAATAACACCAACCAAACCTAAAATACCAAAAGCAAAAAGGATATCCAATGGCGAGTTGATGCTCTCTGAGTAGTTGTCATAGTCTTTTTTTAATGGAGCCAGCATACCAAAGAACATAATGGCGGAGAAAACCAGCACAATGAAAAAAACAAACATGATGAGGCGGTCAATAAGATGGGCAACCAAACGCTTGCCCAGACTGGCTAATTTAACATTTTGCATTGAAACGGCAGGTTAGTGTTTAGATTCAATAATCTGTAACAGATTCACATAAAAGATGCCTGAGTATGGGGTAGTCACAGTTTTTCAATGCTTCAAAAATAAACAAAAAACCCGGAAATCAAATTTCCGGGGCTTAAAATCTTTCGGTTTTATCAGGCTATATCTTTTACCTTTATTTTTCTGAAAACATCAACGTAGCTTCTGGCGCTGGCATTGAAAACTTTTACACCCAATGCGTTGGCATAGCGTGCCAGTACCTCATAACCATAAAAAGCTTTATGAAGCGAAAAAAACTGTTGGCTCATGTATGATGTTTCGCGGGCGCCAATGGAATAATCTTCATTACCATAAAAGTGGGTGTCGCTTACCAGGAGGTTATTGTTTTCGTCGAGCCTGATGGCCTCATGCCAGGAGTGGTCGGCACCAAAGAGGTAAATCTCCTGATACCCTTTATTAAGTGCATAATATAGCGCTGCTACCAGCACGTTCTGGCATTGGGGCATGGCCAGGCCGCGCTTAAATAAACCATGCACCAGCCACTTATAGCCTGTGGCAATGGTATAATTATAAGGTATAGGTTTGATATTCGGGTTTTCGGCCACCTGACTTCTGAAATAGGCCGACTTCCACATTCTTTTGGGTATGTACAAATTAAGCGGCCAGGTAGTGTTGTCTACAATGCCTCTTAAACCGGTGCGGCCATGCCAGTGGTCGGGGTTCATAAACGCCCAGTCGAGCAACAAATAATTGGCCGGCTTCAGTTGTTTATACTGTTCTGTTACCGAAAACAGATTAACGGCAAAGAGGTCTAGCTGCTGCAAAAACCGGGTGTCTTGCTCAAGTGTTGTTGTAAGCGACGGCCCATTGCCCAATATACCGCAGCGGGTGGCTGTGGTTTTATCTGTTTTCAGGGTGAAATCAGACATAAACAGCACTTTAAAAACAGATACTACACTGCTAAAAAACAAACCGGCTTTTTGCTGAACCGACAATAGGAAGTGAATCATAAACACAAATTTGCCACGAAAGTAGGGCTATTATCAGATTAAATCAAATAAATCCTTCACGCCCAGCATTCTGGTTCTTGTAAAACCCTCACCGAACCTGGCACCGATAGGATGCCCCATTTCCTGCGAACGCGCCTTCAGAAACTCAAAAAACTCAGGGCTGGTGAGGTATGATTCCGGCTCGGTGCTGTTGGGGTCATAAAACTGGCTTTTATACGCACGGATTGACGCCTCTTTGATATCCCAGTAATCAGAAATATCAACCACAAAATCGGGCTTTATGTGGCGGTCCTGAATATAGTTATACAAGTGCTTGGGCCGCCAGGCAGCCTGTAGATTGCCGGTGGCATCGGTAGTTTGTATCATACGCAGGCCCGACAAAAAGCAGGCATCTAATGCCAGAGCCGCGCCTTTGCCGTGGTCGGGGTGGCGGTCTTCAACGGCGTTGGCCAGCACAATATCAGGTTGGTATTTACGGATAACCGATATCAGCTTCATTTGGTGTTCTTCGTCATTTTTATAGAAACCGTCTCTGAAACCCAGGTTTTCACGTGCTGATATTTTCAATATTGCAGATGCTGCTGCCGATTCTGCCGCCCGTATTTCAGGTGTGCCACGGGTGCCCAGTTCGCCACGGGTAAAATCTACGATACCCACTTTTTTGCCTTTGGCAATGGCTGCCGCCATTGTGCCAGCGCATGACATCTCTGCGTCATCAGGGTGCGCAGCCATTACAAGTATATCTAATTTCATCAGGTAGTATTTTTATCATTTAGTGATTTGTTCTTGAACTTTTACTGGCTAGTCTGCCACAGTGGCTGAGTGAATGATTGATTTGATGCTGTTAAATTAATAATCCGGTGATACAAAAAACATAAAATTATTGAAATCAATCTGGCAAAACATCAGTGCAAGCAGGGTAATGTCAGTTCAGGATACACATAGATATAAAAAAAAAGCGGCGCAAATAGTTTCACGCCGCTGCAAATTCTATGTTTTGATGCCTTATCTTATTCTTAGTCTGTAACCAACTCTTAGTTTGGTTCGGGTTGTGATGCGGTTCAGGCGTGTTAGGTTGCTGATGGTAGTATGGTTACGGCCGGCTATTTCAGACAGGGTATCGCCGGGGCGCACCCGTACCCATGCTTTGCGTGTTACCTCTTGCGGCTCTTCAAATTCAAAGTCGCCTTTGCTGGCTCCACCTCTCAAGTAGTCGTACACACGAGAGGTTAAAACAAACTCTGCCGAGTTAATATCAATTTTCTCAGGATTGAAGGTAAAGATATTTTTGGGGTCGAAGGGATTACCCTCATATCGTGTTTCGAAATGCAAATGCGGCCCTGAACTACGGCCGGTACTTCCACCCTTGCCAATTTCGTCGCCTGCTTTTACAACTGTATTGGGTTCAAAATTAATTTTAGACAAGTGTCCGTAGAGGGTTTCAAGGCCATTATAGTGGCGCACAACCACACACCTGCCATAACCACTATGGTAACCAGCCACCCGAATAATGCCATCAAATGCCGCATAAATAGGCTCCCCTGTATCCAGGTCAAGATCTATACCAGTGTGCCAACGGCGCCAGCGCCAGCCAAATTGCGAATTGGTAATACCCTTGCTCATAGGCCCGGCCCAGTATCTGCCCTGTGCAATATCATACAGTTGGATAGGCACTACTTCTTCGTAGTCTTTGGCATCAATGCCATAAGGGTCTATTACGTTGGTGTTCCAGACAGAAAAATAGCTGGCAATACTTACCATGTCGTCGCTGCCGGCAAATTTGGCTACCTCTTCAATTTCAACAATCTGCACTTCACCTTCATCAATGCTTGATGTATCTTCATGCACGGCGGTGTTCAGCTCTTTGATAGGCTCAATTTTCAGGTTTGAGGCCTTCTCGTTTTTTGAGGCCTGAAACTCATTAATAAAGCGCAGCTTAGGTTCTTCCTCAAAGCTAAACTCGTCGTCCTGTTTCTGATTTTTACTCTGATTTTTGCTTTTGGCATCCTTCTGAGATGAAGGAATATTGGGTTTGTTGATTTTAACGCCCCGCTCACGCGACTGGCCGAAGCTAGCAACAGCAAATAACAGTAAAGTGGGTAGGGTAAAAAATGCCTTCTTCATTTGGGAGTAAATTTTAGGTAGCCCTATCATACAGGCCGGGCTTTGAAACCCGGCCTGTATGCAAGAACAATATTAGGCATTTCTGATTTTTAATGCAAATCTTTCTCGGCCAAATATCGCTCGGCATCAAGGGCTGCCATACATCCTGAACCGGCTGCCGTTACCGCCTGACGGTAGATTTTGTCTTGCGCATCGCCACAGGCAAAAACACCTTCAATGTTGGTTCTGGCACTGCCTTTAATTGTTTCAATATATCCGGCTTCATCCATATTCAGAAAACCGTCAAAAATTTGCGTATTAGGCTGATGGCCAATGGCCACGAAGAAACCGGTTACATCCAGTACTGATTCTACCTGTGTCTGGGCATTTTTAATTCTCACCCCGGTTACGCCGTCAGTTCCTAAAACTTCAAGGGTTTCTGTATGATACAGAATTTCAATGTTAGCTGTATTTTCAACACGCTTCTGCATAATTACCGAGGCTCTGAACTCGCCCTTACGCACCAGCATGTACACTTTTTTACAAAGTTTTGATAAGTAGTGTGCTTCCTCGCAGGCGGTGTCTCCACCCCCTACTATGGCCACTGTCTGGCCTCTGAAAAAGAAACCGTCGCACACGGCACAGGCCGAAACCCCGTAGCCGTTCAGGCGTTGCTCAGACTCCAACCCCAGCCATTTGGCTGAAGCGCCCGTTGCAATAATAACGGTTTTAGCCACAATTTCGTGTGTGTCGTCAATAATAACTTTATGTGCCAGCGGCGTTGAGAAATCTACTTTGGTAGCCATACCCCAGCGGTTGTCGGTTCCGAAGCGCTCTGCCTGTTTTTTAAAATCTTCCATCATTTCAGGGCCCATAATGCCATCAGGATACCCGGGGAAATTTTCAACATCTGTGGTAATGGTTAGTTGACCTCCCGGCTGACCACCCTGATACATAACCGGTTTCAGACCTGCTCTGGCTGCATAAATTGCGGCTGTATAACCAGCAGGCCCCGAACCTAAAATCAACACTTCTACTTGTTCTTGTGCCATTCTATTGTTAATCGTGAATTGTAAAACTTAGTATTTTTTCAGCAGCCATTTCAGCCGCTGATACATGAACATTGATTGAAAGGCACAAAGTTCATCAAATTTGGTGTGATAGGCAAGTTTAGAGAATTTTCATTTCAATACGGCGGTTCTGGCGGCGGTTTTCATCGGTATCATTAGGCATCAGCGGCCTTGCTTCGCCGTAGCCTACTGCTTTCAGCCTGGTGGCGGCTACCCCTTGTGCCGTAAGATATGCCACCACTGCCATAGCTCTTTTTTCTGAAAGCGCCTGGTTGTCTGAGTCTTTTCCTATGTTATCGGTATGCCCGGAAATCTCAACCATCAGACCGGCGTTCTGTTGCAGCAGCTGCAGCAATTTATTCAGTTCGGCAAAAGACTCGGGCTTTAATGTGGCCTTGCCCGAATCAAAAAACAGGTTGTTCAGCACTATATTTACTGCTTTTCTGACAGGCACAAGCATTATCGTAATTTGTTTACCGTCTGCCTCTGTTTTCTCCGAGAAATCGAACGAAAGGCTTTTGCTGAAATAGCCAGGCCTGCTTACAAACAAACCAAAATGGCTGCCATTGGGTAGCACGGCCGTGAAATCGCCCGTTTGTTTGTCAGCTTTTAGGCGGTTTACAAGGCTGTTGGTTTTTAAATCTATCAGTTCAATATCGGCATCAATGGTTTTTTCGGTGGTGGCATCCTGCACAATCCCTTTTACATAATTTACCCTGCTGAATTTACGGCTTAGTTCGTCGGGTATTTCAAACTCAACCAAACGCGTAGACCGCTGGTTGTCGGTAGAATAATAGCCTTTTTTGCCGTCGGAGGCAATAAATAAAGCGGCCTGGTCAAGATGATTATTGAGCGGATACCCCAGGTTTTCGGGATGGGTGAAACCATTGGCTTTTCGTTCGGTAAGGTACAGGTCAAAGCCTCCCATGCCTATGTGGCCATCTGAAGCAAAAAACAAGGTATGCCCGTTGGCATGTATAAACGGCGACACCTCGTCTCTGGCTGTATTAACCAGAGCTCCCAGATTGACGGCGGGTGTCCACTGATTATTCATAAATTCGCTCATCCAGATATCTTTTTCACCAAATCCGCCTTGCCTGCGCGACGAAAAAAACAAAACGGTGCCGTCATTTGACAGGCTGGGCTGAGACTCCCACTCGCGGGTGTTAATGCTCATGCCCATGTTTTCAGGGGTGCTCCAGTCGTTGCCGGTTTTTCTTGCTATATATAAATCACAGCTTCCGAAACTGTCTCGGGCATCGCAGCTGGTAAAAACCAGCGTGCGGCCGTCGGCAGATATACTGCACGTACCCTCATTGGCAGCGGTATTGATACGGGCCGATATACTTTGCGGCTTGCTCCATTGGTTGTTGGCCAGCGTAGAAAAATACAGATTTTCGTCGCCGGATTCAGACCTGGCCGTAAAAATGAGGGTTTCGTTATCGGCCGTCAGTACCGGAAAATACTGATTACTGCTGAAATTGACTACATTGCCCATATCTGCAGTTTTGATGTTGATTTTTTTGCTTTTGGCAGCAAGTGCAAACTGGCAGGTTTCAAGCTGGCGGTTTAGCTGTTTTATTATCAGGCTGCCGGATGGCGTATTTTTAAGGGCAAATTCGAGCAAAGTGCGTGCTTTTTCGTAATCGCCGCTGCGCAAGGCCCGCGTGCCTATGTAGGTATGTGCTTGCCTGAAGGCGGGGTTGTCAGGTTTAAAATGAATGGCTTTTGTATAATATTGCAGTGCAAGTGCCTCTTTTCTGGCTACTTCATTGATTTGCCCCAGCTTAAACCAGGCATCGGCATAGGTGGAGTCTTTTTCTGTGGCTTTCAGAAAGGCCGTTGCGGCCTCGTCAGTTTTTCTGGCTGTGTAGCTCTTAAGTCCTTTGTCGAACCATTCTTTTGCCTCCTGACTTTGTGCCGACAGCGTTTCAGTGAAGCCACAAAAAAACAACAGTAAAATCCACCGATTCATTTTAAAACAGTTTTATACATAAACGTATGGTTTTGTTGCTTATTTTTGAGGGCTAAAAATTACCTGACTATTTACGGTTAAATTTAACAGAATGCTTCATTTATATCTTAAATCAATACATATTATAGGTTTTGTGTCGTGGTTTGCCGGGCTGTTTTATCTGGTGCGTATGTTTGTTTATTACGCAGAGGCCGAACAGAAGCCCGAACATCTGCGCGAGGCTTTCAAGCAGGAATACATACAGTTACAAAAAAGAGCCTATAAAATTATTTGCAACCCGGCCATGATGCTCACCTGGACGTTCGGTATCCTGATGCTCATTAACTCGCCGTATTTTTTACAACAAAGCTGGTTGCACGTAAAACTTACACTGCTGGTATTGCTGACAGGCTACCACATTTTTTGTAAAAAAACCGTTGAGCGCTTAGAAAAGGGCGAAAAATATATGGTTTTCAACTCTTTTCAATACCGCTTGTTAAATGAGCTGCCTACGCTGTTTCTGGTAGCTATTGTATTGCTGGCCGTAGTAAAAAACCTGCTTAATTTTTTATATCTGTTTGGGGGCGTGCTGGCCTTTGGGGTTTTGCTGTTTGTGGCGGTAAAGGCCTACAAGAAGCACCGGGAAGGGAAAGTTTGAAGTTTATTGAAAATATGAAATAAACAGAGGCCTCTCAACCCTTTAAAAGATTGAGAGGCCTCTGTTTATTTGACAATGTCTTTTATTTAATCGGGAAACTGACACCTACATTAATGGCCACGCCAGTATTACGGAAAGTGGTTGATGGCTCTTTGGTTACGTCAGTAAATCCATGCATATAGCGTACGTCTGTATTAAGCCATACCTGGTTTTTAATGCGGAAATTGAAACCTGCACCTACCTGTCCGCCGAAATCTACCTCATTGCGCACGTCCATACCGTTCGAAAGTTTTTTACCATTGTTATCGGTAGCAGAGGCAAGGAAGCCCAGATACGGCCCGATAAACAACTTAGGGCGAACGGCGTCGCCGTATTCACCAAAATAATATACCCCTGATACCGGCACCTGTATGTAGTGCAGGCGCTCAAGATTCGAGCCGTTGTTTACTTTTGTACCCAATTGCGAGTAAGCGGCCTCGGCCATTACTCCCCAATGATTTTTGGCATAATTCAGAAACAGGCCGGCGTTAACCCCGGTTAACATATCAAAAGTTTCAACTTTAGGGTTATACGTTGTAAAGTTTACACCCACCTTTGGCCCCCATGATAAGGTTGTTTGAGCAAAGCCCGTAAAAGACATGGTAAGTAAAGCACCTAATTAAAACAATCTGGTTTTCATGACAAGTAAATTTTAATGGTTTATTCATATTTGTTTTAACCATTAAAAAGGGTATTCCACCAGCAGATGAATTTACACTATCTCTTCATTTATAAGCTGTTAACCCCGCACAGACCGTAAGAGAAAAGACAAAAACGTAGAAATATTTCTACAAAACATACTTAATCAGTAAACAGCCAGCTGTTTTCAATAAGGCCGTTACGATAAAACTGTATAAAAGCCTTTAGTTTATCGGCATAAACTTGGCCGTTTTTGATTTTAACTTCCTGCTGGTTGCGGGCATCAAATGCCTTGACTTTGTCGTCGGCAGACATCTCAAAATAAACCAGATTTTTATTGTCAATTTTTGTAACCAGACGAGCCACCTGCGAATTATAATGAAGCGCCATACCCTGCGTGGGCGCAAAAACAGATTCGCCAAAAGGTAACACACCTGCCTGCTCCAGGTGCAGGTAGTCTAATATGGTTGGCATAATGTCTGTATGCTGGCATACCTTGCCTGGCCTGGCCACCCTGCGCAAACCGTTTAACTGTTGCTGGTCGGGATGAAAAAGAATTAAAGGAACACGGTATTCGCCAAGTGCCGACGCATAAGCAGGTTCGGTGTTCATCTGGGTGTGGTCGGCGGTAATAATAAATAAGGTGTTCTTATACCAGGGCTGCTTAGCGGCGGTTTCAAAAAAACGGCGAAGTGCGTAATCGGTGTATCCGATGCTTTCGTGTACGTCGGCAGTTCCTTTCGGAAACCTGCCCGTATATTGTGCCGGAATGGTATATGGGTGGTGCGAACTGATAGTAAACACACAGCTCACAAATGGTTTGGTTTCTTTAGATAACTCACCGGCAAAGTATTGCAGGTAGGGTTCATCAAAAATACCCCAGTTGTTATCAAAGTCACGTTTCAACAATTGCGCCGGGTATTGGTCCATACCACAGTATCTGCCAAACCCCGCCTGTTGAGAGAAACCCTCAAAACCCATTGAGCCGTTTCGGGCTGCATGAAAAAAAGAAGAGCTGTAATTGGCTTTTTCAAGCATATTACCTAATCCATAAAAATTGTTCGACTGATAAGACGTGGTAATGAATGGTTCGTCAATGAGCTGCGGAATAGCTGATGTAATGGCAGGCATGGCAATGATTGACTCGCGCCCGTTGGCAAAGCAGTTTTCATAAAAAACACCCCCGGTAGCCAGTGAGTCAAGAAACGGCGTGTAGCCCTTGTACCCGTTTTTGTAGCCCATGTATTCGCGGGCGAAACTCTCAAGAATAATCACCACCACATTCTGCTGAGGCCGGCCGCCAATATTGGCGGCATCTATATTAAACCCTCTGGCGCGTTGTATTCTGCCAGCAAGCTGTTTTTCGGTTTCGTTAAAAAAGTTTACCTTTTCAGTTCCTTTGGCGTCAATGGTGGTCAGAAACGTAAAGGTGGTGTTGAGTGCCAGGTTGCCCAGACGGTTATTATGCTGGCTGAAAGCCTGGTTTATCCGCAGGGGTTTCTCCTGAAACCCACCTCTGAAAACAATAATGCTGATACCCAGTGTAAGCACCCAGACAGCCACTTTTACGTACTTGTTTCTGAATATGACGTCGTTTTCGGCATATACCCTTACCATATTGATGCGGGCGGTTGTTGGGGTACCTTTTATAAACAGATAGCTGACAACACCCCAGATAAGCAACAGATACCAGTAAGCGCCCATGAGGTTAAAAGCCTGCTGGCCGATGTCGCGGATGATTCCAAAAACATCAAAAATAGTGCGGCGGCCAATGAATTTGTAATATTCAAAGTCGGCAATATTTATCCAGAAAAAAACGATGTTGGGTATCCAGTAAAGGTATTTTAAAAAGACCTGATACCTGGGCGTATCTACAAACCTGAAAGGCAAGAGCGAACACAGGGTTAGCAATGAGTTGCTGATAAAAATAGCCGACAAGTCAAACGGCAGGCCAACCAGAAAAGATTCTCCGATGGCGCCAAAGCCAAGATTCTGAAAAGCATACAGATTAAAAACTACAAATAGTACTCTTAAAATAGTGTAAATAACCAGCAGCCAGGCCAATCGCTTGAACCAGACAATTAAATGTAAAAAATTCATAGTGGTTTTGTAAATTTGAGCAAAAATACCGGTTTTTTATTTCTGTATTACCAACCAAATCAAAACCGGCTAAAGAAACATTTATGGACCTTCAGACATTTAAAAGCACACTTTCGGCAACAAAAGTTCCGGAAGGTATATCTCCGTTGTTAAAAGCGCTCTGGTACGACTATAACAGCAACTGGGAGGCCGCCCATAATGTGGCCCAAAGCAAAGAAGGCACCCGCGATTACGACCGCCTGCACGCTTACCTGCATCGCAAGGAAGGCGACCAGTGGAACGCCAATTACTGGTATCGGCGGGCTGGCGAAAGTATGCCTGCGGTGTCGCTGGAAGCCGAATGGGAATTACTGGCAGAGAGATTAACCAAAAAATAAATGTACTTTTGCCATCACAACCGAAAACGAGGGGATTTAAAAGATTATGAATTATTTATCGGCTGAAAACATCGGCAGAAATTTAGGAGAACGCTGGCTGTTCAGGAATCTGACATTTGGGATTCTGCAAGGCGAAAGAGTGGCTTTGATTGGAGCCAATGGCTCGGGGAAATCGTCTCTGCTGGATATGATTGTAGGCAAAACCGACATAGATGCCGGGCAAATAAGCATCAGAAAAGACATAAGAACCGGGTATCTTGACCAAAGCCCCGACTTACCCGCAGGCAAAACAGTGCTTGAAACCATTTTTGCTTCTCAAAACGCACTAACGGCGGCCATTAAAGAATATGAGCTGGCACTCAACCTGCATGATGATAAACGGCTGGCCGATGCCATAGAAAAGGTAGATACCCTGAAAGCCTGGGACTACGAGGTAAAAGTAAAGCAGATTCTGGCCAAGCTGGGTATTACAGATTTTGACAAGCTGATTGGCAATTTGTCTGGTGGGCAACAAAAACGCGTGGCGCTGGCACGAGTGCTGATTGAGGAACCTGATTTTCTGATTCTGGATGAGCCTACCAACCACCTTGACCTGGACACCATTGAATGGCTGGAGGGCTATCTGTCGTCATCAAATATTACATTGTTGCTGGTAACGCACGACCGTTATTTTCTGGACAAGGTGAGTAACCGGATACTTGAGCTTGCCGACAACCAGATTTATAAATATACGGGTAATTACAATTATTACCTTGAAAAAAAAGAAGCACAGGAAGCCGTTAATGCAGCTACTCAGAAAAATTACCGGAATTTGCTGCGCAAAGAACTGGAATGGATGCGCCGCCAGCCCAAGGCAAGGGGTACGAAGTCGCAGAGCCGAATTGATGCTTTCTATGACCTGAAAGACAAGACAGTTAAGAAAGGGCCGGAAGAAAAACTGGAACTGAGCATGAAAATGGAGCGCATGGGTAGCAAGATTATTGAGATAAACCATGTGAGCAAAGCATTTGATACCCATAAGGTAATTGAGGAGTTTTCTTACACCTTTAAAAGAGGCGACAGAATAGGCATTGTAGGCAAAAACGGTATGGGTAAAACTACCCTGCTGGAAATAATTACCGAGAAAATAAAGCCCGATATGGGGCGGGTTGTAAAAGGTGAAACCATAAAAATTGGTTATTACTCGCAGGAAGGGCTTGATTTTAAAGACGACCAGCGCGTTATTGACGTAGTACGTGAGATTGCCGAATATGTAAAAATGGCCGATGGCACCGAGCTTTCAATCTCTAATTTTCTTACCTTGTTTCTGTTTCCGCCTGCTATGCAATACAGCTTTGTGCATAAACTGAGCGGCGGCGAAAAAAGACGCCTGCAATTGCTGAAAATACTGGTGCAGAACCCGAATTTTCTGATTCTGGATGAGCCAACGAACGACCTGGACATATCGACACTGAATGTGCTGGAAGATTTTCTTATGAATTTCGGGGGTTGTTTGCTGGTGGTATCGCACGACCGCTACTTTATGGATAAAATAGTAGAACACCTTTTTGTTTTTGAAGGCAAGGGGTACATTCGCGATTTTCCCGGTAATTATACCGACTACCGCAACTGGAAAGAAGAACAACCTGAGCCGGAAACCGAAGGCGCAGCGGCATCTAAAACTCAGGCCACCCCTACTGCCGCACCCAAACCTGAAGTAAAGCGCAAACTGAGCTACAAAGAACAGAAAGAATATGAAGGGCTTGAAAAAGAATTAGAAAAACTGGAGCATACCAAAGTTCAATTGCTTGAAAACATGAATTCGGGTGGTGGGTCTCATGAGCAACTGGCACAATGGGCCAAAGAATTTGAGAATATAAACGAAACCATTGCCGAAAAAGAAATGCGCTGGCTCGAGCTATCAGAACTGGCCTGAAAGAAGCATTATTCAACCATTATATAATTATTACCTATGAATTTTTCCAAATTTATTCTTGTTCTTTGCTTAGGCGTTTCGTTTGGCAGTTTCGGGCAGGCAAAGGGTATACCGGTGCAGCAATACAACCACGTGGGTTTGTATGTAAAAGACCTGCAGGCCAGCGCTAAATTTTACCGCGAAATAATAGGTCTGCAACCTTTAGGCGTGCCAGACAACCTGGTGGCTATCCGCCGGTGGTTTCAGATTGCACCGGGGCAAGAGCTACACTTATTATTAGGCAGAAACGAACCTGTTACCAATAACGATAAAAACGGAGGGCATTTTTCATGGACTATTCCGGCCAAATCTGCCGACAGCATTGAGGCATATCTGAAAGAAAAAGGGGTGCCGTATCACCGGCAGCAACGATTCGACGGCGCTTTTCAGATTTATATTACAGACCCCGACGGCTACGTTATTGAACTGAACGAGCCAAAGGCACAATAAATATCCACTAACGATTTAGTACAACCAAAAAGAATTTCTGATGGAGCAGATAAATGAATGGTTTAAGTATTTGATGGATTCGGAAGAGTTAATCCGAACGGGTGGCCTGGTAGCAATAACCATGATAATCTTTATTGAAAACGGTTTTTTCTTCGGATTCTTTTTACCGGGCGACTACCTGTTGTTTCTTTCGGGCGTCTTTTGTGGTACCCGAACGCTTGAAGTGCCGCTTCCGTTGTTACTTACCTGCATTTTTCTGGCGGCAGTTTTAGGCTCTTTTGTAGGGTATTTCTCGGGCTGGTATTTCGGAGACCGGATTCAGGCCAGGCCAGATTCGCTGTTTTTCAAGAAAAAACATATTGAAAGCACCCGTAAGTACTTTAATAAATATGGTAGCCAGACCCTTATCATTGCACGCTTTCTGCCTGTGGTGCGCACATTCTCGCCGATTCTGGCTGGTATTGTAAAAATGAAGTTTTACAAGTTTACCATTTTTAATATTATAGGTGGGGCTATCTGGACTCTTACGCTGGTAGGCGGAGGCTTTTATTTTGGAGAGAAATTTCCGGGTATTGTCAACTACGTAGAATACATAATTATTTTCTTTCTGGCCATTACCACTTTTACTGTTGTGCGTGGCTACTTAAACGCCAGAAAAGAAATGACAGAGACTAAAGAATAAAAAAACTGTTGCCCCGGCCAGGCAACAGTTCATAAAATTGTGGCAACATTTTGCCGGTTTATTCACAGCTAGTCGTTTTGAGGGACTTTTGATTTTTAATTGTGCGGACATTCTATTTAAGTTGCCCGCACTTTTTTGTGTTCATTCTAAGGCACTTCAAGCCCCAAAATTAACACGGGGTACATTCTGGAGTATTCTTTTTATGGCTACACTCCTACGCCGGGCTACTTTTATTTCGTAGCCATTAGTAAGGTATATTCTCACATCTTTATGGTGCGCCCTGTACTGACCAATGTACAGTTTGTTGACCAGATATGATTTACTTACACGTAGAAAATCTTTCAAACGCTCGTCAGCTTCATGGTGTTTCAGCGTAGACGTCGATAAAATTTTTTTGCCGTCTACCATATAAAATTCGGTGTAATTAATATCCGCCTTCAGATATACAATATCCTGCGAATAGCTTTTAAAATCCTTCAGCATGTTTTACGGTCTTTTGGGTTCTTTTAAGTATTTTTAAAGTCACCGCATGCCAGTTTCAGCAAAAGAAAAAGGTTTAAAATATGGCCTTAACCACCCCGTTTCATTACTTCAAATTTCCAGCGTTTTCTTCCCTTTAGAAATACCATTTTTACAGTATTTTTAATGACTCATCTACTGTCCGGACAGTAGATGTGCGGCAGATTCTTCTCATGCCAGGCAAACCGTAAACAAATTTTTTATTAATACGCATAGTGCATTAAAATCAGGGCATTTAAGCTACCAATGCCTGCAAAAAGGAAATTGGGCATCCGGTAGGGATTCAGTTTCAAAGGGGGGTTATCTATTCAAATCCAATCATCTTGAATTGGTGCTAATTTGAAGATTATGACTGTATTTATCATACATCTACTAGTGGTTATGATTAGAAAGGTTTCTGCCAAACAAAATGCCCTGCCCGTTATAGTTTTTAATTTACTATACCAGACAGGGCTGCTTGTCTTAACTTTTATTTTTTATTGGCTATGAGGTTTCTAAGTATAAAAAACCTGACTTTCTAAGCAAATAATTGACTTAGCTCGCAAACAAGGCCAATTACAGTTATTGAGCGTTTTTTATTGCTTTGGCTGCCTTTTGGGTAGTTGCTTTAATGGCCTCTACCTCGCTTTGCTTATAAACAGAGCCATCAGGCCTGAAAATATCATGGAACCACAAGGCAGGTTCGCCACCCTGCGGCATTGGCTCGTCCCACGCGTAAATGGTGTTTGATTTACCCATTACCAGCCCCCAGTTAATAGCGCCAACTTTGTATTTTTCAAATACAGGCAGGCAGGTTTCAAAAGTGCTTTTGTGTTTGCGGGCCATGTATTCGGTACAAATAACCGGCCTTTTGTATTTGGCCTGCAATTCTTTTATCTGATCTTCCAGGTTTTTCGGGTCTTTGTAGTTATGAAAAGTTATGATGTCTGAATTACCCAACATAAAATCGTTGCTCATGGGGTGGTCTGTCCACCAGCCTGCCGTTATGGGCTGCGATGGCTTAGCGGCTCTTGCCCATTCGAACGATTTACGCAACAACGGCATAACGGCGTCATTATAACCTGAGTTACTGGGTTCGTTGAACATATCCCAAACTATTACGCGTTTATCATTAGCAAAAGTACCAATAATACCTTTGGTGTAGGCCTCAAGGCTACCCCAGGTTCTTGAATCAAACAGCATTTTTGTGCCGGGTATTCTTACCCAGCCAGAGTTATGCTTGCCCACCACAGGTTCCATTTGTTTGCCTGCTTTGGGGTTATCGTTCCAGCAGGAGTCAAACAAAACAAACATAATTTTGATGTGGTGCTTGTCTGCAATGGCTAAAAACTGATTGATGCGGCTGATAAACCCTTCTTTATCGGTTTCATAAGGAATATTGTGCAAAAAAACGCGCATGATATTCATACCCAGGCCTTCGGCCCAGCCCAATTCTTTGTCTATAGTGGCGGGGTCAAAAGTATCGGCCTGCCACATTTCCAGTTCATTAATAGCAGTGGCCGGAATATAATTGGCACCTACAAAAAGGGGCTGTTTGCTGTACCAGGCATTGGCTTTTTCAACCGACCACCGCTGGGCGGAAGCCATAAAAGAGATAAAAAATAATAGCGGTAATAAGCCTTTTTTCATACAATAGTTAATTTATGGAAGAATAGATTGTTTACAGATTATAACCGTTGGGCTTTCATTTCTTTAACGGCGTAGTCTACCGCGCGGGCAGTAAGCGCCATATAGGTAAGCGACGGGTTCTGAGTAGACGTTGACGGCATACAGGCGCCATCAGTAACAAACACATTTTTGCAGTTATGCATCTGGTTCCACTTGTTCAGCATAGATGTCTTCGGGTCTTTGCCCATGCGCACGCCGCCCATTTCGTGGTTTTCGCTGCCGGGGTTACGTTTGGTGTCATGCACCTGAATATTACTGAAGCCGGCCTTGCTGTACATTTCAGAATACTGTTCCCAGAAATCTTTCAGCATCTTTTCGTCATTGTTGTCATATTCAACAGATACATGCAGCTGCGGAATCCCGTACTTGTCTTTCAGGTCTTTATCCAGCCAGACACGGCTGGCTTCTTTAGGTATGGTTTCGCCCATCATGTGCGAGTTTACCTGCCATAGCCCCCATTGAGGCTTCATCAGGCTGTTTTTTAAGTCTTCTCCTACCCCGCTGGTATCCGGCGCATACCCTCTTGAAGTGCTGAAACCCGCTGCATAACCGCGTATGAAGTCGGTTTCCTGCTTATATACGTTTCTAAAACGTAGTACATAGCTGCTGTTGGGGCGCTTGCCGTCGGTGGTTGAATCAAGCAGGCCGTCATATTCGGCTGTGATACGGCCTCTGAAACTATGAAACGCCATGTATTTACCCAACAGGCCGTTGTCATTACCCAGCCCGTTCGGGAACCGGTCTGATACCGAGTTGAGCAATATCAGGTTTGAATTAACTGTTGAGGCATTTACAAAAATAATTTTTGCGTAGTATTCAATCATTTCGCGCGTGTTGGCGTCAATGATTCTTACCCCGGTGGCTTTCTGCTTTTTGTTATCGTAGATAATTGAGTGTACAACCGAATGCGGGCGAAGTGTGAGTTTACCCGTACGCATTGCCCAGGGAATAGTAGCAGACACACTGCTGAAATAGCCACCATAAGGGCAGCCGCGCTCACATATTACGCGGTTCTGGCATTGCGCTCTACCCTGCTGGTAATGTATGGCTTTGGGCTGGGTAAGATGCGCCGCACGACCAATGATAACGTACCGGTCTTTATAATGCTTTGCCATTTGCTGTTTAAAGTGTTTTTCAACACAGCTCATTTCGTGCGGTGTCAGAAACTCCCCGTCGGGCAGTGTGGGTACGCCGTCACGATTACCGGTTATACCGGCAAATTTTTCAACCTTACTATACCAGGGTGCAATGTCGGCATATCTGATGGGCCAGTCTACGGCGTAACCGTCACGGGCAGGGCCTTCAAAATCAAAGTCGCTCCAGCGCTGGGTTTGCCTTGCCCATAATAAAGAGCGCCCTCCTACCTGGTAGGCGCGCATCCAATCGAAGGGTTGGTCCTGAATATACTCCTGCTCTTTGTCTTTTACCAGAAAATGCAGGGTGCTTTCACCAAAAATATAATGTCTGCTAGGTATTTTGTATTCTTCCTTTATATGATTGGGCACCTGACCCAGATGCTCAAACTCCCAGGGATTTTTAAGTGTAGTGGGATAATCTTTGATGTGCTCAATATTACGCCCGCGCTCAAGTACCAGTGTTTTCAGACCTTTCTCGGTAAGGTCTTTGGCGGCCCAGCCGCCACTCATACCAGAGCCAATCACAATGGCATCAAATGTGCGTTCTTTTATACTGTCAATTATCAGATTAGACATCCGGAATTTTCGGTTAGGGTGATATGAAAGTACAGGCGTGCTTTAAACGCCAAATACTTTGTAAATATTCTAAAATTCCGGTAAAAGGTCAATACTTTTTCTTGAAAAGATTCAATTCCTTTCCAGGCGTTTTAAAACCTGTTTGCCAATGGCTGTACCCTGCTGCTGGCCTCGCTCAATGGCATCCATAAAATGTATGCCTCCGTAAAAACGCGAGATGGCAGCCTCGCTGGCAGCATCATTGAATGATTTAAAAGCGCGCGGCGGAAGCCCGAAACGAACCTCAACGGTGTCGGTGTAGCTGAAATTGTCGCCAAAATAACTGGTAAGTATAACCGCCGAAGCCGACGAAATGGTTGAATGCCCGCTGAGGTACTCAGGGAATGGCGGCGTCTGCAACATGGGTTTCCACTTAGGGTCTATGTGCCTGCGGATAGCCGTTTCAGGGCGCACACGGTTGCTGCGGTATTTTTCTCCCCAGCAGCCAATGAATCCATCCATCAGGCCAATGGCCACGGCCGTGTGTATCTGTAAGGTTTTTGCGAGGCTCAGTTTTTTTTGCTGGCACACAATACCCGTAATGCCCATCCAGTGTGCACCGGGCGATATCTTCTTCATGCCCACCATCAGGTGGCCGTTGTCTTGCAGGGCAAAGGGGTTGCAATCCCAGAAGGCGGCCATTTCTCTGTGCTCGGGCGTTAGTTTTTCGTCATACAAATTGCGCATGAGTTTGAAAAACTCAGAGTTTTTGTCGGTCGAAAACGACACCGGAGGCGCAGGGTTAAACTGATTGGCGGAGTCTAAGGTGAATGATCTTACAGTATGAAAATAAGGCTCAACCGGCGGAAAATACGCAGGGGGGGTGGGTATCCAGGTGCTGTCTTTACCACCGGGCGTGTACCTTTGATAATTACTTATTTTATTATACTGGTCTGCTTTAGCGTAGGCCAAAATCTGCTTGCTGATGTCTTGTGCATAAGCCACTGAGTTTTCTAGTACTTCGGCAGAGAAGCCCAATGTGCTGCATGAGTCTAGCCATTTTTGCTTGTAGTCGGCCATTAGCTTGCCCGAGGGCTGCATCTTTGCCGACACCTCCATCATGGCCACAATGGCTGCCACATCTGCCGAAAAAGCGCCATCTACTTTTGGTTTATTGATCTCGGGGTAGTTATTCAGTTTGCCCTTCATTGATGGCAGGGAGTCGTTGTTCTGTGCCATTACTTCGTATCCGGCCAGGCAGGCATAAGAAAAAAAACGGCTTGCCAAGGGTGGGTTAGACACATCATGTATCATGATGTCGGTCATACGGGTAATAACATTGCTCACTTCTTTGTTATCAAGCCGGGGTAGCTTTTCTTTTTCGTTTTTACAACCCAGCATGATAGAGGCACAGGCCAGTAGGATTACTATTACTCTCATAATTGAGTGAATGAGTGATTGAGTGAATGAGTGATTATGTTAGCTGAAAGGCTGCTATTTACTGCCGGTTTGTGAAACTTTGTAACATTAGGATACTCTGTGGCCATATTAGTTAGCCACCAAGTACACAATGACTCACCATTTTTCACAATTTTGAAATAACGATTACATAATAGGCAAATCATTGCATTCAGATATGGTTTTTTTAATGCACTGTCTGTTTTTCATTATTTACCAATTCGATACGCTTTGATGCCTTTCTGATTAATACCAAACAACAACTGATTGTTGACAACTGTAATGCTACGTACATCGCCTTTCAGGTTCAGGCCTGAGGTAGTTTGAGGCAATGCCACGAACTGTCCGTCTCCGTTCCCTTTTAAGACCAAGCCCAGATTCGCATCATATTTACCGAATCTCAAACGGCCACGGTTAATGTTTCCGGCCAGTACCAGGTCTTTTTTACCGTCGGCGTCTGCATCAACTGCTGCCAGCGCAAAAACTGGTGCAAACTGTGCTTCAACCGGCAGTTCTTTTGGCTGAAACCTGCCTTGTTTGCTGCCCATAAACAAGGTTGTTTTCAGGGTGTTTATTTCCAGTTTTCCGGCGTTTTCTAACTCCTCTTTTGTGAAAATATCTGCCATAGTGGCATCGGCGTAGCTGGCATAATCTGGGAAACGCGTACGCATGATACTTATCTGGTCAAGCAGTTCGTCGCGGGTTACGTAAGGATAACTTTTACCCTGGATATAAAAACAAAGAATAGGGTCAAGCGAACCGTTATCGTCAAAATCTTTATAAAACAACTCTGCGGGTTCTTTTTCGGTGGCTTTTAGCTGCGAGTTAGTACCCAAATTACCCACCAGTAAATCAGTGGCGCCATCGCCGTTCACATCTTCCAGCAGTAGTTTATTCCAAAGCCCTGCATAATTTTTGTCGAAATAAGTGCTGGTGGCATTAACCAATTTGCCGCCTTCAGGGCTAAAAACCTGAATCGGCATCCAGTCGCCCACAATAATTAATTCAGGTTTTTTGTCATTATTCAGGTCATGCCAGGCCGCATCGGTTACCATGCCTATATGCTTCAGCTCAGGGGCAATTTTATCGGTCTGGTCAACAAATTTGGGTGATGCCCCGCTACCCTGATTAATTAATATAAAGCTCTGTGGTGTTTGGGGATATAAACCCGGAATCACCCGCCCGCCTACAAATAAATCTGGTTTGCCGTCCTGATTAATATCTGCCACACGTACACAACCTTTGCTTGCCTGCATAGCCGGAAGCGCCGCGGCGGCCTTTGTAAAGTTACCTTTGCCGTCGTTCAGGTAGAGTCTGTCCTGCAAAAGTGGTGAGTCAGGCATCAGATTGCCATACCCACCCGATGCCACATATAAATCGGGGTAGGTGTCGCCGTTGGCATCAAAAAATACCGCGTCGGCATCTTCGTTCTGCTTATCGGCATCCAGTGCCGATTGCTTTTTGGCACTGAAAGTACCACCTTTGTTTTGGGTGTACAATACACCTGCCTGCCCGGTGCCACCACCTACAAATATATCCTCCAGCCCGTCGCCGTTTACGTCAGCTTTAGCCATGCAGGGCCCTGCAAATGACAGCGGGTTTACCAGTAAAGTTTGTCTCTTGAAGTCGTTAATGGTATTGGTAGCCAGTGTTAACGAAATACCAGCATTGGTTTCCTTTAATAAAGGTGCCACTAAAGGCGTTGAGGTAAGGCCGGGTCTGGCATCTTTTTCGTTCAGTTCAATCATTTTATCGGCGGCCACCCGGGTAAGCATTTGCTGCTTGCCGCTGAGCCAAACCACTTTCAGCGAGTCGGCATTGGTAAAGCTGCCTAAACCAAAATGTAAGACCGGAGAAACACTTGATTGATATCCGCGTGTGGGCATTTGTTCAAGAAACTGAACCTTTCCATTTTTATAGAGTGTCAGTTTGGCGCCCAGTCCGTTTTTATTAAGCCCGTCGCCATTCAGTTTTACTTTCAGGTAATGATGCCCGGTTTGTTTTTCAGCGTCGTTTCGGTACACAAACGCCGGTACATTAATATTGTTTACAACCAGGTCGAGGTCGCCATCATTATCAAGGTCGGCATAAGCTGCGCCATTGCTATTGGCATTCTGGCTAAGCCCCCAGTTTTTAACTACATTTTTAAACTGAAGGTTCTGCCCGTTTTTATAGATATAATTGGTAAGATTGGAAGACGGCATTTTCATGACCATATCGAGCACGTTTTGCCGCTGGATATCTGCCTGATTGTTCTGCACGTAATCGCTCATATATTTCAGGAAATCCATATTGGTGTAGTCGCGCAGGTAACCGTTGGTAATGAACAGGTCTTTCCAGCCGTCGTTATCATAATCGGCAAAGAGTGCGCTCCAGCTCCAGTCGGTATTCGAGATACCTGCCAACTGGCCGATTTCAGAAAACTGAGGCGTTTGAATGGCCGAACCACTATGATGCACCCCCTGGTTTAGCTGCAACATATTGCGCATATACTGATGCCCAAAGCCCACTTTGAGGTTGAAATCAAATTTCTCGTAGTTATCGGGTGCCATCAGCAATTTTTGCCGGCGGTTGTCTTCCGGCAGCATATCTAAGGTAAAAATATCTGTAAGGGCATCGTTATTGATATCGGCGGCATCGCTACCCATTGAAAAGTGCGAAAAATGGCCAATACCCTGCTCTATCTGATTTATAAACCCACCTTTTTTATTATTAAGGTAGAGAAAGTCCGGAATGGTGTAGTCATTAGATACGTATATATCCTGCCAGCCGTCATTATTGTAATCGGCAATGGCAATTCCCAGGCCGTAAGACAGGGCCGAGCTAAGCAGACCTGCCTGTTTGGTAATATCTTTAAAAACGGGTTCGCCGTTTTTTCCTTTATCGTGTCTGAAAAAACGCATTCCGTTAGAAGCGTCATCAGTTTTTAGAATATCTGCAGTGGTGGATTCGTCAAGTACTGGTAATGATTTAGGGTTGTGGTTCAGCAGAAACATGTCCAGGTCGCCGTCTTTGTCGTAATCAAAAAAGGCAGCCTGCGTGCTAGTGGCCGGGCTGTCAAGGCCGTATTCATGTGCTTTTTCGGCAAATACAGGCACCCCGGCAGCATTTTTACCCTGGTTAATAAACAACTGATTGGTGCGTTTTTCTGGCAGTAAATTGCCCGAATAACACACGTAAATATCAAGAAGACCGTCGCCGTTTACATCTGCCATAGTGGTGCCGGTTTTCCAGGGGCCTTCACGGCCTGCTACTCCTGCGGCTGTGGTTATGTCTTCAAAAACCATATTGCCTTTGTTTAAATAAAGGCGGTTTTGCTGCATATTACTTGTAAAATAAATATCATCCAGCCCATCGTTGTTCACATCGCCTACGGCCACGCCACCGCCATTATAGAAGTATTCATACATTAAAACGTTGGTATTAAGCCCTTCATTAATTACGTTCTGAAAATCTATGTGGGTTTTTTCAGGCTCCAGCAGGGTAAACAATTGTGGTTCGTCTGAGGCTTCGTCGGGTAGTGTGCCGCCAGCCTGGTCTTTTTTGCTGCAGGCTTGTAATAGTAATAATAAGGTTAGCGAAACTAGGGTCTGGAATTTCATTGGTAAGTGATTAGGCTTCAAAACAAAAATTTGGGTAGCTGTGCGCTTCTTGAAAAACGCGCAACTACCCAATTTATAAAGAGGTTAATTAATACCCCGGATTCTGAACCAGATTTTTGTTACGGTTCATTTCGTCGCGGTGGATAGGAAGGAAATACATCTTATCCAACCATGTACGGTTTTCTTTACCAGGGTCAAGCTCATTTACAATGTATTCGTAGTTGTAGTTATCACGGTCATACTTATACAATGAAACGGTTTTACCTGGTTTAAGCGTACCTAAAATGGTAATGATGTTTGCTTTTCTGCCTAAGGTAGAAGGGGCAATCATCCAACGACGGGCATCAAAATAACGGTGTTCTTCAAAAGCCAACTCAATGCGGCGTTCGTTGCGATAACGTTGACGAAGCGCATCGCCCGACTCAGTAATGGCAGGCATACCTGAACGGAAACGGATTTTGTTTAACCAGGTGCGTGCTTCTGCATCTTCGCCCAATTCAATACAAGCCTCAACATAGTTTAATACGGCTTCGGTGAAGCGCAAGTGAGGCCAAGGTACTTGCTGCCATGTGTTCTGGTCAACAATTGCCGGGCTAGGGTCAATAAATTTACGCATATAGTAGCCAGTGTAGCTACCGTTCCAGTCTTCAACGGTACTCTTACGGGTATCTAAACCAAAGTATGCGGTTTTGGTACCTGAGCCATTGCCTAATTCGTACTGACCAGTTTGAATCTGATTAGCAGGGTCTTTAGAGGCAACGTCAGCCGTACGTGGTTTCCAGGGCGCTCCGTCATAAAGAATAGAAGCATAGAAACGTGGGTCACGGTTTACGTAAGGATTGCTTTTCTGGTCAGGATTGCTCCAGCTGAACTTCGTTCCATCCATCATTTCATAGTCATCAACAAAGTGTTGAATAGGTGCATTACCAGCCCAGTTGTGATATCCGTTAGGACCGTTGAACAGACCCTGACGACCACCGTCTTCCTGCTTGGCATTGATAAAGTAACGGCCGAAAAGCATTTCTTTTTCGCCGCCGTTTCTTGAAAGCGATATGTTCATGTAGTTCTGCGTACCTTCTGCTGCACTTACAGGTGCAGAAAGGTTAAGCGCATAACCATAACCAGACAAGTCTAATACTGCTTTGGCAGCAGCTTTAGCTTTTGTCCAGCGCTCAGTGCGGCTACCAGAAGATACAGCAAGCACTTCAGGTTTACTAAAAGCACCCATTACCAATGATTTGGCTTTAGCTGTGTTTACATCATACAGGTCGCTGGCAGCATACGTAAGGATACGTGCTTTAAGCGCCAGAGCAGCAGCCTGAGAAGCGCGGCCAGACGCCATTGATCTACCCGCAAGTAAAGTAGCTGCCTCGTCGCAATCTTTTGTAATAAAGTCAATACACTCCTGCATGGTATTACGCGGAGCAAGGTAATCTGCTTCACCTAGCGCATAAGGGCGGTTAACCAAAGGTACACCACCATAAACACGCACTAACTGATGGTAAAAATAAGCACGCATAAAAAGCGCCTCGCCTTTCAGGCGGTCGGCAATTTTGCTGGTGTTATCAAACTTAGGGCTTGCAAGGTTGGCAAGGGCCAGGTTACAGGCTCTGATACGCACATACAGGTTACCCCAGCTAAAGCTACGGTTGTTACCGGTAGCGCTGGTACCTTGTCCCCAACCGATATCAGCAGGGTTTGAACGGGCTTCGGTAATAGTTGTGATACCACGGCCAGGGTGAGTAAATGAGGTTTCATCAGTTAATGATGCCTGCATTTCTTCACTAAAACCACCCATTTGCAAACCACCGTAAATTTCGGTTACGAATGCCTCTGCCAAAGCGGCGTCAGTCCAAACGGCTGTTTCAGACACCTGGTCCAGCGGACTGGTGTTCACAAAATCATCATTACAACTTGCTACAACTAAACCAGCTATAACAGTTGAAGCGAATATTTTCTTAAATTTATTCATTGCTGTTCGATTTAATTTTTTAGAATGTTGCTGTTAGACCTACGTTAATAATTTTCGACTGAGGATAGTACTGTCCTGTTGAGTTATCAGTCTCTGGGTCATATACTTTCAGTTTGTCCCAAGTCAACATGTTTAGTCCGTTTACATAAACTCTAAAATTACTAAAGCCAACTTTTGAACCAATTGCTTCAGGAATGGTATAACCAATCTCGAAGTTTTTCAGACGGATATAGTCTGTGCTTCTCAACCAATAAGTATTACCATTTGAATAATACTGGTCGCTACGGTTAGCAATACGTGGGTGAACACTGCTAGGGTTGTCGATTGTCCAGCGGTTTTCGTAAATATCTAACAAGTAGTTACCAATGTTACCAGACTCACCTGCACTTACGTATTGTTTAGCGCCAGCGGCACCCTGGAACAACACGGCAAGGTCGAAGTTTTTGTACTGGGCTGTCAGGTTAGCACCACCCTGGAACAAAGGAAGGTTAGTGTTATCTGTACGTACCTGGTCATCAGGGGTAATTTTACCGTCGCCGTTGTAATCTTTGTATTTCATATCACCAGGGCGTAGCTGGTTTACGATAGCCTTGTAGTTGATTGGGTTAGCGTCAATTTCAGCCTGGTCTTTGAACACACCGTCATAGATATAAGCCATGTAGGTATTCATAGGACGGCCGGTAGTACGTTGCCAGTCTGGTGCACCCGGAGCTTCGTCCCAGAACACAACTTTGTTTTTAGCGTATCCGCCGTTAACACTGGCGCTGAATTTCAAATCGCCCACTTGTCCGCGGTAACCTACGTTAAACTCCCAACCTTTGTTTGATACCTCACCGATGTTTTCAGCAGGCAATGTTAAACCGGTTGATTGCGGAACTGATGCATTTCTGAACCAAAGAATGTTGGTACGTTTGTTTGAGAACACATCAAATTCGAACGATAATTTACCGTTGAACAACTGACCTTCCAAACCTAAGTTTGAGTTATTGGCAACCTCCCAGGTAATGTTGTTGTTAGGGATACGTGTTTCGTACAAGGTTTTAGTTTCAGTGTTATTGATGATATAACTACGGAAACCATAAGTAGACAGGTACTGATAAGTAGCAGGTGTAGAAGTATTAGGCAGGTAAACGTTATCGTTACCCATCTGACCCCACGATCCGCGTAGTTTCAGGTAATTAACCACAGGTAGCGCATTTTTGATGAAGCTCTCTTCTGAAAGCACCCAACCCATCATTACACCCGGGAAGAAACCGTAACGGGTCTCTTTCGGGAAGATATCTGAACCATCATAACGCCACAAGAACTCAGCAAGGTATTTTTCTTTATAGTTATAGGCAGCACGACCGAAGTAGTTCAGACGGGCACTGTTATAAGCGCCACCACCATTGTTTTTCTCAAGGTCACCACCGGCAAAAATCTGGTCGATAGCAGTTGAGATAAAGTAACGACGGAAAGCATTGAAGTTATCTCCCTGAATAGTCTCACGGTTAGTACCAGCCAATACAGTAAGGCCATGCACACCAAATTTACGTTCGTAAGTACCAATGGCACCCAATAGAATGTTCAACTGGTTTTCGTTACCCAAAGTAAGACGTGGCTCGGCAGGGCCGCGTTTGCTTGGTACCAATACTGGCGTTCCGTCCGGGTTTGTACCAGAACCTTTTTCGTAAAGTGTCCAAGGTGTCTCCCAACGTTTCGTGCTGCGGATACGTTTGTCAATAGCGGCTGTACCTGTAAATTTCAAACCTTCAATACCAGGTATTTTGATATCCAACTGTCCGTTTGTCTGGAAATAGTCTTGTTTGTCGCGGTCATAACCTGTCTGGTTAGTTGTAATAACCACAGGGTTTTCACCGTTTTCAATATCAGGGCCCGGTAAGCCATTTGGCCAGAAGGCAGGTTGGTGAGGTTTACCACGCATCTGCATACGGAAAATAGCTCCGGCAGATTTGGTAGGGAATTTACGAGCCTCTTCACGTGCTAATAAACCAACCTGAAGGTTTACGTATTTATTGATTTTGGCATCAAGGTTTATTCTGATGTCATATTGCTCGTAACCCGTTGCTGAATTTTTGTAGAAAGCATCCTGTTTCTGATAACCAAGAGATGACAAATAACGGAAGTTCTCAGTTCCACCTGTTACCTGAAGGTTATGGCGAGATTGTGGAGACCAGTCTTTCAAAGTAGCTTTGTACCAGTCGGTGTTTGGATATAACCAAGGGTCTGAGCCATCGGCATATTTCTGGATATCGCTAGGCGAGAAAGGCGCTTTTCTGATGTCGCCGTTTGGTCTTGTGTACACGCCATTAGTTTTATATGCCTGATTGGCGGCAGCCCATTCTGTTGTTGGCAAACCGTAGATGTCAAGGTCGTTCAGCATACTTACATACTGAGCAGCGTTAGCCAGTTTAGGCACAACGGTTGGTCTTGCAAACCCCTGGTTGAAAGAGTAAGAAAGCTCTGGCTTACCGGTTTTACCTCTTTTGGTTGTGATAAGGATAACACCGTTAGCCGCACGAGAACCATAAATTGCTGCAGAAGCATCTTTCAATACAGAGATGGTTTCTATATCAGCAGGATTCAGACGAGACAAACCACCGGCACGGTTAGGGATACCGTCAATTACAATCAGGGCTTCACTGTTGTTAAGCGTGTTTGCACCACGGATACGGATGGCTGAGTTATCATAGCCTGGCTCTCCACTTCTGTTGACGGCAACAACACCGGGAAGACGACCAGCCAATGAGTTTGAAAGGTTAACAGCAGGTGATTTTACCAGCTCTGTTCCTTTTACACTAACAACCGAACCAGTTACAGTTTCTTTTTTCTGAACACCGTAACCTACAACTACCACTTCGCCCAGCGTTTTTACGTCTGACTTCATGGCGATATCAATTACAGAGCGGTTACCTACAATTACTTCCTGTGGTTCAAAGCCTACAATGCTAAAAACCAATACCGCCTGGTTGTCTGGCACTACAAGGGTGTAGTTACCGTCGCCGTCGGTGGTGGTACCTTTGGTAGTACCTTTAATTGTAACGCTTACGCCCGGCAAACCTTCGTTCTTATCGGCTTCGGTTACCTTTCCTTTTACTGTTTGTTCTATCACCTCACCATCCTTCATCCGAAGCTCATCGATATGAGACATTTTTTGTAGTTGAGATTTCTTTCTAAGTAAAATCCGGTCACCGATAACCTCATAAGAAATTTGCAATGGCGTAAACAAATCGTCAAGTACCTCAGAGAGCTTGTTGCTCATCATGATAGATACTTTCTGATTCAGCCGTATAGTATTTGAACTATACACAAACTTCACATCAGCCTGTTTTTCTATCTGGCTAAGAATTTTCTTGACTTCCAGTGACTCTATCCTTAAAGATACGTTAGTGTTGAGGACTTCCTGGCCGTTTACATCGTAGGCGTAGGAGAGTCCGCTAAAAAGAGAGACCATCAAGAGTTGAATAAACGTAATTTTCATTGCTTTAAGCAAAAAATGTTTGCTACGTACGTCTTTTTTCATACATTTAGGTTGTTTTTATACTTAAGATAGGTAAAAACTCTGCTTCCTTTCAACCGAATTGCCGTTCGGCAGGAAGCGATTCGGAGCCGATAATGTGACAGCATTGTCGGCTTTTTTTGTTCATGTTTTCATTGTGATTACTGAAGTTTTGTTTTTAGTGATTATTATAATTTGTAGGTTAAAATAGTATTCAAAATTTTACCTGCAACCTTCGCCGCTGACGAAGTAGCTGGTTCCGCGCTGCTCAAACCGGGCATTAATGGTTCTGCATATTAATTCAAGTTGTGTGGCTAGCGGCAGGTCGTTTAAATCGGCCGTAATAACGCAATGTTCCAACTCCTGATTCTCCAGAATAATTTCAATACCATACACGTTTTTCAGTTTTTGTAACACCTGCGGTAACACAGTATCTTCAAAAGTAAAGTCGACGTGGGTAGTTGCGGGCAACAGCACAATGGGTTTTTCAACAATGCCTGTCATAATTTTTCTTGATGCCTTGTCGAAAGTTACCTTCTGATTCGGCGTTAATATCACTCCGTTCTTTTTTCTTCCGGCATTTTCCGAGGCTTCATAAACCGACACACGTCCGGAAGTAACCGAAACCTCGATGTCGCTTACGTTGTCGTATGACTTAATGTTGAAGCTTGTACCGAGCACCTCGGTTACCAGGTCTCCGGTATGCACCATAAATGGCGCATGCGGGTTTCTTTTTACGTTAAAAAAGGCCTCGCCTTTCAGATACACATGGCGGAAACGGGTTCCAAAATGCTTGGGGTAGCTGATACTGCTGTTGCTTTTCAGTTTTACAACGGTACCGTCTTCCAGTTTAATGTCGCTGTCGGTGTCTGACGTATTCCTGATTTCAATGTCTGTTGATTCTTCGGTTTTGGCCGCCAGGGCTATTGTCTTCAACTCATTTTTGTTAAAGTACAGCACGCCGTTTACCAGACCAATTACCAACATGGCGGCTACCCCCCATTTTAGCAATTTGAGCATCCGCCCTTTTGACGAGTGGTATTCTTCCTCTACCACACCGATGGTGTTGTTGTAGATGCGGTTCCAGAGGCGCTTTCTGATAGCCTCTTTTTCTTCAGGGTTAAGTGTTACCCTGGTGTTTTTCAACATATTTTCCTGCCATTGCCAAATCAGCCTTTCTTCTTCAGAATTACACTCGCCGGCCAGGTATCTTTCTAATAGTTTGTCGAATTCATGCTGGTTCATAAACCCTGCACCGTAGCTAACGGCATTTTTAATTGCTAATTAATTATCTGTATGATAAGCCTTCAACTGTTCTTTTAAAACCTTGAGGGTTTTGGTAAGGTGGTATTCAACGGCTTTTTCAGACAGGTTCATCTGATTGGCGATGTCTTTTACCGACCTGTTTTCGAAACGGCTCATCTTGAAAATCTCTGAGCTTCGTTCCGGCAACGACTTCATGGCTTCTTCTACTGCCTTGGCCAGGTCAGTAAAGTTAACGATTTCGTCGGTTGAGTAAGATTGTTGTATCTGATTAAATATCAGGTACTCCTGGTATTTTCTCTGTGTAATCTGCGACTTTATATAATTGGTTGACAAATGCTTGATAGACACAACCAGATAAGAGCTGAGGTGGCGGATAACACTTACCTGCCTGCGGTTCCAGAGGCTCTCAAACAAATCATGCACCAGTTCTTCTGCTTCTTCTCTGGTTCCGGTTTCGTTAAAGGCAATGCCAAACAACTTCAACCAATAACGGTTATAAATTTCTTCAAAAGCGGTCTGGTTATCGCTTTTCAAGAAAGATACCAACTCTTCATCACTAAGTTTCTGGTACTGCATTTTTTAGGATAGGTCTGAATTCAAACGTATTTGTTCCTGAAATATATAGTCAACTAACGCACTAAAATCCCTAAATCATTTTACATATTCTTTGAAAAATACAACTTAAAACGGTTTAGCGGATTCCCTGTATTTTAATTCTCTCAAAAAATCGAGAACTAAAAAGTTGGGCACAAACAATCAGATAATTCTACAAATCAAACAGTTAGCTTTTGCAAAAATGAATGCTAGCGGGGTACTTTGTAATTTTTAAAAACTTTTAAAAATTCTTGGTATAATACTATTCTTCGTGGTTAGGTTAAATTATCTTTCAGATTGGTGTGAATAAATTCTTTAGATGGTTAACCTTTTCTTTTTGTAAATAAAAACCGAATAAATACTGAAACAGTGCTGGCCGGTTTCAGAGGGTTGAAAGGATTATCATTGTAAAATTGTAAATATTATTAAAGAATTAAAAAGTAATTAATAATTTTTTTAAAAAATGCTGCCATTTGAACAATTGTTTATTTCTTTAAGTTTACGTTTATTTTATATTTTTAAATAGTTTATGCCCACCTCCTTTTCTGAATCAAAGCCCGGCAATTACCGGATAGGCCCGGCTCGACTGGCTACCTCATTGTATTTTCTTGTTTGTGGCATTGGCCTGGCCAGTTGGGTGCCTATGGTGCCGCTGGCAAAAATAAGGTTGCAACTGAACGATGCCGGCCTGGGCCTTATTTTGCTTTGCCTGGGCGCCGGAGCCATGACCATTATGCCCTTTACTGGTGGTTTGATTAATAAATTTGGCAGCAGGTTAATTATGCTGGTGTCTGGCCTGCTTACGGCAGCCGTGCTGCCGCTTCTGTTGTTTGCCAACAGCAGCCTGGCGCTGGCCGGGGCATTGTACCTGTTTGGCATAGGTATAGGCGCCATTGATGTTTCTATGAACGCGCAGTCGGTTGTGATACAAGACAAAGTAGGTAAGTACATTTTATCGTCTTTTCATGGTTTGTTTAGTGTAGGCGGGCTGATTGGCTCAATGGGTCTGGGCTTTTTGCTTGAACTGGGGCTGTCTCCTACCCTTGCCATTTTTAGCATATCGGGTCTGCTGGTACTTATTTGTATAAGCCAGTATGGCTCTTTGCTGCCTAGAGCTGCCGAAAACAAGATGGACGTAGCCACATTGATAATACCCAAAGGGCCGGTGCTGGTACTGGGGCTGATGTGCTTTGTGGCTTTTCTGGCAGAAGGTGCTATTCTTGACTGGAGCGCGGTTTTTCTGAAGTTTCACCGGAATTTTGATGAGTCGATGTCCGGGCTGGGTTTTGCAGCTTTTTCGGTAGCTATGGCCATTATGCGGTTGTCGGGCAATACTATTATTAACAGGTTCAGCCAGCAAAAAGTAGTAATGGGTGGTGGCATAATAGCCGCTGCCGGTATTTTGCTGGCTGTAAGTGTGCCTATCGGGGCGGTAACGGTTTTTGGTTTTGTGCTGGTAGGTATAGGTTGCGCCAATATTGTGCCGGTGTTTTTTAGCACCGCCGGCAGTATGCCCGGTGTACCTGCCAGCGCAGCCATTGCCGGTGTTACCACCTTAGGTTATATAGGCCAGTTGGCTGGCCCTGCCATGCTGGGTTTTGTGGCCGAAATAACAAGCTTATCTTTTGCACTGGGGCTGGTAAGTATTTTGTTGCTGATAGTGGCTGTTAGGTTTAGAAGTTCTTCTGAAGTTTGATTTTTCTGTCTTGAACTGTGATTGAGCTGATTTAATGATTTCACTGACTTGACCCATTACACCGACTGAAGTCGGTGGCTAATCAAACAGCGGAATGTTTGATGTATATGTGCCAACTTAACCGACCGCCGCGCGGTCGGCGCTGCTAAAATAAATACCCTTGTTTAGATAGACAGCGACTTCAGTCGCTGAACGAAGTAAGAGGCACAATCGCTTTACACATTAACAATATTGCTTAATAAATCAGCGAAATCATCAAATCAGCTAAATCACAGTTCAGACAAAATCACAGTTCAAGGCGAAATCAATTCTTCACCACCGTAAATATATGCTTCCCTTTATCAGATAATAACTTGCTGGTCAGGATAATCCGTCGAACGGGCCGGCTATCCCATTTGGTTTTGAAGCTGTTGTATTCCATACCTTCGGTTGAGGGAAGGTCGGTTGATACGGCCCAGTTTTTAGCTGCATAATTAACCGATAACTGCTTACCTTTAGGGGTAGTAAGCACAATTTTACCCGGTGTTGTGGTATCAATATCACAGATGGTCATAAATACCTGTTCTATTGAGTCAGGTTTTTCTGTCAGCACATAATCATCGGTAATCTCTACCACATTTTTCACCTTGTTTAATTTTACGATACGGTTCCAGTTTTTTATACCTGCTGTTTTATCATAAGCGGGGGCGATATCCATGCTGAGCGACGCCTCCTTATCGTTAACAGAACTTTTTACGTTGATGCCTTCAAATGCTTTACCTGCCAACTGGCCTTTGCCGTTAACAATGGGCAGGTTATGGTATTGCGACTGCGTGAACCATAACTCATAGCGTTTTGAAGAAAAAGTGCGAGCCGTGTAATTACCACGTCCGGCATCAATGATAACGGGTTCACCTTCTGAGTAAATCAGGAAGTCACCTACATCGTTATGATTATGGCTTTCGGCATTGTGCCCGGCATGGGTAGCCAGATAAAGACCATTGGCCGACCGCGTGGTTAGTACCTGAATATCTACAAACCAGGCATCGCCGCCCGGCTGATAGGTAACAGGCATTGCAGGTATTTTGGCAACTGTTAATAAATTGGCAATGCGGCGCATCCGATGGAAACTATTGTTGGATGACACCGTGGATGGGAAACGCTGATTTGCCCACAAACCAAACTGTACAAGGGTGTTGTCGTTAATTGCCCTGCCAAATCGGTAGAGCATCAACCCGTCCGGCCGAAGTTTAGGGTCGGCATCGGCAAAGTTCACGAAGTAGTCGTCTGCAATGTGTGTTTTGTAAACATAAGACGCC
This sequence comes from Emticicia sp. TH156, assembly GCF_002855535.1. Lineage (NCBI taxonomy): Bacteria > Pseudomonadati > Bacteroidota > Cytophagia > Cytophagales > Leadbetterellaceae > Emticicia > Emticicia sp. TH156. The sequence goes on from NZ_PKRS01000004.1 coordinate 177,234, forward strand.
ATGTTTTTTATGAGCGGCTCGTTATAAATATCAATTTTACCGTTAGAGGCGCTTTGAAGGGTTTCAAGGGCATCAAAAACACAGGCACCCGCCGCAAACCAGTAGCTGGGGCCTTCGTCGCAGCCGCCGTCATCGCCCAGGCTGTTCAGGTAGGCATCCATCAGTACCGAGTAGGTATGGGCGTTTGTGGCGCGTTTGGTTTCATCGGTTTCAAGCAGTAAATCAGCCACCAGAAGGTTAGAGACTATCCAGGGGTTCCAGTTGTTAACGGGGTTGGTTCTGCTCAGGTATCCGTAGCGGCTAACTTCTCTTATCGGCTCAAAAATCTTTTTGCTGGTTTCAGAATAGATTCTTTTACGCAACAAAGGAGAAATTTTGTCCAGCTTGTCGCCCACAAAATAATCGGTAAGTGCCAGTACCGCGGCGGTTTCGGCTCCGAATAAATCAACGGTCGGGTCTTCGGCGTCTGGCAGGCCGCTTCTGGCCTTCTGAACACCCAAATGTGCAGGTACGCCCCAGTAGGTTTCTTCACAAATGGCCCATACGTAATTCATGATGGCTTCGGTGAATCGCCCTTTATTTTCTATCGACTCTGCCAGCGCCAGGTCTATCAGATTAACCCGGCGCGCATAAGAGATTTTTGAATGCTTTTCTCTGTCGCCGGAGCGGACGTACTCCATCAGCAAGCTGGCTGACAACTGCGGCATCTCTTTTTTTTCGGCTGCTTCGCCTGCATTTATCAGCCCTTGTATCAATGAATCAGTCAATGCGGCCTTCCATTCATCCGGTGTTCTGGGGTAGGGTCTCCATTGGTTTTTAGGTACAAGCGCCTGTTTGTACGCATTGGCTGTGTACTTGTTAGCCAGAATATTGCGCTGGTTAACCTGTGCATTAGCGGTAAACAGGCCTATTAACAGCGCAATGGTGAGTATGTTTTTCATAGAGATTAAGGTTGAATAGCTATTGTTTGTTCCAGTCTTTTAGCGGGCGCACAGATTTATCTGCTTTGGCACCTTCGGGTATCAGTAAAACGGTAAGGGCCGCGGTGGTATTGGCTGGCAGGGCTACTTCAAAACCTACCAGCGTAGTGCCAGGGTTAGGCGCATCGTAATCATGAGGAGGCACGGTAGACCATGTTTTAATACTGGCACCGGCGGGTTCAAGAACTTTCAGTTGCATTTTTTTACCTTTTTGTACCAGGGTAGCGGTGCCGTCTTTTTCAAGAGATACTTCGGCGGGAGTCAGCATGGCCCAGCGAACAGTAGTTGCCTGTTTGGCAGATGTAATTTCGTCTCTTACGGCTACGTATTGCCCTTTAATAATGGCTACACCTCTTAAAGCCTGCTGAACCTTGTTTTTGTAAACGACAGAGATGTCGCTGTTGGCGCTTAAAAACCCCGGCTTATCTGTCCAGTGGTCAATAGCGGCGTAACCTTCAACCCGCTGAAACTCACCATCAAAACTTAAGGTACTATGAGCCAGGTTGTTATATCTGTACACCTGCCAACGCTCTGCGTCTTGCTCTCTTCCCCAAATCTTTACACCTTTTGATTCAAGGGACTCATACTCCTGCATACCGAAGTCCATCGACCAGCGTTCGCCGTTGGCATCCATAACAAATGAGCCAACATCCATGTGTCCATGATTAACCGAAGGCGAACCTGCTTTAAAACCTACATAAATGGCGTTGGGGTTGGTCCAAGACGTGCGCATGAGGGCAACCGGGTTTTTACCCTGCCCTACCCATATCAGTTGTTTGGGTGTAGTGGCATTGTCAAGGCTCATGTTTTTGCCCCATATCATGGCTGCCGGTAAAAGCCTGTCGCGCCCTAAACTCCGGGTATCGCCCTGCAGATAGTTTTTTTCGTTAAACAAAAGGCTGTTGTCCTTGTTGCGGTGGGCGAACCAGAACATAGCCGGGCTTAGGCCGGCACCATTACCGGCGTCAGAATAATTAAAGTTTTTGCCCGACGAACCCACCATCTGTTGAAAATAACCTGCTGTTTTCAAAAATCCAGGGGCAGCAGATAAGTCGAAGTCAGACCCGAACACCTGTTGAACAGCGCTCAGAAACATAACATTGAAACTGGTGCCATAGCCCCAGTAGCTGTAACCTTCGGGGTAGGCTCCTTCGGGTTTGTAGTCTTGCATGGGCAGTCTGATGGAGCCAATGGCACGGTCAATGATTTGCGTAGCTAAAGCGGTATGGTCTTCAAAAATGGCCAGTGCGCCGTAGCTAATGCCCGCGTTGCATACCTGGTTCCAGTTATGAGAGGCTTTCAGCCAGCTGTTATACCGACTGTCTAAAGACGGTTCGATACCTTTTTTAAGAATGGCATCTTTGATGACATCTTTTGATGAAGCCTGCAAATCATAATACAGCCAGTCGTAGCCAATGGCTACGCCCATGGTCATTTCGGCCACGTCTAAAAAGTGGCTGGGGTTCCAGTCGCTGAACTGCGATACTTTCAGCAATTCCTGCTCAGCTCTTGCCAGGTATTTTTTATCATTGGTGGTTCGGTAGGCATAAGACAGGTAAAATACCCGGCTAATACACTCACGAGATGTGGCCAGCAACCTTCGGCCTATTTGAATGCGTTCAAGGGTGGGTTCGGCAAGCATGCGGTTACTTTCGTCGATAATCACCTGGTGTATTCTGGCCCAGTTTTTATCGGCAGCTATGTTGTCAAGAATTTTTTTCTCTTCACCTTTTGCCCATAAAATACGCGGATGCGCAGGCATGGAAACGTTTGGTTTCAGATAGCTTAACTGCTGGCCTGATACCCCGAAAATGCAAAACAGTGAAATTATAAAAATGAAGGATGTTTTTATCATAGGTTTTTCAGTTGAGGTTGAATGGTAATTTTTTTTAGGTGTGAATTGTCTCTTATAGAACCCTATTGAATTGTAGTGCGCATGGTTTATAAATGTCAGAATAGATGTTTTATTTTTGGTAATATCAATCAAAACGGGTTAGCAGGATGGCATTGGTATTATACCCGTTTGGATAAATTTATCGCTTTTGTAGAGACGCATGGCATGCGTCTTCAGAGGCCAATCCTTGTAATATAACCATTTCAGCTATCAGGTCTGGCAAAATCAATTTTCGAAGAACCCTATTCTACGATTAGCCGCAAGCATTGCGGCTCAAGAGAGATAATGAATAATCCCGAAATTAATCGGGATTATTCGTTGCTTTACATCACCACTTAGGGTTTTGTTTCAGATTTGAATTAAGCGATATTTCGTTGATAGGCAATGGCCACAGGTAATCTTTGGCAGGATCAAACTTACGGAAGCTCGCCGCCTGCACCAATATTATGTTATCTGCCGTTACGTTTACCGTTGTGGTAGTACCGAACTCAGTTTTAAAGAAATAATTACCCAAAATAGGCTTAGGCAATTCGGTTTCGGCGGTTTTCCAGCGGATAATATCCCAGTATCGCAGGCTCTCCTGTGCCAGCTCAACGCGGCGTTCACGGCGTATTTCGTCGCGCATATTCAGGCCATTGGCAGCTACAAAAGCATTGCTGAGGCGGGCTACTTTACCACGGTCGCGCAAGCGGTTTACCGACAGGTCAAGGTCTGCATCGCTTATCTGGCCTTCCAGTTCATATCTGGCTTCGGCATAAGTAACCAAAACCTCTGCATAACGCAAAACCACACGGTCTATTAACGATGCCTGCGTTACCCAGTCGTCAATATTTGAATACTTACGAAACGTGAAACCCGTTTTGTTAAATACCAGCGGCGCAATGTCATACACAGGCTTGGTACCCATGTAGGCATCGCCCTTTTTCATAACCGTGGCGCTCAGGCGTTCGTCGCGATTGGTAAATACATCGGTAGATACCGCAGGCTTGGTATAAAGCGGAGACTTATCGATGGGCAGGCCGTCTTTCATCAGGTAGGCATCAACCAGGCTTTTGGTTGGGCTCAGGTTTCCGTTTTCCAGGGTACCTCTGTAATAGGCGTGCGTGCTAACGCGGTCTGTAACGGCAACCCCATACTGGCGAACAATGATGTTTTCACGGTTCTGGCGGCCTTCTCCTTCATACTGAAAAAGGTTGAAATAGTTACCAAACAAATCATGCTGCTTGCTATCCATTACAGCTTTGGCTGCTGCCACCGCCAATGTAAGGTGCTGGTTGGCATCGCCATAATTATGGAATTTCGAGCGGGTGCCCTCAAATAATGCCACTCTGGCTTTAAATGCATAAGCCGCTGTGTTTGATATACGCCCGTAGTCGGCGGTACCAAGGGCAGTTGGTGTGGGTAGTTTAGCCGCTGCAAAGTCAAGGTCGTCATAAATCTGTTTGTAAATATCTGCTCTCGGGCTTGCTGCTGCGGTAAGTTCAGGCGAGGCGTCGGTTAGGGTTTTCAGAATCAACGGTACATCGCCGTACTTCTGAACCAGAGAGAAATACGCCCACGCCCTGAAAAAACGTGCCTCGGCCGAGTAGCGGTCTATGGCTGCCTGGCCGGCTGCGGTAGCTTTAGGGGCTTTTTCAAGTATATTGTTAGCGGCCCTGATAAGCTGGTAGGGTGTGCTATAGTTGCCGTCTGTTGCCGGAGCGAGACGAGAGCCGTCGCTGATGCTGTTGGAAGCAAGGCCCACGGCGTCGTCAGACCAAACGTCTTCTGCATTGAAAGCAGGCAGAAATGTGTACAGGTAATTGGCTGCGGCTTTCAGGTCAGACTCTGACCGCCAGAAGGTTTCATCGCTGATGCTGGTTTCCGGAAGGCGGTTAACGTCGCAGGCGCTTAAACCTAGCGAAACCGCCACAACAAATGATATATGTTTGATGAATGCTTTCATGAGTTTTTAAATAAATGGTGAATGAGTGAATGGCAAATGAGTGACTGAATGAAAAGTGCTTTCTTTCAAGCTAATTCATGTTACGTCAACGTTCAATAATTTACAATTCACTATACATCTTCCTTATTGCTGATTAAAACGAAAGGTTCAGACCTACTGATGCGGTGGCAAAGAACGGATAATCGTTATCTACGTTATCGCGGTTTTCAGGGTCAAACAATCCCTTAAATTTACCCAATGCCGAAACCGTGAGGAGGTCCTGACCTGAGAAGAACAATCTTGCTCTTGAAATATTAATCTTTGAGGTCCATTTAACCGGCAAGGTATAACCCACCTGAATGTTTTTCAGACGTGCATAGCTGGCATTGAGCACCCATTTGTCAGACGGCAAGAAGTTGTGCGTGGCACCCACATACGGTCTTGGGTAAAGCGCATCCTGGTTTTCAGGAGTCCAGTAGTCGCGGTGCACGGCAAGTGCCTGTTTCCAGGTTACCAGCAAAGGGGCTATGTTTTCGGCGTTCGGTCGGTAGCTGCGTTTACCTACCCCCTGCACAAAGGCGCTGAAATCAATATTTTTCCATTGAAAGCCCAACGTAACCCCAAAAAGGTAACGTGGCTGCGTAGTACCCAGCAGCACAAGGTCGCCGTGGTTGTCAATATTACCGTTACCGATGGTCAGCCTGCCATCGCCGTTCTGGTCTATGTATTTTACGTCTCCGGGGCCTGTGCGGTTATCCTGAAACGCCCAGTTTTTTACCTGATCAACGTCAGTAAAATATCCGGCTGTCTGGTAACCCCAGATGGTATTAAGCGGATACCCCTCAATAATGCTGTTGGTACCTGCACCAATTACCCTGCGGCCCGAGAAGTTCAATAGTTTATTCTGGTTGTCGGATAAGTTAGCTGCTACGTTATAAGAAAAGTTTGAACCGATAGTGCCACGGTAGCGGGCTTCCAGCTCCCAGCCCCACGATTTCAGCTCACCGTTGTTTTTACGGGGCGTACCGATACCTATTACGGCTGGTAATTGCTGAGGCGTAAGCATATTGCGATTGTATTTTACGTAATAGTCGCCGCTGATTTGCAGTTTATTCTGAAAGAAACCCAGGTCGGCACCAATATTAGAGGTTTCGATGGTTTCCCAAGATAATTGTTCAGATGGAATTGAACTCTGATAAATGTAAGAGGTGCGCGAGTCGCCCAGTACAAGCGAAGCGCTGCGGCTAAGCTGATTGAGGTAGTCGTAGTAGCCGAGTGTATTACCCAAAGCGCCACCCAGGCGGCCCCATGAAGCACGGAGTTTGAGTTCGGAAACGAATTTGAGCTGATTGGCGAACCATTCTTCGCGGTGGATGTTCCAGCCAGCCGAGGCCGAAGGAAATACCTTTACACGGAAGCCCGGCGCCAGCCTTGAGCTCTCGTCAGAACGAAGCGTACCTTCAATCAGGTATTTGTCGGCATAGTTATAATTAACACGGCCAAATACCGACTGGTACGCATAAGCATAAATATTCTGGCTGTTTACTTTGGTTTTGTCGTCGCCCAGGTTCAAAGTCGGTAAATCATTGCTTACCAGGTTAGAAGCTGCCGAATAATTAGAAGAGAACCGGAAAGACTCCCACTGATACCCTGCAAACAAGCCCAGGTTGTGCTTACCGCCAAATTTTTTATCGTAGTTTGCCAACAACTGTATATTGTTGTTGGAGGTTAGCTCATTTGTTACATTGAATGAGTTAACCTGATTGAGATAACTTAATATTCTTGACTTACCCCATAATGGCACAGTGCGGTTAAATACTTCTCTGTCGCCACGGCGGTACTGAGTACCCACCACTGCTCTCAGGTTCAGTCCCTTAATGATTTCTGATGCTTTAAGGGTAAACACGCCATCAAAATAGTTACGGCGGTATTCGTTATACCCACCAGCTTCCATAGATGCATAAGCAGTGGCGGCAGAACCGGCTCCATTATAACGGCCTTCAGGGGTAAAGAATGGCGTGCGGGTACGCAAGCGGTAAATCTGGTACAGCAGCCCCTGGCCGTTTACACCGGCAGACGAGCTCTCGGTTTTGTCGTTTGTATAAGAAAGACGAGAATCTAAAGATAAAATACGGGTTAGCTGTGCACCCAGATTCATGCGCAGGTTGTAGCGGTCGTAGCTGTCTGGCCCTACTTTAAAAACACCGTCTTTGCCATAATAACCACCTGAAATCAGGAAGTTCAGTTTATCTGTGCCGCCTCTCATAGACAGGTTGTGGGTACGCATAGACGAGTATTTTCTAAGAATCTGGTCGGTAAGGGGTTTCTGATTATAGTACAGATAGGTGCTGGTATCAACCGGGTTTACCACATACGGAATACCATCTTTTATGCGCTGAAGATCATCAGCGTTGTACTCAGGGCCACTGCCCGAGTTGGCACGGGCCAGATTGGCATATTCAGCTTCTTCAAGCAATGACATTCTGCCGGGTACGTTAATGGCCCAGTCGGTTCCTTGCTGAGCCAGGTAATCGAAAGAAATTTTACCCGATTTACCCTTTTTGGTAGTTACCAATATTACACCACCCGCAGCCTGTGCGCCATAGATAGCGGCCGCAGCGGCGTCTTTCAGCACGCTGATGCTCTCAACGTCGTTGGGGTTCATGGTTTGCAGGGTATTGCTAGGCACGGCTACACCGTCTAGTACTACCAGAGGGCTTACGCTACCATTGGCCGTGGTAGCACCACGTACCTGAATGCCGATGTCTTCGCTACCGGGCTGGCCACTGGTGCGGGTTATGATAAGCCCGGGGCTCATACCCTGCATGGCTGTGGCCAGGTTACTGGCCGGGCGGTTTTCAATCGCGGCGGCGTCAATGCTTGACACAGCGCCTGTCAGGTTTGCTTTTTTCTGGGTACCGTAACCTACCACCACTACTTCGTCGAGCGATTTCATGTCAGACCCCAACACGATATTAATAGCCGTGCGGTTGCCAACGGTTACTTCCTGTTTTTCGTAGCCCAGAAAACTAAACACCAGCACCGAGCGCTCGTTTGGTACATTAATACTGAAATTACCCTCGGCATCGGTAGTTACACCACGTGTGGTGCCCTTAACGGTTACGTTTACGCCCGGCAGGCCGCCACCTCCGTCTTTATCGGTTACTTTTCCTTTTACGGGCTGGTCTGCTACGGCTGCTTCGTTGGTGCTTTCTTCCATTTTAGCAGCCTCAATATTTTCAAGAATGGTTTGTTTTTCTTCCCAGTTCAGAATAATCTGCCCGCCTATAATGCGGTAATTAACCTGCATAGGTTTTAATAATGTTTCCAGTACGTCTGATAGTTTCCGACCAGATACCGCAAAATTTACCTTGCGGTTGGCATGGATTAATTTTGAGCTGTAGACAAATTTCACATCGGTCTGCTCTTCAATCGACTCCAGCACCATACGCAAGCTTTGGTTTTCGGCATTCAGAGACACCGACTTATTGAGGAACTCCTGTGCTCTGGAGTCATAAGCGTATGTAACCGAAACGAAAACCATTGCCAATACAAGCTGAACAGCAGATATTTTCATAGCAAGTAGCAAGAGTTTACTTGTTTGTAATCTTTTTTTCATACATTTGAACAATTTTGTTAGAGGTAAGAATTTGGCAAAAGGAACCCTGGTTTTCACGCACAGCGAAAACTATCCAGGGCTTTAGGGCTGACAATGCTGGTACCATTGTCAGCTTTTTTTGTGGTCGGGAGGTTAAAATTTAATCATAATTATGTACGTATAGTTTGCGTTAAATAGATTGTAATATATTAGGTTGAATAGATAGCCCGGTTAGTTCAGGAGTACACCTCCGGTTGCTGGGCAACAATTGGCATACTCCTGTGTCGATAGATGGTATAGTTTATATTAAGTTTGAATAGATACGTTTTAAATACGACGGCAACTTACTCACAACCTTTCCCGCTGATCAGAATCGTAGTTCCTTTCACTTCATATCTGCCATTAATGGTTGCACAAATGATATCCAACTTTGTATATAGCGGCTGAGCCGTTATATCTGCTGTTATAGGGCAATCATTCAGTTTTTCGTTTTCTAATACAATTTCAATTCCATACACTTTTTTCAGCTTGTCAAGTACCTGGCTGATGGGTGTGTCGTCAAATTCAAATTTTTCAGGCTTGTTGTTGATGGGCTTTATCTGAGGTAAAGGCTTGGCAACCAGACCGGTTATAAAATGCTTTTCAACAGCAAAAAATGTAACCTTGTGGTTGGGTGTAAGTACTACACCCCTGTTCTGGTTGTCTGCTCTTTCTTTTTCGTACACCGAAACCTTGCCCGAAATTACTTCTACTTCGGTTTTTTGTTTGGCCTCTACGGTGCGAACATAGAAACTTGTACCCAAAACTTTGGTAACAAGTTTATCTGTAATTACATAAAATGGTTTGTCAGGATTTTTACTTACCTCGAACAGGGCTTCTCCCCTGAGGTTCACTTCCCGTTTAGTTGCAGCAAAATGTTTTGGATACTGTAGCTGGCTGTGTGGGCTTAGCGTTACGGTGCTTCCGTCTTCCAGCTTAATTTTTACGGGCTTAGAAGAGGTGTTGTCCATTAATTGCATTTCATGGACAGAACTTTGTAAAGTTGATTTAGTAGCGGGATTGGAATGTGCGTTGATGTACCACCAGGCGCCTGCACCCAGTAAAATGGTAACAGAGGCGGCAATACTGAGGCGGTAATTACGCCAGAAACTGATTGACGGCCGGGCTTCTGTTTCAAAAAGACCAGCTTCTATTTTTTGCCATAGTTTATATTCAAGTGCCTGCCACTCCTGCCCGGTGTAATTCTGTCTGGGTTCTTCATCAATGAGTTCATACCACTGCTCAACGAGTTGTGATTCTGATTCACTGCATTTCCCATCTAAGTACTTCTGAAGGAGCTGACTAAACGCTTTACGGCTTTTCATCTGAGCGTAATAGATTCTTTGTTTAATTACTATGTCGTACAAGCCCCCGATTAACCGCAAATAGTTTTGTAATTTCTATAAATAATACAACAAAAAAGGGGTTTTTATAAAAAGTTCTTTGATAAATTATATAAAATTTATAAATAAAACGGTGTAGTAAATTTGGTAAAAATGGCAAGCGAAGAGGCAAATGAAAATGAAGGCAGGCATTTTACTTAAGAAAAAACAGCAGGCACCAGGTAAGAAACTCTTTCAGGTGTTCGCGCATGAATCGGAGCGACTGCGAAATGTGGTATTCAACAGTACGCTCAGGGATATTCAGCATTTCAACAATTTCCCGGGTACTTTTGCCTTCCAGGCGGTTCAGGCGGAAAATATGCCGGGTTTTCTCGGGCATTTGCTCCATTGCCTGCTGGATAGACCGCGACAGGTCATGATACGCAATGGTTTCTTCAAGGCTGTTTATCTCGTCGTTGCTTTCGGTGGCGGCATAAGCGGCAAACTTTTCTTCCTGCAGTTGTTTTCTGATATGGCTGATAATCTGGTACTTAAGGGCTGTAAAAAGATAAGGCTCAAGGGTTTGAATCTGCACGGTGGCTCGTTTTTCCCACAGGTTAATGAAGATGTCCTGCACCAGCTCTTCCACAATTTCTCTGGCATACACTTTTCTTTGGGCTTTCTGAAATAACTTACGCCAGTAACGACGATAAATCTCTTCAAAAGCTTCTTTATCACCCAAAGTCAACAATTTTACCAGTATGTCGTCACCAATGCTTGCGTACTCCACCCTATGAGACTTTTAAAAGAACAAATATAGATTTATTAAGAAAAATAATAGCAGCAAACATGCAATTTTAAGACACATCAACAGATATGTATCGGTTTGTGTCAAAATATGAGCAATTGTATTACTGATTGGCTGAATCCTGAAACCACCCGGCATACATTACGTAGTTGTTGGCCGTACGCATGAAGACCTCTTCGAGTTCAGGCGAGACTGCTTTCAGGAATCTGGCCGGATTACCGGCATAAACAGAGTTAGGTGGTACGATGGTATTCTGGGTGATAATGGCTCCGGCGGCAATGATAGACCCTGTGCCTATAACGGCGCCGTCCATGATAATGGCTCCCATGCCAACCAGTACTTTGTCTTCAATGGTGCAGCCATGCACAATGGCATTGTGGGCAATACTTACGTTATTACCAATTATTGTTTTGGTTTTCTGGTAGGTGCAGTGTATAACGGCGCCGTCCTGGATATTCACCCTGTCGCCCATTACAATGGCGTTCACGTCGCCGCGCACAACGGCGTTAAACCATACGGTGCAGTCTTTGCCCATGGTAACATCGCCGACGATGGTTGCATTGGGCGAAAACCAGCAATTATCGCCCCAGGTGGGGCTTACGCCTTTAACAGGTAAAATAGTAGCCATTATGATATAAAAAAGTGCCTGATTGAATGTCAGGCACAAAATTATACAAACGCTTCAATATTTAATGGATAAATTCTAATGTGGCACCGAACGTTTTTTTATCATGCCGCCTTTGGTGTCTTTGATACTGGTCATGATAACAAAAGCGTTGGGGTCTATCTTTTCAATTTCGAGGTTCAGCTTACTAACCTCCAGACGTGTAATAACGGTATAAACTATCTTCATATCGCCCTCGGTGTAGCCGGTTTTGCCAAAGCCTCTTTCACCTTTGTAAACGGTAACCCCACGACCCATTTCTTCAATAATCATTTTTTTCATTTCCATGGGTTTCAGCGATATGATGGTTACGCCGGTGTACTCTTCAATACCCTCAATTACAAAATCGACAGTTTTTGAAGCCGCCAGATAAGTAAGCATTGAGTAAAGCGCGGTTTCAATAGACAAAACATAGGCCGCCACCGAGAAAATAACCACGTTGATAAGCAGGATTACGTCTCCGATTGTAAGGCTGGTACGGCGGCTAAGGGTAATGGCCATTACCTCGGTGCCGTCAATAACGCCACCACCCCGCATGGCCATACCGATACCAAGACCAAGGAAGAAGCCGCCAAAAACGGATGTAAGCAGTTTGTCGTGTGTGATTTCAGGATAAGGTATCAGGGCTACGGCCAAAGCAAGCGCAACAATGCCGAAAGCTGTTTTAATGGCAAATTCTTTACTGACAACCCTTAAGCCCAGAATAATAAACGGAATGTTGACAAGTACCAGAATGAGCGAAAGCGGGTAGTCGGTAACGGCCCGGATAAGGAGCGAAATACCTACTGCGCCACCATCGATGAAATCATTGGGTAACAGGAAGCCATCGAGGCCGAAACCGGCCGACAAAACCCCCAGAATGATGAGAAAAGAATCTTTAAATAAGCGGCGGATAGTAACTTTTACTTCGCGAATTTCTTTGGCTTGCTGGTATTTAGAGCGGTCGTTGTTTTTGCTGCCGTCGTCAATAAAAAAAGACAAGAACAGATTAAGTAAGATTTTTGGAAGTCGGAGTAGAACATTTTCTTTTTCTTTGCGCATATATTATATATTTGGTGGTAAAAGCGAAGATACTCAATTGAGGGCGCTTAAGCAATTGAAGCAAATTAATAAATTCTTAAAAATCAGGCAGTTTAGTATAAAAAACACCTATAAAATAGGTAAATTGAGCCATAAAGTCAATGCCCGATTTGTGAAAATTATGTTGTTTTAGTGCCACTGGCAATGGTTTTTTGTATTTATATCATAAGCCCAAATCAAAAAGTATGGCTAGTAAAAATTCAGGCAGGCTAATCTGTACAAAATTTATGTTGGTTTTGTTGATGACTTTAATTGCACAGCAGATTTATGGCCAGAGCCGTTTCAGAGTGCTGGCCCTGGCCGAAAGCACCGGGCATCATATACAGTATTCCGCCCGTGCCAAAGTCTGGCTGAACCAACTGGCAGCCGACAGCAACTTTACCATTGACTACCTACAAAATACCGATACCATAGACGAGGATTTGCTGAGCCATTACCAGCTATTTATTCAGTTAGACTACCCACCTTATGGCTGGAGAGAGAAGGCAGCAGCGGCATTTGTTAAGTATATAGAACAAGGCAAAGGCGGCTGGATTGGTTTCCACCATGCTACTTTACTGGGTGAATTTGACGGCTACCCGATGTGGCAATGGTTTTCTGATTTTATGGGGGGCATCAGATACCAAAACTACATTGCCACATTTGTGGCCGGTGAGGTAAACAATGAAGACAAACAGCACCCCGTTATGAAGGGTGTGCCGGGTAATTTCAGAATCAGTATGGAAGAATGGTACACCTACCATAAAAGCCCGAGACCCAATGTGCATGTAATAGCCAGTGTAGACGAAAACTCATACACCCCCAACACCCCAATAAAAATGGGCGACCACCCGGTGATATGGACAAACCCAGCCATGAAAGCCCGTAATGTGTACATCTTCATGGGCCATTCACCCGAGTTGTTTGATAATGAGGCATATAAGACTTTATTTAAGAATGCTGTTTTTTGGGCGGTTGGGAGGTGAGGTGAATAGTTCTTTTAAAACAAAATTATAATTTTATTTCTTAGCCTTTACTGTTCAAATTGTTGAATGTTTTGTAATGTCAACTCAAAGAATATATGCTTTTGAGAAGAAGTTACAATCTCTAAACATCTTCAAAACTTGTGATATTATGTTTAATACTCGAGAAATTGCTTATTTCATATGGGGATTACTATTTGTTTTATTCCTTTTTTACAATAAAGATACTAGACTATCTTCTTTAGATCTAATAAATAAATTCTTTAATAAGTATTTTGTATATGCTTATTTGATCGCAATTGCTCATACTTTCTTGTGCATTGCTATATTGTATAAAATCAAAATATGGGATGCTTCACTAATCAAAGACACAATAATGTGGATAATATTTGTTGCTCTTCCATTGATGTATGAAGCTGTTAAAACCAATAAATTTAAAAAATTCGTAGAACAAATAGTTAAACCTTTAGTAACATTTTCAGTGATATTTGAATATATAACAGGACTTTACACTTTCGATTTATGGATAGAGTTGCTAATAATACCATTATCGATATTTATAGGAGGAATGCTTGCGATTAGCGCACTTAAACCAGAAAAAAAACAAGTTCAAAGTTTTATAAATAGAACTGTATCGTTTATGGGATTAATGGCATTAGTAGTAATAATAATTCATTTTTATTATAATTATAAAGACTATCTTAATAAGCTTACTTTCCTTCAATTTTTTGTTCCATGGTTGTTATCAATAATGTTTCTACCTTTATTATACGGCATATCAATGTTCACTCAATATGAAAGCACCTTAAATTCGCTAAAATGGCACTTAAAAGATCAGAGTGTCTTCAAATATACAAGGCTAAAAATAATGCTTAAATTTAACGCTGATTTAGACGGAGTAGAGCGATGGAAAAATATGATTTTTGGGAAAAACTTACAAAGTCGTCAGGAAATTGACCAAGCAATAATTCTAATAAAAACTCTACAAAAGGCAGAAAGAAACCCTCCAAAAATTGATAAAAGTATTGGTTGGTCGCCTTATAGAGTTAAAGATTTGTTAAATTCGAAAGGAATACAAATGTCCGATTATAATAATAATTATGAAGATGAGTTTTATTCAATTTCAAACTATCTAAATCTAACTGATGATTTCTTCTTTCCAGATACTATAATCTATTCTGTGCTTAGCAAGCAATTGGTAGCAACAGAGCTCCATTTAGGGCTGAAAATTTTCAATGGGACTATTAATAATGATTCTTCTAAATTGAAATTATTAGAATTTTCTGAAATAATTTATGAAAGTGCATTTGGAGAATCATTGCCAAAGAGAGTTCAAGACGCAATAATTAACGCCCATAACTACATTACGAATAATTCCTTGGCAAAGCTATCAGTGGAAAAGCAATTATGGACAAATGATAAGAAAGGATATAACTTAAATTTTAAGATAACTCATACTCAACATTCTCTTAAGTATTAGAATTCACTCTTCAAGGTTTAGTACAATTTAATTCAAGCAAATAATTGAAATTATTAAATCAAAGACACTAAATTTACTTTGTTAACAAGTTTTTTCGTTGAATTGAGTAAAATAATAAATTTATGAGCGTCGCAGAGATTTTATATGAGCAATATAAGGTTCTTCCTGAAAACATTCAGAAAGAACTAAAAGCGCTTATCAATGGAAAAGATGAATCGGTATCGGTTTCTATCAAAGCATTAAAAGGAGCGGTCAAAGAGGTTAAAAAATTGAAAGAAGGTAAAACACAGGGTCGTCCGATTTCTGAGCTTTTTATGGAACTGGAAAATGAAAATTGAAATTCAGACGATTCCCAGATTTGATAAAGAGTTTAAAAGGCTTTCAAAAAAGTACAAGTCCTTACTTAATGATTTGCGTACTTTATCAGAGTTGTTAACAGATAATCCTCAAATGGGTACTAATTTGGGTGCCGGACTTCATAAAATACGTTTGGGCAGTGAAAGTAAAGGCGGCGGCAAAAGTGGAGGTTTTCGGGTAATAACCTATTTTACAGAACAAAAGCAAGACACAGAAACTGTCTATTTGATTACTATTTATGATAAATCAGAAGAAGAAAATATTACCAAAAAAGAACTTCTTAAAATTTTAACAAACGCTTTTGATTAGCATTTAGGTTGGCCTCACAACTTTATAAAAGTATATTTCTTGCCTTACTAAAATTCAATCATTTTAACTTTTCTATTCTATATTTGTGGGTCTCAGGTTTTGAGGTAATAATTCCTATCAAGTAGTTTGCACACCCAAATAATGAAAACAATCCTGATAATAGACGATGAAGAAAAACTGAGAACCTTGCTGGCGCGTGTATTGAAGTCGGAAGGGTTTGAGGTGGTGGAGGCTGGTGATTGCCGGGGTGGATTGAAAAAACTGGAACAACAGGCGATTGACGTGGTGTTGTCGGACGTGAAGCTGCCCGATGGAAACGGGGTTGATTTACTGTACAGAATAAAAGCTTTGCATCCGCTGGTTGAGGTAATTTTGTTAACGGCATACGGCAACATCGGCGATGGCGTGCAGGCCATGAAAAACGGCGCTTTTGACTATATAGTAAAGGGCGACGACAACGAGAAGATTATCCCGCTGCTGCACCGGGCTATAGAGAAAGTACAACTGCAAAAGAAAGTAAAAGACCTGGAAAAACGGGTGGGTGAAAAGTTTTCGTTTGATGCCATCATCGGAAAGTCGAAAGCCATTCAGCAGGCCATTGATTTAGCCAGAAAAGTAGCGCCAATAGATACCACCGTTTTACTGACAGGTGAAACCGGCACCGGTAAGGAAGTATTTGCACAGGGAATACACCAGGCCAGCCAGAGGGCTGGCAAGGCCTTTGTGATGCTTAATTGCAGCACTTTCAGCAAAGATATTATGGAAAGTGAGCTGTTTGGGCATAAGCAGGGGGCATTTACGGGGGCTATAAAAGATAAAAAAGGACTAATTGAGGAAGCCAACGGAGGGACGCTCCTACTGGATGAAATTGGTGAAATGCCGCTGGAACTACAGGCCAAATTGCTGAGGGTATTAGAGACCAGTGAATTTATTAAACTGGGCGACACCAAACCCACCAAATCAAATTTCAGGCTGATAGCAGCCACCAACCGCGACCTAAAGCAGGAATACGAAGCAAACCTCTTCCGGTCGGACCTCTATTTCAGGCTCAATGTATTTGAAATTCATCTGCCACCCTTGCGCGAAAGAGTAAAGGATATAGAACTGCTGGCTAAGTATTTTATGCGCCAGTTTTCTGAAAAAACCAATAAGCGAATTGAGAAAATAGATGAAGAATGCCTTGAAAAACTGGAAAGTTACCAATGGGTGGGTAATATCCGTGAGCTGAAAAATATCATTGAACGTGCCGTAATTCTGGCAGATACCGACACCCTTACTGCCGATTTATTACCTTTTGATGTTCAACAACCCCGCCAAACCCACAAAGGTACGTTATCGGCGTTTTCAATGGCCAGTGTAGAAAAACTACATATTCAGAAGGTATTAAACTACACCAAAGGCAATAAGGCCGAAACCGCCCGCCTGCTTGAAATCGGTATTGCAACGCTGTATAGGAAAATTGAAGAGTATGGTTTGTAGATATTTAACAGTCAATGTTCTATTCGTGTAAAATCTTTGAAATTATCCTGATAATTCGTAAAATCCTGATTTGAACAGATAACTCTATCATTCTTATAAGTGAATCGAAAATTAATGTTTCCATTTGATTCAGAACCCACTTTATTCATTTCAAAGTGGTCTAACAAAACATCTTGAGGTATGATTACTGGCCTCAACCATTTGTCATTGTGTCTTACAACAAAAACATAATGCACCAGTATGGGTAAAATATTCCGGAGATTTTTTACAGATACAC
This sequence comes from Emticicia sp. TH156, assembly GCF_002855535.1. Taxonomy (NCBI): domain Bacteria; kingdom Pseudomonadati; phylum Bacteroidota; class Cytophagia; order Cytophagales; family Leadbetterellaceae; genus Emticicia; species Emticicia sp. TH156. The sequence goes on from NZ_PKRS01000004.1 coordinate 194,407, forward strand.
TGAATTGGGCATTAAATGCCATTGTCTTTTTACTTTCAGCAGCTCTTGCCGTTTTGACCTGCACCTTTTTCAGAGTGCCAGTGGCATCTTGCACAACAAAAATATCATCACCAATATCTACTTCAGGAATCGCAACGTTCCAGCCAAGCATTAAGAATTCTGACATGACAGAAAGTTGTCCTGCTTTGCCTAAATATTGGTTAAATTTTTTAGTCACCTGGTGTTATTTTATGCAATTCTTTACCTGTAAATGTATCAATAAATTCAATTTGACCAAGTTTGTTTAAATCATTTTTATCATCAACTCCCAATAACGCCGGATAAATGTAAGGCTCTAATCTGCCAATTTCCGTTTTAAAGTCAGAATAGTTATCATAACCCACAAAAATATTGCTTGCAGGATGAGCATTGGGAAACATTCTTTTGATAAACTCACGAATAGATGGGCCTATGCTAAAAGTTACACCATCCATTTGTTTATTGACCCTTATTGTTATCGCGTTCATAGATTACTATTTTTCTTCGAAACCAGCATTCTCATTTGAAAGTTCTAAAATATTATTCAGACTTCAAAATTTATATCACGAACATTCGCCTAAGACAGACATAAAATTCAATTTAATAAAGTATGGTTCATACTTCTTATACCAAGCCCACAACCTAGTTGGCAACCCCAAAAAATGATGAGAATAGCATAATACCTATAGAAAGTATGTAACCAGTGTACTGCCTAAAAGATAGCCATTTGCACCTGCAACCAGCTAATCAAAGCGAAAGCAGTGTAGATGCTAAACGAACATGCCCAATGCACGTCGCTGAAAAAATTCAATCTCTCTGCAATGGGAAGCGCTGTCTTTATATATAGAGCTATTGCCAGAAGGCAGGGCACAATTTGCAGTACTGTAACCAGAATAATGCCCGGAATTAGAAAGTTTTTAAACGGTGAATTGGCTATTTTAGACACCGGCATTCCCATTAAACTTCCATCCGGCGAGATTTTCAATACTCCCCTACCTCCTATGGCACCTATGCCTAAGCATATCAATAAGATTATAAAGAGGTTTTTGGTTGATTTCATTGGGTAGTTTTTGTTTACGACACGAAATTAAATGAGATAGAGGTTACAAAAAATGCGATTCATCACCAATTAGTTCAATTTTGTAGAGACGCAGTGCCTGCGTCTTCAGGAGCCCGCAAAATCGGTGGTTTAGTTTTGGCAGGTTAAAACAAATTCTATCATAACCAGATTCGTCGATGAGACGCAAGCATTGCGTCTCTACCAAAATCACATATTCATTTTGAGAAAAGCTTATCATTTTGATAGGCTTTTTTTGTTGGCATTGTGACACACTTCAACTATAAACAATTCATTTTCAACTACTTATAAAATTCCCAAACAATCAGGCATAAAGATTGGCATAGGGGTATCAGAACTAAATTAATAATACAATGGTAACGCTCATTTTAATCGTCGTCGGTGCAGCCCTGTTTGGCTTGTGCTACAAATCCATTCACTTCTTTGAAAAAATCTAAAACCATGACAGCACTATTCATTTTATCGATTTTGGTTTTCGGATACCTCGTGTATGTATTGCTTAAACCTGAAAAATTCTGAATCTCATGAACACTGAAATATCGGGCATCATTGCCCTCTTTGTGGTCACGCTATTGCTGGCCATCCCCTTCGGAAAATACATTGCCCGGGTTTATTCAGGCGAAAAGACCCTGCTCGACCCGGTGTTTAATCCCATCGAAAAACTTTTCTATCGTTTCAGTGGCATTGATGCCAACAGAGAAATGAACTGGAAAGAGCACCTCACAGCCATGCTGGGCATCAACTTTGTTTGGTTCTTCCTCAGCATGTTTTTGCTGATGAATCAGGGTTGGTTGCCGTTGAATCCAGATGGTAACCCGTCTATGTCGCCCGATTTGGCATTCAATACAGCTATTTCATTTATTGTTAACTGTAACCTGCAACACTATTCAGGTGAAACAGGGGTTTCTTACCTCACCCAATTAGTAGGGTTAATGTACCTGCACTTTGTATCGGCAGCTACGGGTATGGCAGCAGGCGCTATTCTGTTCAATGCCATGCGCGAACGCCAGGCCGACAAGCTGGGCAACTTTTATAACTATTTTCTGAAAAGCTGCACACGCATTTTGTTGCCGTTATCAATTGTTGTAGCCATCATTCTTACTTTCAATGGCACACCAATGACCTTTGAAGGAAAAGACACCATTACCAACTTACAGGGCGAACCGGTGCAGGTTTCAAGAGGCCCGGTGGCGGCTTTTGTGGCTATTAAGCACCTGGGTACCAACGGTGGCGGCTTCTTTGGGGCTAACTCGGCGCATCCTTTAGAAAACCCCAATTATTTGACCAACGCCGTTGAGATGGTATCGCAGATGATTATCCCTTTCGCATTCATTTTTGCATTGGGTTATTACCTGAAACGTAAAAAACTGGCCTGGAGCATCTTCGGCGTTATGACAGTCGGCTTTCTGTTGCTTACCATACCAACAGTAATTGCCGAAATAAACGGCAGCCCGGCTATTCAGCACCTGGGCGTAGCACAACCAACCGGAAACATGGAAGGCAAAGAAGTCAGGTTTGGTACGGCCGCATCAGGCTACTGGAGCATCGCCACTACGGTTATATCAACTGGGTCGGTCAATAGCATGCACGACAGCAGTATGCCGCTGTCAGGCGCTATGCAGTTGCTGGCCATGATGGTAAACGCCTTTTATGGCGGTTGCGGGGTTGGCCTGCTCAACTACTACGTATTTATTATTCTGGGTGTGTTTATTTCCGGTCTGATGGTCGGCCGTACACCTGAGTTTTTGGGTAAAAAAGTAGAAGCCAGAGAAGTAAAAATCGCAGCCATCATCGCCATTCTTCACCCTTTACTTATTCTGGCTGGTACAGCCATGGCCGCCTACTTTGCAGCCCATAACACGGCTATGGGCTGGTGGTTTAATGGCAACGCCACAGGCTGGCTCAACAACCCGGGGTATCATGGTTTTTCTGAAATGCTTTATGAATATACATCCAGCGCGGCCAATAACGGTAGCGGTTTTGAAGGCCTGGGCGACAATAACCCTTTCTGGAACATCAGCACCGGCATTGTGCTGCTAATGAGCAGATACCTGCCTATTATTGGCCCGGTGGCTATTGCAGGCCTGCTGGCTGGCAAAAAGTATATACCCGAAAGTGCCGGAACGCTTAAAACAGATACCTCGACTTTTGCTATTATGACCTTTGCCGTAATAGCCATCATTGCTGCGTTGTCGTTTTTCCCTGCTTTGGCTTTAGGGCCTTTGGCAGAACATTTTACGCTATTTAAATAATTAATCCAATGACCAGAAATAATAATATTTCATTGTTCGACCGCGAACTGGTAAAAGAAGCCATCGGGCAGTCGTTTATCAAACTTAATCCGCGTGTCATGTTCCGTAACCCTGTTATGTTTACGGTCGAAATCGGAACACTAATTATGTTGTTTGTTTGTATAGCCATCTTTTTTGGTGCAGCCAATCAGGGCAGCCTTACCTACAACATTATTGTTTTCCTGATTCTGCTGGCTACCTTGTTGTTTGCCAATTTTGCCGAAGCCCTGGCCGAAGCCAGAGGTAAAGCCCAAGCCAACAGCCTGCGCAAAACCCGAGAAGAAACACCAGCCAAACTGGTGCAAACGGTAGGCGAAATGTATCTGAACGAAATTCAGATGGTACCTTCATCACAACTCAAAAAAGGTGATGTGTTTATTTGCGAACCGGGAGACATTATACCAACCGATGGTGAGATTGTAGAAGGCCTGGCTACTATTGATGAAAGCGCCATTACGGGAGAATCGGCCCCGGTGATACGTGAAGCAGGTGGCGATAAAAGCAGTGTAACGGGCGGCACCAAGGTATTGTCTGACAAAATTAAGGTATTGGTAACCACACAACCCGGCGAAAGTTTTCTGGATAAAATGATTGCGCTGGTTGAAGGTGCCAGCCGCCAGAAAACGCCTAATGAAATTGCCCTTACCATTCTGCTGGCGGCTTTCACGCTCATATTTATAATTGTTTGTGTTACGCTGAAACCCTTTGCCGATTACGCCCAGACACCCATCACCATAGCTGCGTTTATATCGCTCTTTGTTTGTCTGATACCCACTACCATCGGCGGGCTGTTGTCTGCCATCGGTATTGCCGGAATGGACAGGGCTCTTCGTGCCAATGTAATTACAAAGTCGGGCAAAGCCGTAGAAACCGCCGGAGACATTGACGTGCTGTTGCTTGATAAAACCGGTACCATTACCATTGGTAACCGTAAGGCCACACATTTTTATCCGGTAGCGGGCGTTGACGAACAGCATTTCGTTAGGTCGGCTGTGTTGAGTTCAATGGCCGATGAAACCCCCGAGGGTAAATCCATCATTGATCTGGCAGGTGTGAATCCGTCAACCTACAAAATCGGCAAGCCTGTTTTTATCAAGTTTACGGCCGAAACACGTAGTTCAGGTATCGACTTTGAGGGAACAAGCATCCGCAAAGGCGCTTATGATTCTATCAAAAAGATGGTCGAAAAAGCCGGAAATGAGTTTCCTGCTGAAACAGCCGAACTCGTAAAGGCTATCTCAAGCAACGGTGGTACGCCGCTGGTGGTATCAGAAAACAACCAGGTACTGGGGGTAATTGAGCTACAGGACATCATCAAGACCGGTATTCAGGAACGTTTCGAACGGTTGCGCAAAATGGGTGTTAAAACGGTGATGGTAACAGGAGATAATCCTTTAACCGCCAAATACATTGCCAAAAAAGCCGGTGTAGACGATTTTATTGCCGAAGCCAAACCGGAAGACAAGATGCAGTATATCCGCAAAGAGCAACAGGCAGGCAAATTGGTAGCCATGATGGGCGACGGCACCAACGATGCCCCAGCCCTGGCACAAGCCGATGTAGGCGTAGCCATGAACAGTGGTACACAGGCAGCCAAAGAAGCGGGTAACATGGTAGACCTTGACAACGACCCAACCAAACTGATTGAGATTGTAGAGATTGGTAAACAGTTATTGATGACACGTGGTACGTTAACTACCTTCTCTATCGCTAACGACGTAGCCAAGTATTTTGCCATTGTTCCGGCCTTGTTTATTGCCACCATACCAGCCTTGCAGGGGCTTAACATCATGGGGCTGCATAGCCCTGAAAGCGCCATACTTTCGGCTGTTATTTTCAATGCCATCATCATTCCTTTGCTTATTCCATTGGCTTTGAAGGGCGTAGCCTATAAACCCATAGGTGCCAGCGCCATTCTTCGCCGCAACTTATTAATCTACGGTTTGGGGGGTATCATTGTGCCATTCATTGGCATCAAATTAATTGACCTGGCCGTTTCACTTTTTATCTGATACTATCATGAAAACCATATTTTCTGCCGTACGTCTTACATTGATAAGCATGGTCTTATTCGCGGTCATTTATCCGCTTGTTATTACAGGTTTTGCACAATTAGCGCCCCACAAAGGCAAGGGTGAAACCGTAACTGTTAACGGTAAAACAGTTGGTTACAAACTACTGGGGCAATCGTTTACAGCAGACAAATACTTCTGGAGCCGCCCGTCGGCAGTTGCCTATAACTCGGCCGGGTCTGGTGGTAGTAACAAGGGCGCAACCAATGCCGAATACCTGGCCACCGTGCAAAGCCGCATTGATACGTTTATGGTGCATAATCCGGAGGTTCCTAAAGCAGCTATTACGGCCGAAATGGTAACGGCTTCAGGCAGTGGCCTTGACCCGGACATATCGCCTGAATCGGCCAGAATACAGGTAAAACGTATTGCCGCCGCAAGGCATATTGGCGAAGACAAGATTTTAGCCCTTATTCAGTCCAAAACTCAAAAACCATTGTTAGGTCTTTTCGGCCCTGAAGCCGTGAATGTTTTAGCTTTGAATGTAGCTTTAGATGAATTGAAGTAATCCAATTTTTATTTAAGCACAGAGTTAACCACCGAGTTGCAAAGAGTCTTTTCTCCGTGGCACTCCGTGCAAAACCCGGCGAAACTCCGTGGTTAAACATGCCTTAATGCAATGCTTAAACCAAAGAAAAACAAGTACAACAAAAAAAATGAAAAAAATAATAGCAGCGGCATTGATGCTCATGGTTTTAAGAGCCCATGCACAAGAAAACAAACCACTCACTTTTTCGGGCTATGTAGAAACGTATTACAGTTATGATTTCAGCAAGCCCGGTAATCATGAAAAAGCGCCATTTTTATATAACCACAACCGCCACAACGAACTGAATCTGAATCTGGGTTTGCTGAAAGCAGCTTATGCCACAGATAAAGTAAGGGCCAATGTGGGCATAATGGCGGGAACTTATGCGCAGTATAATATGGCGGCCGAGCAGGGGTTGCTAAAAAATGTATATGAAGCCAACGTGGGTGTAAAAGTATCGGGCAAAAACAACCTGTGGTTAGATGCAGGCATTGTGCCGTCGCACATTGGTTTTGAGAGCGCCATCGGTAAAGACTCCTGGAACCTGACCAGAAGCCTGCTGGCCGAAAACTCGCCTTATTATGAATCTGGTGTGCGGTTGTCTTATACCTCAGCCAATGAAAAATGGTATCTGGCCGGGTTGGTACTGAACGGCTGGCAGCGGATTCAGCGTGCGCCGGGTAACCAGACACCGGCTTTTGGTACACAAGTTACCTATAAACCCAGTAGCTCGGTTACTCTTAACTGGAGCAGCTATGCTGGCAATGAGCAACCCGATAGCCTGCGCCGCTGGCGGTACTTTAATAATGTTTACGGACAGTTTCAATTGAATGAAAAACTGGGTTTAATAGCAGGTTTTGACTTTGGTATCGAGCAAAAATTCACTGAAAGCTCCCAGTACAACCATTGGTTATCTCCTGTTGCCATTGTGCGCTATTCGGCAAATGATAAATTAAGACTGGCTGCCCGTGCCGAATACTATCAGGATAAAAACGGCGTGATAATTGCCACTGGTACAGCCAATGGTTTTCAGACGCTCGGTTACTCATTGAACATGGATTATGCCCTGGCCAATAGTCTTTTATGGCGCGTGGAAGGCCGCCTGCTTGATAGCAAAGACAGGATTTTTGATAATAAAAGTCAGGTAGTTTATTTAACCAGCGCTTTGTGTTTTAGTTTTTAAACATTTTAACCACGTAGGAACGCGGAGTTAAGGCACGGAGTATCACTGTGGAAAAATTCAGAGATACTCCGTGAAAACCCCGGGGCAACTCTCTGGTAAAACAAAATTACATCATGCCTAACAAAGAAGAGAACGTACAGCATTTTCTGGATTTAATCAGGAAGTCGCGTCAGGGGAAATTTAAAGTTTACATTGGTATGAGTGCCGGTGTAGGCAAGACTTTTCGTATGTTACAAGAGGCCCATTCTTTGCTTCGTAACGGCATTGATGTAAAAATTGGCTATATTGAAACCCATTTACGGAAAGAAACACACGATTTGCTGGACGGCCTGCCGGTTATTCCGCGCCGGAAGATATTCTACAAAGGTAAAGAGCTGGAAGAACTGGACGTGCAGGCGGTTATTAATCTGCGGCCGGAGGTAGTAATAATAGACGAGCTGGCACATACCAATATTGAAGGCAGCAAGAACGAAAAACGCTGGCAGGATGTGCTGGAAGTGCTGGAAGCGGGCATTAATGTAATAAGCGCTGTAAATATACAGCACATTGAGAGCCTGAACGAAGAGATAAAAGATATAACAGGCATTGAGGTAAAAGAGCGCATTCCTGACAGTGTGCTACGGATGGCCGATGAGGTGGTGAATATAGACCTGACAGCCGATGAACTGATAACCCGCCTGAAAGAAGGGAAAATATACACGCCAGACAAAGTGCCGATGGCGCTGAACAACTTCTTTAAGGCTGATCAAATTTTACAACTGCGCGAACTGGCACTGAAAGAAGTGGCCAGCCAGGTAGAAAGAAAAGTTGAAACCGAAATACCCAGAAGTACCGCTATACGCCACGAAAAATTTCTGGCCTGTATCAGCAGCAATGAAAAAACAGCTAAAAATGTAATCAGAAAAACCGCCCGGCTGGCCAGTTATTACAATAGTAAATGGTATGTTTTGTATGTGCAAACGCCCAAAGAAAGCCACGATAAAATAGCGCTCGACAAGCAGCGGCACCTGATTAACAACTTTAAACTGGCCACACAATTGGGGGCAGAGATTATAAGGGTAGAAGACCGCAACATTGCGAAGTGCATTATGGAAGTGGCCGAACAAAGGCAGATTACCACCCTTTGCATAGGCAAGCCGCACCTGAACCTTTTTAACGTGATACTATCAACCAATATATTTAATGATTTGCTCAACAAATTATCGTTTGCAGAGGTAGATGTGGTGATATTGTCGTAAGGAAACCCCTAGCCCCTAAAGGGGGAAGAAACAGATTAGCAGAGCCGCATTGCATGCGGCTTCAGGGGTTTATGAGTACCAAAAAACGTATTTGAAAATACTTTATTACTCTATTAAAATAATGAATTTTGAAGAAAGCCACATGCCATGTGGCTCTACCAAAATTTTAAATTTATCAATTCTATTGATATGAAAATAAGAACCAAACTGACCCTGGGTGTAGGACTGCTTTTTATACTCATTACCCTGCTTACATTTGTAGGGGCGCGGTATATTAATGCCCTGAAAAATGATACAGAGAATATTCTGGAGGCCAATTACATTACCCTTGAGTATGCTCGTGATATGCTGATGGCCCTGGACGAAGTAACCGCAGACTCCACCGCCATGAATATACTTGAAGAGAACCTGGAAAAGCAACAGGCAAACATTACAGAAATTGGTGAACGAGAAGCCACCCGGCAATTACTTGGGCATTTTAAAATGTTGCAGGCCAACAGGGCTGAGGAGTCTGTTCATTTACTGATAAGAAAAGACATTGCAGAAATTATGCGTCTGAACATGGAGGCCATTCAGCGCAAAAGCAATGTGGCCAAGCAAACGGCAGCCTCAGCTACCATTTGGGTAGCAACTACTGGTACGCTTTGTTTTCTGATCGCGTTTACCTTACTCATTAACCTGCCCGGAAATATTGCTAACCCCATCCGCGCGCTTACAGATAGCATCAAGCGTATAGCGGCCAACGATTACTCGCAAAGGGTGTATTTTGAAGACCACAGCGAGTTTGGAGAACTGGCGCTTTCGTTCAATACAATGGCCGAAAAGCTGGAAGAATACAATAACAGTAATTTGTCGAAGCTGCTGTTTGAAAAAAAGCGGATTGAAACGCTTATCAACAACATGCACGACCCGGTGATTGGCCTGGACGAAAATAAAAAAATACTTTTTGCCAACGACGAGGCCCTGAAAGTAACCGGACTAAAACCCGAACAACTGATTGGCCAACAGGCACAGGATGTGTCGCTGATGAATGACTTACTGCGCTCGCTGGTAAAAGATCTGGTACTGACAGAGAGTACCGATACCCAGAGCAAAAAGCAGCCCATCAAGATTTTTGCAGATAACAAAGAGAGCTATTTTGAAAAAGAAATAATTGATATTGCTATTGTACCTACCGGCGAAAAAGAAAAACGGCAGATAGGCCACGTAATTGTGCTTAAAAACATCACCCCATTTAAAGAGCTTGATTTTGCCAAAACCAATTTTATAGCTACCATCTCGCATGAGCTGAAAACACCTATTTCAAGTATAAAAATGAGCCTGCAATTATTAGAAAACCAACAGACAGGCGCCATTAATGAAGAACAAAAACAACTGATTGACAGCATAAAAGAAGATAGCCGCCGGTTGCTGAAAATAACCGGAGAACTGCTCAATCTGTCGCAGGTAGAAACGGGGAATATCCAGCTTAATATTCAGAGAAGTACACCCTACGAAATACTGCATTATGCCACCGAGGCCGTAAAAACTCAGGCAACACAAAAGAAAATAGATATTCAGACTGACGTACCAGAAAACCTGCCTGCTGTAAAGGCCGACACCGAGAAAACTGCCTGGGTGCTGATTAACTTCCTGACCAACGCCATCAATTATTCACCGGAACAAAGCCGGATTACCATCAGAATCAATCAGACAGACAAGCACGTTAATTTTTCGGTAAGCGACCAGGGCAAGGGCATCGAAAAACGCTACAAAGACAAGATTTTCGACAAGTATTTTCAGGTACCGGGCAGCAATAAATCTGGTACGGGGCTGGGGCTGGCCATTAGCAAGGAATTTATAGAAGCGCAGAATGGTAGCATCGGCGTTGAAAGTGAGATTGGTATGGGCAGCACTTTTTATTTTAATCTGGCTGTGGTGGAGGGGTAGAACATTTCTGCCGATACAGTGAATGAATTCGGTGAAGAAGTGGCACAATTTCACCAATAAACCGCCCATTATTCCCACACAATCTTTATTTTTACTGCCTGTAATTCAACCCACATTGTATGAAATTCACCTTGCGTTTAATTGGACTGGCATTGGCCTTGCTGGCCGCCGGTACTCATTGTTTTGCTGCCAACCCTCCACAGCCATCCGGCTTAAAGTGCGAATACCTCAAAAACCCGCTGGGTATCGACAACCCCAATCCACGATTCACCTGGTTATTGACCGATAATCGTAAAGGAGCCAAACAAACAGCTTACCAAATTGTGGTAGATACCGACTCCGCCAAAGTGGCTCGTGGCACAGGTACTGAATGGAATACTAAAAAGGTAGTTTCAGGCAATACACTGGCGGTTTACAAAGGCAAAACCCTGCGCCCCTTTACCAAATATTACTGGGCCGTTACGCTTTGGGATAAAGACGGCCAAAAAACCACACTGGCAGTGGCGAGCTTTGAAATGGGCATGATGGATAAACAAAACTGGCGTGGCGCCTGGATAAGCGACACCCGTGATGTAAACCTGAAACCTGCCCCCTATTTCAGAAAAACTTTTGCAACAGATAAGAAAATAAAATCGGCACGGGCTTATGTAGCCGTGGCAGGTTTGTATGAATTATACATTAACGGGCAGAAAATCGGCAACCATCGCCTTGACCCGATGTACACCCGTTTCGACCGTCGAACGCTCTATGTAACATATGATGTAACCGCCGCACTGCAAAAGGGCAAAAACGCCATTGGCGTGTTGCTGGGCAATGGCTGGTATAACCACCAGTCTACGGCCGTTTGGTATTTCCATGAAGCGCCGTGGAGAGGAAGACCCACTTTTTGCCTCGATTTACGAATTACCTATGATGACAGCACCACCGAGGTTATCTCTAGCGGCAAAGGCTGGAAAACAGCCCCGAGCCCTATCATTTTTAACAGTATTTACACGGCAGAGCATCAGGATGCCAGGCTGGCACAAGTGGGTTGGAACCAACCGGATTTTAACGATAAAGACTGGAAAGATGTCATTTTCAGAACATCTCCGTCTCAAAACATAGTGGCGCAGGCCATGGTGCCAATTAGAAATGTGGAAGAAATACCGGCACAGAGCCTAAAAAAACTGAATGACACAACCTATCTGTTTGATTTAGGCAGAAACATTTCAGGTGTCAGCCAATTAAAAATAAAAGGAGATGCCGGAACGGTAGTAAGATTGAAGCACGCCGAGCGACTGGGTGCCAATGGTTTCGCCGATATGTCGAACATTGATATTCACTACCGACCTACCGATAATCAGGACCCTTTTCAGGTAGATGTGTACACCCTTAGCGGCAAAGGTGAAGATACTTTCATGCCGCATTTCAACTACAAGGGTTTTCAGTATGTTGAGCTTACCTGCGCTAAACCTCTGCAATTGAGCAAAGAAAGCCTGACGGGCTATTTTATGCACAGCGATGTGCCACCTGCTGGCCAGGTAACAACCGCTAACCCCACCATGAACAAACTATGGTGGGCAACTAATAATTCCTATCTGTCTAATCTTTTCGGGTACCCGACCGACTGCCCGCAGCGTGAGAAAAACGGCTGGACGGGTGATGCGCACATTGCCAGTGAAACCGGACTGTATAATTTTGATGCCATTACGGTTTATGAAAAATGGCTGGCCGACCACCGCGACGAGCAGCAGGCCAACGGGGTTTTACCTTCAATTATACCAACAGGGGGTTGGGGTTATGAGTGGGGCAACGGGCCAGACTGGACCAGCACCATTGCCATTATCCCCTGGAATATCTATTTGTTTTATGGCGACACCAAAATACTGGCCGATAACTACAGCCACATGAAACGCTACGTAGATTATATACAAACCATTGCACCAAAGCACCTGACCACCTGGGGCCTGGGCGACTGGGTACCTGTGAAATCAAAATCGCCGGTTGAGTTTACGTCATCAGTTTATTACTTTGTTGATGCCACCATCGTTGCCAAAACGGCTGCATTATTGGGTAAAGCTGCTGATGCGGCTTATTACAGTAGCCTTGCAAAAAACATTAAGGATGCCATCAATACCAAATACCTGAACCGCGAAAACGGCATCTATGGAAGCGGCACACAAACCGAGCTGAGCGTACCGCTGCAATGGGGCATAGTGCCAGAAGACATGAAAGCCAAAGTAGCGGCCAATCTGGCTAAACGGGTACAGGCAGATGGTAGCCATATAGATGTGGGTTTACTCGGCACCAAAGCCATATTGAATGCACTGAGCGAAAACGGCTATGCTGATTTGGCCTATACTGTTGCCTCACAGGAGACCTACCCCTCATGGGGTTGGTGGATAAAAAACGGCGCTACTACGCTTTATGAAAACTGGCCGATTGATGCCAAGTCAGACATATCTATGAACCACATTATGTTTGGTGAGATTGGCGCCTGGCTCTATAAGGCTTTAGGAGGCATTAAACCAGATGAAACCAAACCGGGTTTTAAAAATGTGCTGATTGAGCCGCATTTTGTACGCAGCCTGTCTGGTTTCGAGGCCAGTCACGACGGCCCGCAGGGAAGAATAACTTCGGCATGGAAAAGAACTGAAAAAGGTATTAAATATAGATTGGTGATTCCGGCCAACAGTACGGCTACTTTAAAACTGCATTTGCCAGACGGCAAACAATTGTATGAAAACCGAAAAGTGATAAAGCCTTTACCGAATGCAAAATCTGTGGTGATGAGTTCGTTGGCAGCTGGTGAGTATTTGTTTGAGATAAGGTAAATAAAACAACCGCAGCGGCGGCCGCCCCATTCTCTAAATCTCTATCCGCGCGGCGTCCTCTCTCCACTGTTGGGGCGACCGCCGCGCGGAAGGGTTAAGATGGGGTTCTTTGCCAAAGATTATTTGCCTAAAAATACTTTTTACCCCCCCCTTGTTTTATGGATTTAATTTCTACTGATATACCATCCCTACAGGATAAAAAAACAGTTCAACATGAAGAAATCACGTCTGAATCTTGTCAATCCTCTTTGTTGACTTACAAATTTGTCTGATTTGCAGTCTCCTTTAAGCATTTTTCTGTTACTTAAACCTGTATGCCAGACTAAAGCTCACCATTGGCCATAGCTTGTCAAGCGGCTTGGGTAATACGTCTGTCAGAGCATCATTGCTAACCTGCACGGCTTCTCCAGATGCGTAGTCACTGGAAACATTGTATTTGCCCTGATAAACCGCCCCTGCTTCAAATTTAAAACTAACCCTGCGCTTAGGCATGGCTCGGCCTAAGCCAATCCCGAAATACGGTTTTACCTGCTCGCCCATTGTCAGCAGGGCATCAAAATACCCGGTTTTGGGGTCAGGGCTTATCACAATATCCCCAAATTCAAACTTTTCAGACGCGTAGCCTTCCATCTTTATGGTGTTTTTACCTATATAAGCGCCACCCGTAAAGCTGAAAACACCGTTTTTCCACGGATAAAAGTCAAGTAGTATTTTGGCATTCGGAAACTTAAGATTAAAAGACTTAACCTCGGCCTCTAAATCTTTACCCATATACGCCACATCCATTTTCAAATCCTCCGGTTTATAGGTGTAGGCCGCGTAGTCAAACCCTGCACGAAGCACCCAATGCGGATACACCCGGGTAATAACAGACCCGCCCACGCCGTATGTACCGGCATTAATGCCTATTGCCCAGGCGGTAAAGAATTTTTTACCGGGTGCGGCAGTATTTACCGTATCCTGCCCGAAAGCAACCATTGCCATGCCCAAAAACAGAAGACCAAATGTAAATTTTTTGTTCATATTTTCTTTTGTATTGTTTTTTTGTCCTGATAAACAGTATTAAGTTTAGTACCATCGGGCATTCTATTGCTAACCTATCCTGCGCGAGAGAAAACAAATCAGGGTACACGGGGTTATACAATTGGGCGAACCAATCATTTAACCGAAAAATTTTATTAAAAAAATGCAGGCTGAATGAGATTCCTGATAAATTTAACCCATGAAAAGCAGTAGCCGGGTTAACCATCAGCAACCCAAATATATTGGTTATTAGGGCTATTGCCAAATATAATTTAACTGTGCAGGCACCGGTTTCTAATTGCCAACCGGTGTTTTATAAACTTTGAAAATCACACTTACTGAAACCACCCGATCAGGGTACGGATAAATGCTTACAATTATGAAAAAAACAGTTCCTGTTTATCTTCAAAACATCGATTCTCTTTTTGAATTATTCAATACCTCAAAAAAAGGCCTGACCGATGCAGAAGTAAAGCATCGTCAGCAAAAAGAGGGCTACAACGAATTGCAGGAAAAAAAACGAATGCCCCCCTGGCTTTTATTTCTTAATCAGTTTAAAGATTTCATGATTCTGGTGCTGGCAGTGGCAGCGGTGCTGTCAGGCATTTTTGGCGATGTGGCCGACACCGTTATCATCTTTGTGATTATCATTCTGAATGCCGTGGTAGGATTTATACAGGAATACCGGGCCGAAAAAGCAATGGAAGCATTGAAAAAAATGAGTGTAACACAAACACAGGTGATACGTGATGGCGAAACGAGCGTGATAGAGTCGAAGGAACTGGTGCCGGGCGATATTGTGCAACTGGAAGCCGGAAATGTGGTGCCGGCAGATATACGTCTTTTTGAGGTAAATGCGCTGCGCATTGATGAATCGTCGCTAACTGGCGAGTCTGTTGCGGTAGACAAAATAAATAATGAACTACACGAAGAAAATATTTCTTTAGGCGACCAGCTCAACATGGCTTTTAAAGGTACGCTGGTTACTAACGGCACCGCCGAAGGACTGGTAATTGGCACGGGCATGCAAACCGAACTAGGCAAAATTGCAGGTCTGTTGCAGGCAAAAGAAGCCGTTACCCCGCTTCAGGCCCGTATGACAACCTTTGGCAAAAATCTGTCTTATATTATACTGGGTATTTGTGTGGTGCTTTTTTTGTCTGGTCTGTTACGGGGCGAAGACCCCTTCAGTATCCTGCTTTTGTCGGTTAGCCTGGCAGTGGCGGCTATACCCGAGGCCTTACCGGCTTTAATAACAGTAGCCCTATCAAGGGGGGCATCCAGGCTGGCCAGGCAACATGTGCTGGTACGTAAATTACCCGCCGTAGAAACCCTGGGGTCGGTTACGTTTATTTGCAGCGACAAAACCGGAACCCTGACCCAAAACAAAATGCACCTGACCGAGAAGCATGAACAACCCATAGAAACACCGGAAGACGGGGTATCAATGCTTAAACTGGGTATATTGCTGAACCATGAGGTGAAGTTTGAGAAAACCGACAAGCCCATTGGTGAAGCAACCGAACTTGCCCTGACAAGCCATATTATTGAAGACCTGGGTTTCAGGAAATACCACTCGCTTTTTAAAAAATATAAGCGGGTTGGCGCTATTCCGTTCGACTCAGACCGTAAGTGCATGACTACTATTCATCAGTACGGCGATAAGTTTCTGGTCATAAGCAAAGGTGCCAGCGAGGCCATAACTGATATTATAAGTGGTACGAAAGATGATGCGCTTATCAGCCGCATTTCGGAAGAATGGGCGGCGCGTGGCATACGCGTATTGGCGTATGCCTATCGCATACTTGATAGCCTGCCGCCACAGATTAACCCTGAAAATACAGAAAAAGACCTGATTTTTGCCGGATTAACAGGCCTGGTAGACCCTCCTCGCGAAGAAGCGAAAGCGGCCATTGCCCTGTGTAAATCGGCAGGTATAAAACCTGTTATGATTACCGGCGACCACCCCGCCACCGCCCAGGCCATAGCCAGAGAAATTGGGATTCTGGACGAAGATGAACTGGCTCTGACGGGGGTAGAACTGGAGAAATTATCAGACAGCAAATTTAAAGCGCAGGTAGAAAAAATAGCGGTGTATGCCCGGGTATCGCCAGACCAGAAACTCAGGATTGTAAAAGCCTTGCAGGCCAAAGGCCATTTTGCTGCCATGACCGGCGATGGCGTGAACGATGCCCCCTCTTTACGAGCAGCTAATATTGGCATTGCTATGGGTATTAACGGTACAGATGTAAGCAAAGAAGCAGCCCACATGATATTGCTCGACGATAATTTTGCCACCATTGTAAAAGCCATTAAAGAAGGCAGGCGGATATTTGATAACATCAGGAAGTTTGTAAAATATATAATGACCTGTAACAGCGCCGAAATACTGGTGATAGCCGTGGCTCCGTTTCTGGGTCTGCCAAACCCCTTACTGCCGATACACATATTATGGATAAATCTGGTTACAGACGGCCTGCCAGCGCTGGCACTGGCTAATGAAAAAGCCGAGGCCAACGTCATGCAAAGGCCGCCACGAGCGCCTGGCCAGAGCCTGTTTGCCGATGGTGTAGGGTATCATATTGTATGGATGGGCATTCTGATGGCTTTAATAACTCTGGGTGCTGAGTATTGGGCAACGAACCAAAAATTGGAACACTGGCAAACCATGGTATTTACGGTATTGAGTCTGTCTCAATTGGGGCATGTTATTGGTATCAGAACCGAACGATCTGTCTTTCAGCAAAGGGGTTGGTTTACTAATCTGCCGTTGATAGGCTCGGTTTTGCTTACTTTAATTCTGCAGCTGGCCGTAGTGTACCTGCCATTTATGAACAGGGCCTTTAAAACCCAACCGTTAACCTGGCAGGAACTGGGTATCTGTGCCTTAATGGCCTTTGGAGTTTTTGCAGCCGTTGAAGCCGAGAAATTGGTAAAGATCTTGTTTAGGAAACATTAAAATTTGTTAATTCTGGTAGTGACGCAATGCTTGCGTCTCATCGCAGAATATGGTTATTATAGAATCAGGTTTGATAGATTTATTGCCCAAAATAATTACATCGAATAGATATGCCATCGGATCCGCAGGCACTGCGGCTCTACGAAAGCACAAAATCCCCGCCGGGGCAGGGATTTTGTGCTTATCTATCTTGCAATTTATTATTTCTTTCTTGGCAGTTTCTCGTCGCGCATGGCTGCGTTGTAAACAAACGATGCCACAATGGTTGCTGCCTGTTTCAGGTCTTCTGGTTGCAGGTGGTCGTAAGTATCCATGTTCGTATGGTGCGTGCGGGTGCTGTATTCAATTTCATCCTGAATGAACTGAAAGCCCGGTATGCCCACACCTGTAAAGGCCAGGTGATCGGTACCGCCAGTGTTGCGGATGGTAACTGTTTTGGCGCCTAAATCATGGAACGGCTCTAACCATTTGCTGAATATAGGGCGGCAGGCATCATTACCCTGCAAATAAATACCTCTTATTTTTCCGGTACCGTTATCAACGTTGAAGTACGCCGCCACGTTATCGCCTTCGGCATTACTTTTCTTGGTGTTGGGGTCTGTCAGATGATTTTTCACATAGTTTCTTGAACCATGCAAACCTTGCTCTTCAGCGCTCCATAGGGCAATGCGGATGGTTCTGCGAGGTTGAACCCCCAATGTTTTTAGGATACGAACCGCCTCTAACATTACGGCAGAACCGGCGGCGTTATCGGTAGCACCGGTTGCACTGTGCCACGAGTCCAGGTGAGCGCCCAGCATTACCACCTCTTCTTTCAACTTAGGGTCTGTTCCCGGAATTTCAGCCAGCACGTTATATCCCTGTAAATCCTGTGTATAGAATTTGGTTTTTACGTCAATTTCCAATTGAACCGGGATACCCGCTTTGGCCAGACGGCACAACGAAAGATAATCTTCTGCCGACAGCATAATATCAAGCAGGTTTTCAGGGTCTGTTGCCTTGTACGGCCCACCACCCTGTACAAACAAGGTACCGTCTTTACCACGGGTGCTCATGCTCAACAATGCCAATGCCCCTTCTTTTTTGGCCATATCCTTGGTTTTGGTTGAAAGCAAAGTGCTTCTGCGCATGGCTGCCATCATTGAACGGAAAGCCGTGTCTGGCTGAGAACGGTTGGCCGAAGCCGGGGCGTCATTAGCCATTTTCTCCAGTTCTTCGTCTGTGTAACGGGTAGCATCCGCCTTGAACGAAGGCGTGATTCTATCGCTTTTATATAACAAAATAATTTTATCTTTCAGCTTGCCTTTATAGTTTTCAAGGCCCAGGGTGTCGGTTTCGTCAATCAGCAATATTTCCGCTGTTTTTAATTTACCTTTTGTTCCGGCTGTCCAGGTTTTGGGGTAGGCCAATAACGGGCGGTAGTACGGGGCTGTCATGGCCAGATAACTTTTTTGCAGCTCCCAGCCTTTACCAAACTCTCCCCAGGGCTCTAGTCTGGCCTGGTTAAGGCCCCATTCGTCAAGTTTTCTTTTAGAATAATTGGCTGCACGTGTAAAACCCGGAGAACCCTGCAGCCTTGGGCCGCTTACATCAGTAAGATTAAAGGCGATGTCCATTACCTTCGAGTTTTTCAGGCCTTCCTGACGGATTTTTTTAACCATTTCCAGGTCAACTTTTTCTTCCTGAGCCGTAAGTGCCAACGATATAAAGAAGAAGGCAACAACAGGTAGTAATTTTTTCATGAGGAGATGTTTAGTTTGTTTTTGTTTTTATTAAAATAGCTTTGAAGGAACTAAAGGTAAAAATTCAAGGTCGTGATTCCAAAATATTGCGATTAATATGCAGTTTGAGGCGATTAAACGGGCGGAAAGGGTGATGTGTCGAGCATGGTAATCAAAATGGTGAACTTTAATTGTTTGAATTTTTTACACAACTAGCCTTACATTTCATATCCGGGATATTATTATTTGGTCTTAAATTTCTTACTTTTGGTTTTGGAAAAAAACCTGAATTACTGTTACAAAATAGAACCCAAAAATGAAACAACTGCCCCTGAAATTCAAAGCACTTTTAGTTATTTTCTTTTTTTTCAATGGAAACCTCATAGCAAAAGACATCCATATTTTAACTAATGACCTTTTCGGTATTGCAGGTTATGTTAAAATTTATAACGGTGACGAAAAGTTAATGGAAATCACTAAAAATCAATCTTTAATTTTAAAAGTTAACGATGATTTAGCAACTATAGAATTGACATTTAAATGGGGGCTAAGATTAACTAAAAAACTGGAAGTATATCTGTTCAATAAAGACCTCATTTTTGTATATATTCATCTTGACCCAGCAGTATGGGCTGTTTACGATGGCGATCACCACACGGTGGTTCCGGAGTATATAAAAAAGAAATATCAAGAAAGACGAGAAGCAATAGAGCTGGCTTATAGAATAAAGAAACATCCGCTAACAAATTATACAAAAGCCGGCTTAATAAAGTATCTTGAAAACCCTAAAACTGTTAATGAAGGTTTTTATAAAGCTGCAATTATGACTTCTTATGCTTCGGAAGCAGAGGTTGGTGTTGTAAAAACTGACGAAGGATACACGGTAGTATATTTGAGCGGCGGAAATAAAGATGTCTGGAAAGAAGGCGATTTGAAAGGATATTTTACTAAAACTGCCAACGACAACATTTTCAGAGCGAAATGGTACTTTGAAAATAAGAAATCAATTGAAGGTTTATATTTTACGTTTGAAAACTCAACAATCAAAATTATAGGTGAAAATGGCAATCCGGACCAGATATTCATCAAGCACTACCCCATGTCTTCTCTAAGCGGAGCACCATCAAAGACAGTTACCAGTACCAATACCGGATTTGCCCTCTCTAATGATGGCTTAATAATAACGACCTACGAGATTGTGAAAAATTCAACTAATTTAACTATTAAAGGTATAAATGGGGATTTTTCAACGCCATATAAAGCTAAGGTGGTAGTTTCTGACAAAAATAATGGTCTGGCTATTATTCAGGTAGACGAGGCTAATTTTAAAGGCTTTTCTCAGGTACCTTATGTTCTAAAACCGACCTCGGCAGATGTTGGTGAGAATGTATTTGCACTGGGGTATCCCGTAAACGCTTCGATGAGTGATGAAATTCGATTAACCAATGGCATAATAAGTTCTAAAACCGGTTTCCAGGGTGACATCACGGCTTATCAGATTTCTGCTCCGGTTCAAGCCGGAAATAGCGGAGGGCCTTTATTTGATAAATCCGGCAGTTTAATTGGGGTAATTCAATCAAAACAAAGTGAAACTGAAAATGTGTCTTATGCCATAAAGGTAGGTTATATTAAAAACCTGATTGATTTATTACCAGCCGCACCCAAATTTAGTGATTCGAATATCTTGGCCGGCCTTTCATTATCAGAACAAATTAAGACCCTGAACAAATACATTTACCTTATTGAAGCAAAATAGTATAAAAATATATTTATATTGATTTGCCCTGATTTATATGGGGTTGTCTACTATTAACTTATTGACAGCCCCATTTTTTCCCCTCACGCCATTACCGCCAGCATATCCAGTATTTTTTCTCCTGTTTCCTGATTTCCTACCAATTGAATGTAGTGACGGGCTTCTTGTTTAGATATGCCTTTGGTCAATAATCGCCATGCTATGGTACCTTCAATTGTAACAATTGCCAGCGGGTTAATGCCTGGCTCTTCTGCCAGTATCCAGGTGTTATTGTAATAATAAAGATTCCATTCTCCCCCACCCTCGCCAGTTACCACAAACCGGATGTTGTCTCCCTCATTGGCTGATACATGGCGGTAATGGTGGGGCAAGGCACGCATGGAGGTGGCAAGATGCGGCCAGTAAAATTCAGGTGTATAGAGCTCCGCTTCCTGCCCCACAGCCAGCCTGATTTGCTGCTGGTGGTGCCATTTCTCGGTGTACTCACGGGCTACATGAAACCAGTTTTCTGATTCCGCCTCGCCTGCCCATGCCACCGGATATATGGCTTTATCAAATGGGTTCAGGGTACTGATGTAGCTACAATATTGTTTGCCGGTAATAGCCAGCAGTTCAATCAATACATGCGGGCTGACTCTTTGAAAGGCGCTCACCCAGTCGGCATTGAGTTGGTTCAGGTAGCTGATTAAATCCTGATAAGATTGAATATCCCTTGGCGGGTCGCCCGTATGCCCATCGCGTGCCGCAGAAAGCGTTCTGATATTGGTATCGAGCAAATGCGCCGCTATGTCTTTTACTTTCCAGAGCGGGGCAATGGTTTGTTTATGCCAATCGGCTGGCGAAAGAGATTTTAATACCTCAATCAGTTTTTCATCTAATTTATAGAAAAGGTCAGTTATAATTATTGGTCTGAGAGGTGTCATATCAGAGATGGTTTGGTTGGGTATAATTTAACCCCATCCCGACCTTCCCCAACAATGGGGAAGGAGCTAAATGTCTCTCTCCATTGATTGGGAGATTTAGTAGGTGATGTATAATGTAAATCCATTCCGTAGGGGTTCAAAATTTTGAACCCCTACGGAATGGTATAAAAATTGATTTTATCAACGTTTAAAATCCAGATCCTGAAAATCGAAGCTGAAATCGGTAAGAGGCGATATGGCCAGCATCTTAAACCCTGAGCCCTTGCCGTCTTTGTCTAGCTCAAAGGTTACGTAGGCGTCTGCATCCAGGCTGCGGTCTACCCATTTTACAATAAAAGTATTACCCTTGTAAGGAAACATCTCGCCATTGAGCAGGTACGAGCGCTTAGAGGTAAACCATAGTTTGCCGTTTTTTATTCCTATTTCGGCATCGCCAAACCACTGGTCGTGGTAAGTGCCTGTAAAAAGGCTGTTATCTATTCTGGTGGCGTTCTTTTGTTGGGCTTCAATGTCTTTCCAGATATCGTCGGTTATCTTTTTGGCGTTTGCCAGGCCTTGTAAAACGCGGTCGTAGTTTTCTCTTACCCGGTCTATGCCTTTTACACCCAGATAACTGTCTTTAATGGTATTGGTAACAGAAACAAAAGCTGCTCCCTGCTGCTGGTTGGTAAATACAATAATACCCAGTTTCAGTTCTGGTATCAGTGTTACCTGCGTTACTATACCTGCCAGCCCGCCCGTGTGCGACGCCTGCTTGTAGCCTTTTACATCTACCAGACCCCAGCCCAGGCCGTAGCTCGAAAAATGCGTATTATATGAGTTAGTACCTCTTACCGGAATTATGGTCTGGGGTGTCCACATTTCATCATGCACTGCCTCGCTGAACAACTGCTTGCCATTGCCATACTTCCCGTTGTCCATCTGCATAATTATCCATTTGCTCATGTCGGTAATGTTGCTGTAAAGCCCCCCGGCCGAATTGGCTACGTCGCTCCAGTCTCTGCGAATCACCTTAACCGTGCCGTCCACAGGTGCGTGTGGGTCTATCACGTTCGATTTATCTTTCAGCCTGCGGAACGAAGCCGCCGTCTGTGTCATTCCCAGGGGTTGCAGAATCCGCTTTTCAATGAAATCTTCCCACTCCATACCAGAGGCACGCTTCACCACTTCTCCGGCTACTATATACAGCAGGTTGTCATAATCATATTTGGTACGGAAGCTCGACACCGGTTTCAGATAACGGAGATTATGAATGATATCCTGCCTGGTAAAATTATTAGAATCGGGCCAGAACATCAGGTCACCGGCACCCAGGCCTAGTCCGCTACGGTGTGTCAGCAGGTCTTTTATGGTAAATTCTTCTGTTACAAAAGGGTCATACATCTTAAACTCGGGTATAAAATCCCGCACTTTATCGTCCCATTTCAGTTTCTTTTCGTCAACCAGCATGCCCAAAGCAGCAGCCGTGAAAGCCTTGCTGTTAGAAGCAATGCCGAAAAGCGTATTTTCGTCAACCTTCTTTCCGGTATTCAACGAACGCACACCATAGCCTTTGGCATGAATCACCTTGCCATCTTTTACTACGGCCACGGCAATGCCGGGTACATCAAAAGTTTTCAGGGTGCGCTCAACCAGATTGTCGATTTCGACAGAAGTAATGGCTTGTGCCAAGCTGTGGCCGAAAGAACCGAGCAAAATACAAACAAGCAGGAAGAAAGGTAAAGTCTTCTTCATAAGGGGCATTGGTTTAAGATTGGAGATTGATGAACGGGCGAAAAAGCCCTGTGAACAAAGATGGCCTAAAACCCCCTAAATAGCAAGCAAAACCTTGATTTGTAAAAACAACCGCCATGGCTGTTACCGCTTATTGTAAAAATATGTCATTTAACAATTATTAACTATGCGGGCTAAAGCCGTTGCCCTACTTTTGTTTGGTTAATGGCAGCATTAACCATTTATGAAAAAGCTATCTTATAAAACGGAGTCCTGTTTTGTGTGGTTAATTAAAAATCATATAAAACAGGATTCTTTGTTTTGCCCCTCATACTGGTTTCTTACAGCACCCAATGGCCATTGAATCAGCGATTCAGCCCAAAGCTGATTGCCAGTATAGCCAATGCACCATTAATGACATTGCTCATAAATGGCATTAAAAACAAAATAATTTAACCTACTTTACGTGTTATAATTTATATTTGCAGCAAAATGTAAGATACTTGAGAAAAGCAATTGCCATATTACTCCTGTTTTCGGTAATGGTTCGCCCTTTTACTCAGGCTTATTATTTGATTGATTATCAGCTTCGTCAGGATTTCATCGCCAGAACTTTATGTATCAACAAGGCGAAACCCCAGCTTAATTGTAATGGGAAGTGTTATCTGGCCAAGCGCCTTCAGGCCGCTGAAGAGCGCGATACCAAAGCCCAACATCATATTCTTGAAAAATATGAGCTGCCTGCGCTGATATGCCACGACCTGCCGGTGGCGAATTTCCAACCTCCGTTTACCGAGAAACTGACTGCTGCTTACAACTACGCCAACTTGTATGCAGGCCGGTTTGCCATTTCTGTTTTTCATCCACCTTGCCAGGCTTAAGATGCCTTATCCTGTCTTTTACCAGCACTGGTAATATTGCCTGATGCAATGCCTCATTGCCGGTGCAAAACCAGCTGCTAACCCAAAAACCCAATTTAATCTATACCATTTATTGGCCAAATGGCATTTGCAAGGCTTTTAATGCCTGTGCATTAGTGTTATGGCGGCCAGTAGTGGGGTAATTAATTACCAAACCAATCATATTTTGTGTTGAAACATCTGAAGCAAATAGGAACCCTGCTGCTTTGTGGCCTGCTGTTTATGCGGGTTATGGTAGCGCCTGTTATCTTTTTGCAGTATGAGTTCAACAAAGAATATATCATCAAAAATTACTGTATCAATAAAAGCCGCCCTGAAATGCATTGCGACGGCAAGTGTTATCTGGCAAAAAAACTGAAGGCTGCTGAACAAAATGAAGATAATCTGTCGAAAATTCAGGTTTTCAAACTGATGATCGAGGTTTATCAGCAGGCCTGCGCCAGCTTTTCTCCGCTTACTACCGTCACAACATCACACACACTTGCTTGTTTTGTTTACAGTAATGTTTATCAGTACGATTTTCTTTTTTCAATGCTGAAGCCTCCGGGGGAAATTGTTTAGTGAATTAGTGATTGAAAGCATGAGTGATTATTTGTTTCAACAGCTTTTTAGCAGAAATACCGCCACCTGCATTTTAAGGTGTTCGCATACATTCCTGCTGATAATCTGGTCTATTCTTTAATCATTTGATCACTGATTCCCCCAATTACACAATACAAACCTTATTCATTGAAAAAGAAACCGTAATGAAACTACGTATAACATTATTTTTCCTGTTTTTAGTTATTCAGCATACCCGGGCGCAACACCTTATTAAAGGCAAGGTTTATGACGCCCAGACCAAAGAGGCCATAACCGGTGCCAGCATTAAAGCCAAAGGACAAACCAACGGTACGATTACCGATAATCAGGGAGGGTTCAGTCTGAAAGCCGATACCGACGAGATACAGATTTCGATGATAGGTTACAGGCCTTTAACCCTGCCCGTAGGCACTAATCAAAATATAACAGCCGCCCTTGAAACAGCCGTTGAAGACTTGCAAACCGTAGTAGTAACAGGAAACCGGGAGGCAAGCCTGCGCACAGAAACACCCATTGCGATATCTAAACTTACGCCGAAGCAAATTGAAGAGGCCAAGCCCATTGCCATATATGAGGTAATTAACAAAATGCCGGGCGTAATGATGGTGAACCTCAACAACGAGCAACACATGATGGCCATACGCCAGCCCATGACCACCAACGGCTATTATCTGTATATGGAAGACGGCCTGCCCATACGCCCGATGGGGGTGTTTAACCACAACGCCCTGCTGGAAATGAACCAGTTTACCGTGAGCTCAATTGAGGTGGTAAAAGGCCCGGTTTCGTCTATTTACGGGCCAGAGGCTGTGGGTGGTGTGGTAAACTTTATTACCCAGCGGCCGACAGCCGTACCCACCGCCCGCATTGGTATACAGGCCGACCAATGGGGCTTTAAAAGAATACAATATGGCGCAGGGGCAACGATAGGCAAGTTCGGCATTTATCTGGGTGGCCTGGTAGCCGACCAGAAGGATTCGTGGATGGCCAGTTCAGACTATACCAAAAACGCACAGTATGCCCGTCTGGAGTATCACTTCAACCCAAAAACACGCCTGATTTATACTTTATCGTACAGCGATTACAACTCGCAAACCAGCGGTAGTGTAGACAGCGTGGCGTTTTTCAGCCGGAAATACGTAAGTACAACCGACTTTACCTACAGGAAATCATACTCGGTGCGTACGAGGCTTACCCTTGAAAAAGACTGGGCTGCCGGCGGGCAATCTTTTGTTACCGTATTTGCCCGCGACAATAAACTGGGGCAGAACCCAAGCTATGGTATCAGATGGACGAGCGGCGCAAGCACGGCACGAGGGGAAATCAATTCAAGCAATTTCAGAAGCCTGGGGGTAGTGGCACAACATACGCAGCCGTTCAGATTCCTGAACTCAAAGGCCATTATTGGCGCCAGCATGGACTACTCGCCTACCGATTACTGGTCGTACCAGATTGATTTGAATGCCCAGCTACGTGCCGACAAGAAATCGGTAGAAAAATATACCATTGCCAAAGAAAGACCAGATATTAAAATTGCAGATTACGATGCCAACATCCGCAATTCGGCGGTGTATCTGCAATATGATTTTGAGCCACTGAAAAACCTGCGGGTTTCAGCAGGCTTAAGATACGACAACCTTTCGTTTGATTACGTAAATAATCTGGACGTTGACGCCAGCGGTAATGGCATTGGCGGAGCCAAAACTTATACCAAAACCACACCGAAAATAGGTATAACCTATGACCTCGGCAAAGGTAAAGGGCTGTATGCCAATTACTCAAAAGGTTTTGCGCCGTCTGGTCTTACGGCTATTTTCCGCAAAAGACCAACCCCTGCTCCTAACGGAGATTTGTTTTATTATAACCTGATTCCGGCTACTTTTAATAATGCCGAAATTGGCGGCTGGGCCTCATTGTTTAAAAACAAGGTGTATGTTGATGCCTCATTATACCAGATGCTGGGCTTCAACGAACTGCTGAACATTCGCCAGCCGGATAACTCGACCGACTATCAGGCAGCCGGAAAAACCCTGCATAAGGGTATTGAGCTGGGTATCACCTACAAGCCTGCGGCGCAATTGTTTATACGTGGTGGCGGTACCTATGCCATACACCGTTTTGAAGAGTTTATACTAAGCCAGCGGGCATCTGACGCCATTAAAGACGTAAATGGTAAAGATATGCCGTCTGCACCACGCTGGTTATGGAATGCCGAAGTAACCTATTACCCCAAATGGCTGAAAGGACTACGAAGCGCCATTGAATGGCAGCATGTGGGCCAATGGTATCAGAACCAGATTAACACGGTGAGCTACGGCGGATATGACCTGCTGAATTTCAGAGTTGGGTATCAATGGCAGGGCATTGAGGTATTTACCAATATCATGAACCTGACCGACGCTCTTTATGCCACCAATGCCAGCAGAGGCAATGCCTTAACCGACCGCACTACTTTTACCGCTGCCGCCCCCCGGACATTTGTAATGGGCGTGCAATATGGCTTTACCGGGAAACGGAAAGAAAACAAATAGTCTAACGAATGGTTTGGATGACCTGCCATTGGAGGGTCGGCTTATTTATGGTCGGCCTTCCGTTTTCCACTTCATTTATTCAAAAAATTAAACTCTATGAAAAACGTACTCATTTATCTGGCAATCATTGGTTTGTTTTCTTTCCGGAAGGCAAACGACGACAATCAGATTTCAAGCCCTGCCAATGCAGGGGCCATACCTTCGTTTACAACAACAGCCAAAGGCGATATTGTTTTAAGCTGGGTAGAGAAAGATGCCCAAAAGAAAGTATCGTTTTATTACAGCCTTTTTGATGGCACAGGCTTTGGCAAACCCCGCCGGGTACCCATTGTAGATTCGGCGGCTACACATGCTGAAGGCATGCCGAGGCTGAGTATCAAAAAAGATGGAAGCATGATCGTAAGTTTTGAGCTGAAGAAAGACAACCCTACATCCAGATTCGGGTCTGATTTGCTCTATGTTTATTCGGCAGATGGCGTTAACTGGTCGGCGCCTATGTATGTGCAGGCCGACAGAGACCCTAAAAAAAGCCATTCGTTCAGCAGGCCGGTACGATTGGCTGATGGCGAAATAGGCATTATATGGCTTGATGAAAAACTGACCGCCAAAGGCCGAAGTGTAAAATTTGCCAGAACCACACCCGGCAAAGGCTTTGGTGAAGAGAAGATTATAGATAATCAGGCTTGCGAATGCTGCCGCATTGAGGCCATAACCGACAAACAGGGAGGTTTGCACATATTTTACCGCGATATGTATGAAGACGGCTCACGCGATATGAGCTATATACACTCTGCCGATAACGGGCTTACGTTCAGCAAACCGAGAAACGTTTATCCGGACAAATGGCAGATAGACGCCTGCCCGCATTCGGGGCCGTCGGCCACTGAAACTCCCAACGGGGTGTGGCTAACCTGGTTTACAGGCAAAGAGAAAGCAGCTGGTGTAAAAGTCTGCGATATTGCCACCGGCAAAATTATCAACGCCGAGCTGACCGATGGCGTAAAGCAACCGCAGCTAACCACCACCACAGCAGGCCTGCCACTGCTGGCCTTTGCCAGGGGCAGAAACCAGGGCGAAGCGTTTTTTCACTCTATTGCTTTGCGTAAGCTGGGGGCAAAAGTAAGTACCACTTACATTACAGAGCCGCTGGCCGACTGCAGCTACCCTGCCCTGGCAGCAAACGGCAACAGCGTATTGGTGGCTTTTGAAAAACGTATCGACGGCCAGCCACAGGTTATTGCATGGAAGAAAATTCAATTTTAAAAATCAATCAGATGAAAAAAATAGTATTCTTTTTACTTTGTGCGGCCAGCATGGCAAATGCACAAAAGAAAGGCTCATTCAGTTTACATTTCGACAATTTTGTTGGCGCAGAGCCATTGGCTTTAAAAACTGCCCGCTATACTAATGCCGCCGGAAACGAGTTTTCTGTTTCGCTTTTTCAGTATTATATAAGTAATATAAGCCTCATCAAAAAAGACGGCTCTATTTATACCTTACCGCAAGACCAGTCGTATTTTCTGATTCGTGAAAATAATGAAGCCACAAAAACCATTACGCTTACAGATATTCCGAAAGGGAAATACAAGGGCATCAGCTTTACAATTGGCATAGACAGCGCCAGAAGCGCATCAGACATCAGCCAGCGCAAAGGTTGCCTTGACGTGGCCGGCGAAGCACGAGATATGTACTGGGCCTGGAACTCAGGTTACATTTTTGTAAAAATGGAGGGAACTTCTCCACAATCTACCGGGAAGAACAACATTTTTATGTACCATATCGGTTTGTTTGGCGGCATAGGAGATAAAAAAACGCTAAACAACATTAAGCAAACCACACTAAGCTTTGGTGGCGAAGAGCTGCGCATAAAAGGGGGTGCCACCCCTATGGCAATATTCATAAAAGCCGATGCACTTAAACTGATGAACGGCCCGAACAATGTTGATATGGCCAAAAACGCAACGGTTATGGGTGGGCCGTACTCGGCGACTATTGCCAATAACTACCAAACGATGTTTTCTTTTGGTGGCCTGAAACCCGTGCCGGTTGCCGTGGCAGATCAATCAGTAACCACAGGAACGAAATAAGACATGAAACCTGGAATCAGAATCGGGTTGCTTTTTGTGGCTATTATGGCAGTATTTCTGTCTTTCAGGGGTGCGCAAGACCCCGGCCTGTTTTCGGTTCCGTCTAATTTTCCGGAGCCGCGCTACCGCTTTGCCGATAATCCGCTCACAACCGCAGGTGTTGAGCTGGGCAAAACGCTGTTTTACGATGCGGTGTTATCAAGCGACAACACCGTCAGCTGCGGCAGTTGCCATCAGCAACCTGCAGGGTTTACACAGCATGGGCATGAGTTTAGCCACGGCGTAGACGACCAACTCACCAAGCGCAATTCAATGCCGCTCTTTAACCTGGCCTGGGCCGATAGTTTCGGATGGGATGGCGGCGTGCATGACCTGGATCTATTTGCGGTTTCGCCCATTACTAATCCGGTAGAAATGAATGAGTCCATCGGTAACGTATTGCTTAAACTTCGCCAAAACCCGAAGTACCCGGCTCTGTTCAGAAAGGCTTTCGGGAGCGAAGAAATCAGCACTGACAGGTTTCTGAAGGCGCTGTCGCAATTTATGCTTACCATGGTTTCTGCCAATTCAAGGTATGACCGTTACATGCGCAGCGAAGGCGAAGAGCTGACACCCGTTGAACTGGAAGGAATGGCACTCTTTAAACAGAAATGCGCCGGATGCCATTCTGGCGAACTTTTTACAGATTACAGATTCAGAAACAACGGCTTACCTGACCTGAAACAAGACGACCAGGGACGATTTGAAGTAAACCAGAATGAGAACGACAAATTCAAGTTCAAGGTACCTTCACTCCGGAATCTTTCTTTTACATCGCCCTATATGCATGACGGCCGGTTCAGAACGCTGGAAGAAGTGTTGAATCACTATGCGGGAAGCGTACAAAAAACACCATACCTGGACCCCCAACTGTTACAGGATGGTTTACCGGGTATTACGCTGGGGTTAGCAGAACAGCAAAAAATAATTGCTTTTCTGAAAACGTTGGACGACCCCGACTTTATTGCCAGCCAACGGTTTTCTGAAAGCAGTTTGGCAACGGCTTTGGTTAAAAAGGATATTCATACCGAGGTGGCTGATTTTAAATTGCAATCGGCTGCAGACAAAAGAGCTT
Source organism: Emticicia sp. TH156 (assembly GCF_002855535.1). Taxonomy (NCBI): domain Bacteria; kingdom Pseudomonadati; phylum Bacteroidota; class Cytophagia; order Cytophagales; family Leadbetterellaceae; genus Emticicia; species Emticicia sp. TH156. The sequence goes on from NZ_PKRS01000004.1 coordinate 224,887, forward strand.
TTGCAGAGTTAGTTGCCATTTACGGGCAGGTAAAGGCGGCTATCAAAAACAAGCAGACCAGGCAGGCCGCTCTAGCAGCAGGCAACCTGGCAACGCGTGTAAATGCGCTGGTTTTGTCTCAGAATCAGGAGCCAAAAGAGGCTTTTTTAAAGAAATATAAAGCGAAAATCAGTTTTGATTGCGAGCATATTATTGAAGGCGAATACTCAACAGAACACCAGACCGACCACTTTTATGAATTGTCTAAAAGTATGTTTGTTTTGCTGGCCTCTTTTAAGGCAGGCCATAACAAACTTTATTATTTTACCTGCGCGGGGTCTGACCAAAACTGGCTTGGAAACCAGGCAAGTGAAAGAATGGGTAATTGTGAGTCGATAAAAACAGAAAAACTATGAAAACTCTTATTGTAGTAACCATGCTGCTGGCTGGGCAAGCCGCGGCTTTACAGCAAACACCAACAGCACAACAAGCACAGCCTGAGGAGGCACAAAAAGACCCCGTTTGCGGCATGAAGGTAAAGAAAGACGCCAAGTTCAGGTCGGTTCATAGAGAAAAAGAACATTTGTTTTGCAGTAAATCGTGCAAAGAAAGGTTTGATAGCAACCCCGAAAAATATGTAAAGAAATGAATCGCCAGGTATTTTTATCGGCACTGGTTATTGCTTTATCAACCCGTGGAAATGCCGATAACCTGAAAAAATGCAGTTTCAGCACCAGCCGTGTGTGCCAGAAATGTAAATACGGGCTTGGCCGTAATATCTATTTCGAAAAAGGCGTGAAAGCCGTAGACATAAACCCTGAGCAAAAAACGATTACCATTACGTTTGACACACGCAAAACCACAGCCGAAAAGCTGAAAAAGTATATTGTATCTTTAGGCTTTGATGCAGACGACCAAAAGGCCGACATCAATAACCGCGAATTGCTGCTGGCATGTTGTTATGCAGATATAACGATATGCAAATAACGGCAGATAAATATCTGGCCGTTTATCAAAAAACAGCGCTTTTTTTTGGTAGATGACCTCTACGGAATTAAATTTGTTTTAAATAAACAATGCCTGACCTTTTGGTTGGGCTGCTGTCAACAATCTAAGTCCGGATAATGCTAATGAAAAAGTTGTTTCTGTTAATTTTTCTGGTAGTGGCAGGGTCGCTGGGTGCGCATGGTCAGAAAAAGAAATTCATCATAGCTGAGAAAATCAACTATGACGAAAAGACCGAAAAGGAGAAAAAAGAAAGCGATAACGAACTGAAAGACGACATGACCACTTTTCTGGGGTTTGGTTTCAGAGTATCGGTAACCAATGTGGAAGAAAAACTAAAAGACCCGGCCAATCAGGATAAAAAGAAAATGGGTTTCAGGTTACAGATAGGGCTTCAGATGCCCAAATTTATCAAAACCGACCCGCCTCAGAAACTCTTTAAAGCCGGTATGGATGTGGGAATTGTGAAATAAGCGTTTTAACCTGCAGGTTAACACAAGAAATGAGAGCCGGGGCTGTGCCCCGGCTCTACCTATTTTAGAAGACAGGTAAAATTTCTCTCGCTTATTTTGTCTTCAATTTTTGCTCAAGCACTTTCATGTAATAACCGGCCACTACACTTCTGGCCTGAAAACCCACCATTTTTCCGTTGGTGGTTTCGTGCCAGTCGCTCAAAGGTACTCTGCTTGGTGTTTGGGTGGCATATTTAAACATGGGCGTTATCAATGCCTCAAAATCCTGCTTGTTGTCGGCAAGAACGGATGTCCAGATTACCCAGTCAGATTTTGTATAAGTTTTGCGGCTGTCGAGCGGTAAGCCGAAGGCGTTCTGCCTGGTCAGGTAATAGGCCACTTCTTTGTTATAAACATCTTTCGGAAACAGGTTCATCTTCAACAGTTTATCCCATACCAGATTATATTTCTGGCTCCAGGTGCCTTTGTCGTTAAAGGTAAGGGCGTAGTGGTCGCCGTCTTCTGCCATCTGCATCCATTTCTTTACCATTTCCCGGGTTAAAGCTCGGTATTTCTGGGCTGTTTGCTTTTCGCCCAGTTGCTCTGCCAGCTGAGAGTATCCACCCAAAGCCACAATGGCCTTAACAGACAAGTTGGCGTTGCGTGCCAGATGCCCGGCGAAATCGTCGGTGCAGAGTTGCAAAGCGGGGTCAAGGCCTTCTTTGCTCAGGTAGTCGGCCCAAACTGACAGGGTTTTCCAGTGTTTTTTGGCATATAAGGCGTTGCCTTCCACACGGGCAATGGCGGCCGTCAGTATTATCATATTACCGCACTCTTCCACAGGCATATCTTCTCCGTAGGTTTGTCCGTTAGCCAGTGGGTATGTGCCGAGGTCGTGGGCTGCAAAAGGTTTGGCCCACTTGCCGCTTTCGCTGTAATAAAAAATGCCGTTCAGCATACCTTTCAGCAAATCGGGGTTATAGGCCAGAAACAAAGGCGCCGACGGGTAGGTAACATCAACTGTATTAATAGACCCGTTACTGAAATTTTCTTTCGATAAGAAAAGAATATCGCCTGTCGGGCTTTTTACCAGCTTATGAGCCGCAATACTCTGCCGATAAGCCAGCTCGCACAGGCGCGCGTATTGTTCTCCACCTGCTTTCAGGGCATCGTTATAAATTTTACTATTTAATGCTTTACATTTACCGATAACTGCCGAATAGCTGCTCCATGCCTGTTGCAATTGGCCTTCAATGGTTGCACCTTTGGTTAATCGCCACCAGGGAGAAAGGTTGGTTTGAAAATATTGGATTGACTGGATGTCGTCATAACCAATCATAAAAACCTGCTCTTTGGCAGTGCTGCCTACCTTGCCTGCGTTTAATACTGTGTTGAGCATCAGGTTTTTGCCGCCCAGGTTATTGTTGGGCGCAGCGCTGAAAACATTGCCCATATCGGTATTTTTGGTGATAGACTGCACCACATTGCCCGTTTCAGGAACAGCAATATACAGGTATCCCCAGTCGATGCGTACATCGTCGCCTTTCAGTTTCAGTACCTGCTGGCTGGTGGTACCGGCTTTCAGAATGGCCAGGCCATTAGCGCTGTATTGCTGAGCCTGCACCGCCTGCGCCGGAGTATTAACGGCGATATCGGTTGATGCCCCCAGATACAGGCGCACGTCGTGCAGCAGGTTATCGGTAGCTTTTACACTGGCCGAAATATAAGAAACCGGACGAGCCAGCAGATTTAAATCGTTTATCAACAGCGGTGAAGTAAAAGTAAGTGTAAGATTTACCTTACCGCAGCTAAATTCATAAATGGTTTGTGTGGCATTTACGGTTACCTTTTTTTGTTCGGCCGTAAAAACTTTGGGGTCTGGTGTTTCTACTATTTTTTCAACAATGCCCGCATCCAGCATTGAGCCGCCTCTGTTGTTGGTTACGTGCACAGCCAACAGGTTTTTGCCCACTTGCAGCCTGCTTTTAACGGTTTCGCTCAGCGGAATATAAATGTATTTGTGTGTCCAGCCTTTAATGCTGTAAACTGCCTCGCCGTTGATAAACACCTCTACATCATCATCATGGTTCAGTTTCAGGTAAAGTGCATCAGAGTTACGGTCTTTCAGGGTAAAGGTACGCCTTGCCCAGATATCGCGGGTTTTCCATTCGGTTTTACAAATGCCCGGATTATCGCCAAACGGAGCCAGTCCTTTCTTCCAATCGGTATCGTTATAAGACGCGTTCATCCAGTTGGCACCGGGGTCTTTTTCTGTGTACAGGGCTTCATAATTCTGCTCGTCTCCGGCAGGAACAAGGGTTTCATAAGCGTCTCCCTTTTTACCCAGAAAACGGTATTGGTTGCCATCTACCTCTATAATACCCAGTAAAGAGTGGTTGGCGCCTGTCCAGTGTCTGGTAGTAGAAGCCGTAAGGTCGTCTGTGTTTGACCAAATGCTAAAGTTGGGGTCATGTGTGATAAGCGGAAAAGCCGGGGCTTTGGTGCTTTGCGCCTGTATAAACTGCCAATTGAAAAACAGCAACAGGCTTAGAAGTAATGTTCTCATGCTAAGATTTTAAATATCAGGTGAATAGAAATAGAAAAAGCCTGTATTACAAAACAACGCACAGGTTTTGGAGGTAGAGCCGGAATGCACTCCGGCTCATCTGCGAATCTGTTTTTTTACGGCCATGCACTAGCCGGTTTAAGGACTGATTATAATTTTACCGATAAACCAATGCCCGGAGCCTGAATTACATTATTCAATGTAATCTAAGTCTCTGTTAAAAGTTTCATCTATGTTCCAGAGTGCAAAGAGCGCAATGGCCGAGGTGCTAACGCCTATAATAAGTGCAGCTGTCATAATACCCATGTCGGGTTTCAGCCATTTAAAAACTGCCAGTAGCGGAATGGTGGCTCCGCGCACAAAATTAGGCACAGTGGTGGCCACGGTGGCACGCAGGTTGGTACCAAAAAGCTCGGCAGCAATGGTGATGAAGAGTGTCCAGTAACCATTGCAGAAACCCAGAAACGCACAGGTTATGTAAAACACTGAGGCACTGCCGGCAGGAATAAGTAAATAAACCAGCACAAAGGCCAGTGACATAAGAATAAAAAGCAATATCACTTTTTTGCGGCTTTGCATAAACTGGCTCAGGAAACCACTTACAATGTCTCCGAACACCTGCCCGGTAAAGGTAAGCATTACGGCTTTGCCTGCATTGACAGGCTCGGTGATTCCGGCTGCTTTGGCAAATTCTGGCGAGAAAGTAATGAGAATACCCACCACAAACCAGATTGGCAAGCCTACCAGAATAGACATCAGGTATTTTACGAATCGGGTGCGGTTATTGAACAACATAAGCAGGTTACCCCGTTTGATGTGCTTGTTTTTGGCTTCGGTAAATATCTTCGACTCAAAAATATTGATACGCAATAAAAGTAAAAGCAGGCCCATGCCGCCCCCTACATAATAAGATATGCGCCACTCAAAAAGCTCGGCTACAAAATAGGCGCCTATGGCACCTACCAGCCCCAGCGTTGCCACAATGGTGGTGCCATAACCCCGTATTTTTTTAGGCAGAATTTCGGTTACCAGTGTTACCCCGGCGCCCAGCTCTCCGGCCAGCCCAACCCCGGCAATAAACCGGCAGGCAGCATATTGGGGCACTGTAGTTACCAGCCCGTTGGCAATATTAGCCAGTGAGTAAATGATAATAGACCCAAACAACACCGACAAGCGGCCGCGTTTGTCGCCCATTACTCCCCACACAATACCGCCAATGAGCATTCCGGCCATCTGATAGTTAAGCAGCGAGGCGCCGTGTTCAAACAATTGGTCGCCCTCAAAGCCCAGTTCTTTCAGGCTGGGTACACGCACCACATTGAACAGGAAGAGGTCGTACATATCAACCAGATAGCCCAGTGCAGCCACCAGTACCGGCAATTGCAGCAGTTGCCTCAGTGTATTTTGGTTGTCAGTATCTGAATGTGTCATGAAACAGTTTTTAAGGGTTGAATCAGGTTTGTCCAATCTCAGCAAACCCCAGTATTCTGAAGTTCGTGATAAAGGGATTTTAAGTATTAAATATATCATCCCTACGGGATATCAGAGCTTTGGAAAAGCTGAGCACTCTACTGATATATCGTCCCTCCGGGACTTCAATATCAGCACATAGACTGCGCCAGAGATTTTAAATCCCTTAGGGATGATATATCTTTAGCAGTATAATCCAAAACCTGTGAAAAGTCCTATCTGGACGATATATTAAATCATTTTTTCAATATTAATTAAACCTTGGCAGGCACGGTATATGGTGCACGATATTTACGGGTAAGCATAGCGTTGGCTTCTTTGTCACCCGGGAAAGTTTCTGTTTTAGGGTCAAACTTCAGCGTTCTGCCCAGGCGATAGGCAATATTGCCCAGATGCGCAATGCTGGCCGAAAGGTGTCCTGTTTCAATAGGGCCGTTTAGCAAGGCTTTGTTTTTGGCTCTTACGGCATCTACAAAGTTTTTGTAGTGGTCGCCGCCTGCGTTGCGGGCAGGGCCCGGCTCACGGTTACGGCCCAGATAGGTTTTGTAATCGTTGTATCCGTTGATAACCATATAGCCTTTGTCTCCATAAAAAATATTGCCTACCTCAACGCCGTCTTCTTTGTTGGTCATCCAGGGGCGCACTTCAAATTCTATGATTTTCCCCTCTTTGGGGTACTGATAGGTTGAAGTAAGCACTTCGGGCGTTTCTTTGCAGTCGTTCCAGAGGTATTTACCACCTGCCGAGGTTATTACTTCGGGCAAGCCGACATCCAGCCCCCACATGGCCAGGTCGGTTTCATGCACGCCCTGATTGCCGATGTCGCCATTGCCGTAGTCCCAGAACCAGTGCCAGTTATAATGCACATAGTTTTTGCTGAAATCACGTGCCTGAGCCGGGCCTTGCCATAAGTCCCATTCGAGACCTTCCGGCACCGGCGATTTACCCAGATTACCGATATCGGGTCTCCATTTATAGACAGTTCCGCGTGCCATGTACACTTTGCCAATCAGCCCGTCTCTGAGGTGCTGAATAGCCTCCTGTATTGCTGCCGAACTACGCAGCTGCACCCCATGCTGCACAATGCGGTTGTATTTTTTGGCTGCCTCTACCAATTGCCGACCTTCAAACAGGTTGTGGCAGGCGGGTTTTTCTACATATACATCTTTGCCAGCCTGGCAGGCCCAAATAGCCGCCAGCGCATGCCAGTGGTTAGGGGTGGCAATGCTTACGGCATCTATAGATTTGTCTTCATATACCCGGCGTAAATCTTGCTCGATGTGTATTTTCTTAGCATATTTTTTTTCAAAATCTGCCGCTCGTTCATTCAGCACCACTTTGTCGACATCACAAAGGGTGGCTACTTCAACGTTATCTAGCTTTGAGAAGCCCGAAATGTGGTCTTTCCCACGGCCATTCACGCCTATTACTGCCACCCGCAGCCTGTCGTTGGCTCCGAAAGCCGTAGACGGAATAAGGGTAGGAATAGACATAACAGCCAAAGAGCCGGGAACGGCCGTTTTGAGCATGTCTCGTCTGGTAAATTTTTTCATTGTTTTTTTATAGTTAAAAGGTTGAAAGACGTTAAAAAATTAGTGAATGGTGAATTAGTGAATGAGTGATTTAGTGAATGTATGATTGATGGAGTGAGCGATTTAGTGGTTATTTGGGTTAAAACCCACCCAAATTTGATAATCAACAATCCTCAATGGTTAATCACTCATTCAGCGAAACGCCGCCCGCTAAATCACTAATTCACTAATTCACTAAATCGCTCAATCACTCATTGACTAAAGCCTCCCCAAAGTCAGGCCGCCGTCTACCTTCAGTACCTGGCCTGTTGAGTAGGGAAAATCTCCTTTGGCGAGGGCGGCAACGGCTTTGCCGATGTCGTCGGGGAAGCCCCAGCGTTTTTGTACGCAAAGGCCGTTTTCTATCAGTTCATCGTATTTGGCGGTAACTCCGGCCGTCATGTCTGTTTTTATAATGCCCGGCCTTACCTCATAAACAGGTATGTTATATTCGCCCAGCCTGACGGCAAATAATTGCGTTGCCATGCTCAGCCCGGCTTTTGATACACAGTATTCGCCTCTGTTGACAGAAGCAATAGTGGCCGAAATTGACGACACATTGATGATACAACTGCTGAAACCTTCGGTACTGGTTTTCTGAGCTATCATCCAGTTGGCAACTGCCTGCGTCAAAAAATAGGTACCTTTCAGATTAGTTGATAGCACGTAATCGAAACTTTCTTCAGTGGCCTGTAAAATATCGTTTCGCTCTTTGGGCGCTACTCCGGCGTTGTTGACCAGCACATGCAGGCAGCCGAAATGCCCTTTTATATGGGCCAGCATCAATTGCCTGTGCTGAGCAGAGGCAATGTCTCCGCGGCAATAAATAACCTCTGCCCCCAGCCCGGTTAACTCATCAAGCACCTCCTGTACGGCTGTTTCCGGCCGCATACCATTAATGGCCAGATTAAAACCAGCCTTTGCCAGATGCACGGCAATACCCAAGCCTATACCCCGGCTTCCGCCTGTTATGAATGCAACCTTTCTCACTTTTCTCCTTTTAATTGTTTCAGTTGGTTAGCAATATCCATGCTTTTATAGTAAGGGTCAAGCGGGAAACAGCCTGAAATTAGCCCGTTACGCGGTGCGGTGGTGCAGTCGGAGAACGTGCGGCAAATCAGCTTGCGTTGCAGCGGCTGGTTGCTCAGTATGTCGGCAGGCATGGTTGGATACGACAGCACCATACGACCCAGCCCTACAAAGTCGGCCATGTTGTGGCGCAACACATATTGCCCGAAATTAGGCAGCCAGTCTTGCAGGTAAGAATACCCTGACCCCACAATCACCATATCCGGAAAGGCCTCTTTCAGCTCTTGCGTAACGGCCAGATGCCGGGCTACCCCCAATAATGGCTCTTCAGGCGGCTGGTACCCATCAGAAGGCGGAAAAATAGCCGGCCTGGTAAGATGCGGGTTATAATACGGGCTACCGGCAGTAATACATATTAACTGAATACCCAGCGACTGCGCCAATGCCAGAAAAGCCTTGGGTTCGTCGAGGTCGATGGTGGTTCCATTACCAGCACCTCCAAAAGCATATCCGTAGTTTTCAGCTGACAGGTAATCCGGTTCGCCCTGGCCATCCTCTCCTTTTTTGAACGGTACGAAATCAAAAGCGCTGAGGCGGATGCCCATTTCAAGGCCGGGGGCCTCGCGTTTAATGCCCTCTACAATATTGCGGAGGAAACGCGTGCGGTTTTCGAAACTGCCGCCGTATTTGCCTTCCCGGTTAAAAGAACTCAGAAACTCATGCCCCAGATACCCGTGGCAGTGCTTTAAATCAACAAAATGATAGCCCGCCTTTTGTGCCATTACGGCCGCTTTTACGAAATCGGCTACCAGTGCATCAATATCTTCGTCGGTCATTAACGGGTAATCATCTTCGATACCGAATTTTTTATCTAGTAATGGATGATGATATAATATTTTAGACTCAAATTTTTTATGGCTATGAGGTTTGCAGAAACGGCCGGAATGTGTAAGCTGCAGCCCTACCATCAGATCATCGGTATTGCCAAATTTTTCGGCGTGCTTGTTCATTACCAGATTAAACAAGTCAACAAAATCCTGAAAGTTGGCTTCGTTTATACATAGCTGGTTGGGGTTTGCCCTGCCTTCATGCCTTACGGCTACGGCCTCGCAGCCCCACAAAAGTTTGGCGCCGCTTATGGCAAAGTTCTCCCAGCGGCGTTTGGTAAATTCGGTCGGGCGGCCGTCTTCGGTGCCGTCCCAGCCTTCCATGGGTAAGATGCAGAATCGGTTGCCGATATACCTGCCCGACTGCAAAGAAATTCCCTGAGCAAAGGGCGATTCGGCCGCATCTACCAGTTCATCATCAAAATCAAGATCAACCTGGTTGTCTGCCAGATACTTACGTAAATCGGCGGTGGTTTTTAACTGGGCAACTCTTGAATATTTCGGTTTACTTTTGGTACTCATAATGGGGTGGTCGGGTTTAGCTGTTCAGACAGTTATAAAAAGTGTAGTAAGTGCCATTATCAATCAGCTTCTGCACATACAAAGCCACTTCTCTGATATGATAATCGCCCCACATACTAGATTCGCCGCAGGCAATTTTGCTTCCTTCCGGCACGTAGTCCCAGCCATTAGGTTGGTGATAAATTGAATGCAACAAAATGCCCTGATGCGCGTGGCTGGTGCTCAGGTAGGGTTCTTCCAGCAAACGGTTCAGTACAGTCAGGCCTGTCTGCCAGTATTTTTCTCCGGCGTCGGTTTCTCCTTTGTTGCTCAGGTACTTGCCCAAACGCAATAAACCCTGCGCCGCAATAGCCGCTGCCGAGCTGTCAACAGGCTCGTAATCATTAAACGGATTAGCGGGCTGGTCAAGGTAATTGCCCAGTTTATGCAGGTTGGGTGCGCCGGTATCCCAGTAAGGTATGCCGTCAACGGGGGTATGTTCTATGTAAAAATCGCAGGTAGCGCGGGCGGCTCTCAGCATATAATTTTCTATTACGTGGCGCCCACCGAAAGGGTCCAGCTCGGCATCGTGCAGGGTACTGATAAACTCAAGCTCTTCGGCAAAGCCGCAGATAGCCCAGGCGAGTCCGCGGGTCCAGGTTGTGAAACCTGTATAGCCCTGTTGAGAATTAGGACAGCGGAAATTGCCGTCGGTAGTATTAAAAACACTTTCGTGCGCTGTGCGCCCCCAGATATCGTAGGTATCGCGGCCTTCGCCGTAAAACACCGAGTAATCGGCGGTGGCTTTTATATGAGATAAGGCCCTGCCCAGTAAACTTATTTTTATATCGTTTTCTGCCTGAAAAACATGTCCCAGCTTGTAGCTGAGCATGAGCGCACGGCACGAGCGGATGGTATCTACAAACAAAGAATGAGGCCCGTTGAATGAGTGAATAAAGCCCCCGTTTTTAATGGGTGTCCAGCGGCTGGCCTGCACGGCGCCTGATATTTTAAGTGCCAGTTCGTAAAAGTTTTTCTCCCAGGGGTTGTGCACAATTTTGCCTTCCTGCATCAGCCGTAACAGGTTGCCGTAGGTACTTACGTTATTGAAGCCGTGGTCGTGCACACCAATATGGCTGATGTGCGGCGCCATTAAATCAATGGTTTTCTGGCGGCCCATTTCCAGAAAACGGGTGTCGCCCGTTGCATCAAACTGTAAAATGGCCGAACCGAACTGAAAGCCCTGTGTCCACTCTGTCCAGCCACGGGTGGTGTATTTACCGGCGGCAGTAAAAACAGGCGAACCCTTTGAAACATCATAATTATACTCAATAGAAGAGATTTTTTCGCCTGAGAGCTCCCAGAACTTTTTTAGTTTATTGCTTAAATCGGTTGGTTGAAGATGGTAATCAATGCGAATCATTAGCGGTGGGTTTTATTTTTTTTCAGATTTTTTAAATAGGTTATGGTTTGTGGTACCTGTGTGGCAATATTTGCGCTTTCGTCTTCTATATAATAATGTTCTACACCGGCTTTGCGGGCGGCATTTAACACGGCCGGAATATCTATCTGGCCTGTGCCCAGTGCCACATCGTTTTCTGGAGAAGTACCGCCCGACAGATTACCCACCACGCCTTTTTTCAGGTCTTTGAGGTGCATCAGCTTAAAACGGTTGCCGTATTTGTTAAGCAATGCGGCCGGGTCCTGACCGGGGAAGAATGTCCAGAGGATATCCATTTCAAAACTTACGTATTCCGGGTCGGTGTTTTGCACGATGTAGTCAAACAAGGTTCCGTTTTCATGCGGTTGAAATTCGTAGCCATGATTATGGTAGCAGAAGGTCAGCCCGTACTTATCTTTCAGAATTTTGCCGAAACGGTTGAAATCCTCTACCGTTTTTTGGGCAGTTGCCAAGGTAAAAGGCGCCTGATGCGGAATCCAGGCCACGCGCACAAATCTGGCGCCGAGGGTTTGTGCATTTTTGGCTACTTCGTCAATTTTATTGGTCAGGTCGGTGTAGCCTACACCAAATGACGAGCATTTTATACCGCGGGCATCCAGCAAGTTGCGTAATTCCTGCGATGTTTTACCAAACAGGCTCGAAAACTCCATATCTGTTATGCCCAGAGCCTTGATGGTGTCCAGCGTTGCGGCTACATCTTTTCCCAGACTTTTGCGATAAGTATAAGACACCATGCCCGGTTTGTCAGGAAAAAGCGCTTTGCCTTTCTGCGCCATCAGCGGGGCCATGCCTGCCAGTAATAATACAAAAGGGTAGAGTAATTTCTTCATTTCTGGTTTTGGGGTTTTATAAACCATTATCTTTCATCCAGCCTTTCAATACCATCAGGTCTTTTTTCATGGCTGAGGTAACAACGCCTGGTTCAACGGTGATGGTTTTAGCGCCGTTTTCTGCACCACCGAGCTTGTACTCAAAGTGCATGGTAACAGGTACAGAAACATTGTATTGTTTCAGTAAAGACAGGTATTTGCCGTAGTTGACAACCCCCTGCCCCAGCGGACAGCCCTCTTTTACTATCTTGTCGGCATTAGGCACACGTCTGAAATCTTTGATGGCTATTGACTTGATATAGGGCCGGATGATTCTGAAACCTACCTCCCACGATGTCTCGCTTTCATGCGTGGCATGATGCACATCATACTGGCAGCCCAGAAAAGGCGAGTTGATTTTTTTGAGTATCGGTTCGAAGTCCCATACGGCGGCACCCAGAAAAAGCCCGGCGTGGTTCTGGTATTCGGCAGAGATATTATACTTTTTGCTCATTTGTGCCACGCCCCTCATTTTTTCTTCAAAGGTTGCCACCTGCGCCAGGATATCCTTTTTCATATCGAACTGATACCAGCCCATCCGGAAGTGCTTAATGCCCAGTGCCGATGCCGTGCGTAATACGTGCTCAGTAAGGGGGGTGGCTTCCAGAATATTGGTAACAATCATGGGCATACCAATACCGGCCTTTTGGCAGGCTTCAACTGCTTTGGGCAGGTCTTCTTCCACGCGTTCGGGTATTACGTGGCCATCAGGGCGAACGGTTAAATCAATGCCATCAAAACCAATGGCAGCCACGGTTTCGGCTAATTTGTGGTAGTCGGGTATCCAGTGGAGCGTCTTTGAAAACACGTTGATTTTCGGCTCCGTTGTGGGCTTTGCAAAAACTATATTACTTTTTGCAAAAATACTACCAGTAATGGCAGTACCTATAAAATGTCGTCTGTCCATGCTTAAAATTAGTAAAATAATTCTAACAGAAGTACAATTTATGAGGTGAAAAATTATGATCAGGAAGATAAAATTCTGGCAGACCCGAAAGCAGTGCGGCTAAGCGAAGAATTGAGATGCCTACGAGCTAGTTTTATGATTTAATTCAAAACAATCATTTTATTGTTTTCATTTGCCTTCTAAGCCACAAGCAATGCGGCTCTGCGAGAAAAAATAAAATATTACCCGCCCCGCTAATTAATAAATATTTGGGTAAAATACAGATTGCCGTTTCTGGCGCGTGCTATGCCAACACCTGTGAGGTTATAATTACCTTCAATATTGGTGCGATGACCAGGGCTTTTTATCCATTCTTTTACCACTTCTTTGGCTGAAAGCTGCCCGAAGGCTACGTTTTCGGCGCTGGCATTGGCATTACTGATAGTTTTCATGAGCCTGGCTACACGTTTATCGAATCCGCCATGCCCAAACCTTACCTTGCCCATTGCCATGTTGAGGCTGTGTGTGGTGGCTTCATCGGATATCTGCGGCATGAGGCGAAGGGGTTTCAGGTGCCGGGTGGCGCGGTAAGCATTTACTTCAGTATTGATGGCAAGCTGCATACTTTCAAGGTCATTAGCTGTATGGCGGTTTTGCGCGGGTAAATTTGTGCGGCAGCTGAGCCAAAGCATGGCGGCCACACCAATCAAGAGCATCCGTTTCATTTTGTGTTTTTTCAAGCATTAACGTTTGCAACGGGGTAGTATATTGTGCTGGTGCCTGATGTAGAAAAACAAGTTGTGCAGAAATAAACCAATAAAAGCTTTTAAAAGAGTGGCCTCCGGCTAGTGCCGGAGGAACTTCTAATTTATAATTCTGTATGGGAACAATTTATCTGGCACGACGGATATAAATATTGCCGTGCATGTTTTTCATCATTATTTCGCTGCCTCCGGCGTTTACTTTACCCTGAATCCAGTCATCAATGTTTACTTTATACATGCCGTTCTGAGCAGTTTTATTAGACTTAGGAGCCGTTTTATCTACGTCGATATCAAAATCGCTGTACACTTCTCCCCGGTCTGACCTCACCTTTACGTTGAACTTGGCCGTTGCCGGAAACGTAACATCCACATTGCCATTAAGGGTAGTGAAGGCCATCGGCGAATTAGCAACCGATTTAAAATTGGCTTTTATGGCTCCGTTTGTTGTATTGGCCACGGCAGAGCCGGATACATTGCTTAGCACTATGCCTCCGTTTACGTTATTCACTTCCATATCGCCCGCAACGTTTTCAATGCTGATTTCGCCATTGTTGATGGTACTGACTTTCAGAGAAAAGTTATGAGGTACTTTTATGGTAAGGTTAACCTGCTGACGGACGCTTTGGGCTGATACCTCTACTTTGTTATTTTTTTCTTCGGCTGATATTTCAAGCCCGCCGCGAGGGGTAATCCGTTTCATGCCCTGGCTGTTTTCATCTGCTCTTTCTTTTCTGGTATTAATCACCGACTCGGCATCTATCACAACGTCTTTGCCTGCATAACCCACCACCTTAATAGAGCCATTAATTAACCCTACTTTTAAAGAACCTGGTTTGGCGGGGTCTGTCAATGGTACTACCAGTTGTTCTTTGACTTCGTTTTGTGCAGCTACTGTATGGATAGTTATGACTGATACCAGCAGCATCATTCCTAAAATTGATTGGTAATTTTTCATTTTACGATTGCTTTTTAATATAAATGTTTCCGTTGAACGTTTCGAATCTGAATAATCTGCCACCTTTTCCGATTCGGATGGATGACCGTTTGTCGAGCTTATAGACTGTTTTTTCGCCATTATGCTCCGTATTTTTTATTACTTCCGGGGCCAGTAATTCGGCATCAGGGAAATCGGTATAAAACCCGCCATTGAAACTCTTGAACTGCAAGTCGGCCGAAAATGAAGCCGGATATGTTACCCTGATGTTACCATTAAGTGTGTAATAAGACGATTTCTCGGGCGGGCTGCTGAGGTAATTGATGGTTACGTCGCCGTTAATGGTGTGCACATCTGTTGTTCCTCTGGCGTTTTCAAGCGCAATACCGCCATTAATATTATGGGCCTTTATATGGCCGCTCACATCTTTTACATGCACTTCGCCATTATTAATGGTTGATACATCAAGATTAATATCTGCCGGTACCCTTATGATAAAGTTAAGATTGCTCCGGTATTCAATCCGGCGTTCCCGGTTGTTGTTTCTTCTTTCTTCATGAGGGCGGGTGTAATAAGGCGCTTTAATGTAAACCAGAATGCTGTCGCCGGTTTCTTCAAACTCAAGTTTAAACTCTTCTTTGCCTTCGTCTACAATGGCCTGGGTTTTGCCCGAAATGGTTTTATCAATTTCTACCAGAACCTTTGTGCCTGTGTAGCTCTCAACCTTAATTGAGCCGTCGATATTATAGACACCGACGACTGTCTGGGCGGCAGGCCTTTTTAACTCAAATTGCTTGCTGATATGCTCTTTAAATTCGAGCTTCTGCGCTGCAGCAGGGGTACAGCCAAGCACCACACCTGCTAAAAGTAGGATAACCAATTGTTTCATAATTTTGTATGTTTATGCTGAAAACGCTACGATAAAGCCTTAATGGTTTCTTTGATTTTGGTTTTTACGATAATGTCAACATTATCCTGTTCCAGCAACCGTTGCAGCGGTTTGATAGAACGTTTCTCTTCCAGTTTCACCATTACATCGGCCAGGGCGGCCTGAACCAGCGGGGTGTCCTGCTTCAGTATAGAATGCACCAGCCCTTCTCTTACTTTGGGGTGGTCGGCCAGTTGCACCAGGGCTTCCAGCGTTACCAGCCGCACGTTTACGTTAGAGTCGTTATTGAGGGTGCTAAACAGGGCATCTACTACTTTTTCGTCTACATCGCCTATTTCTTTGGTATAGCTGACGGCACGCAGGCGTTCGTTAGCCGACGAATTTTGCAGCAGCGAAAGCACCACTTTCTGGTTCATGTCCTGCACCTGAGCCGAAAGCACCTCAATCTGCTCTTTATAATCTGGTGTGCGACGGTCGTTGAGCCAGTATCCGCCCACCAGGCCCACAAAAAGCACACATAAGCTATAGGCCAGCCTGACTACATTGCGCGGAGCAAAAATCTCTTCTATGCCTTTGCGCAGGGTTTCCCATACGGTTGGTTTATGTTCCTTCTTCCGGGCATCGGCCTTGAAGGTTTCCAGCATGGTATAAAACTGTATCGGCAGGTTGTGGCTGGGGTTTGGTACATTTACGCTTCCCATAGCTTCCCACAGTTTACGGGTAGCCTGTAATTCTGCCTGGCAGTCGGGGCACTGATTCAGGTGCATTTCAAAAGCTGCCCTTTCATCTGCCTGCAACTGGTTATTCAGCCAGTCCAGCATTTTATCTCCTGCTTGTTCACAATTCATGAGCTTTGCCTCCATTTTCAATTTTTAAATAATGTTTCTTCAGTTCATTCATGGCACGGTGCACACGCACTTTAATGGCGCCTTCGGTGGTATTCAGTATGGATGCGATTTCATCATATTTCAGTTCCTGATACCTACTCATAACCAGCACCTCTTTGTGCTCGGGGCTTAGTTTATCTAAAGCTATTTGCAGTGCCTCGGTTTGCTGTTTTTTCTCCAGTTCGCCATCGGCAGTGGCATCTCCGCTTATCTTTTCGGCATAGGCTTCCACATCATAATGCTGCTGCGACCGTTTGTTTTGCCTGTACGCATCTTTGATTACATTTCGGGCCAGGTGATACATCCAGGTATGAAACTCACCCTCTGCGGTAAACGTGTGCCTGTATTTCAGCATCCGATAAAACACATTCTGCACCAGGTCTTCGCTCGTTTGTGAGTCGCCTGTCATGTGATACAGGAACCCATACAGGGGGCGATGGTAACGCTCAAAGAGCAGTCCCATTTTATCGAGGTCGCCCGCTTTTACCTGGAGCATCAGTAGGTTATCTTGTGTATTCACACGTTTATAAATGTAATGTTGTTATCAAATTCGTAGTGGAAACCGCGCTGTATCTGAAAGGTTACAGGTAAATTAAAAAAAAATTGAAATATTTTACAATAGAACAAACAAAGCATTGAAAATCAATAAAATACACTCATCATAATCATATTTTTTCGTAAAGCTGCAATGCTTTCGGCTACTATGGCCCGTAAAAGCCACGAATTTTCAAATTCATCATCTTTCAAAAACCAGTTGCTACGATTAGCCGCGTAAAACGAGGCGCAACCGAAAATTTTGTCTATTTTCGCAACTATACCATCAACAGGGTTTATTCATGAAATATCTTACATTTAGCAATGGTGATTTAATGCCTGCGCTGGGGCTTGGCACCTGGAAATCGGCGAAGGGCGAAATCTATAGCACCATCAGAACCGCGCTGGAAATTGGTTACAGGCATTTTGATTGCGCATTTATTTATGACAACGAACGCGAAATCGGGCAGGCTTTTGCCGACGCTCTGAAAAATAATGAGGTAAAGCGTGAAGACCTCTGGATAACTTCTAAGCTATGGAACAACCGCCACCGCACAGAAGATGTGCAACCGGCCATTGAGAAATCATTGCGACTTTTGCAGGTTGAATACCTGGATTTGTACCTGATTCACTGGCCGATAGCGCTGGTTCGTTCTGTGAATTATCCGCAAAAGGCAGAAGATATGATAAGCCTGAATGACTTACCATTAAGCCAGACCTGGCAGGCCATGATTGACATGAAGACAAAAGGACTGACACGGCACATTGGGCTTTCTAATTTCAGTATTAAGAAAATAAGCGCTTTAAGAGACGAAACAGGTGTAATGCCCGAAGCCCTTCAGATAGAACTGCAACCTTTTCTGCAACAAAAAAACCTGCTAAACTATGCCCAACAAAATAATATAGCCTTAACGGGCTTTTGTCCGCTGGGTTCAGCCGACCGTCCGGCCAGTAGAATTTCTCCTAATGAGCCTAAATTGTTTGAAAATGAAACCATTTTAACTTTAGCTCAGGAGAAAGACTGCACACCTGCACAAGTAATGCTGGCATGGGCCGTGAACAGAGGTACTTCTGTAGTACCAAAATCAGTACATGAGCATCGGCTAAGGGAGAATCTGGCAGCGGCAGAGATTGTGCTTTCTGCCGAACAAATGGAAAGAATGACGCAACTGGACCAGCATTACCGATACATTAAAGGTGATTTCTGGTGCCTGGAAGGAAGCGATTATACCGTTGAGAATTTGTGGGATGAATAAGGGCTACACCTCCATTTCCAACAATGCATAACTTAAGGCCTTGCCGTGAGGGTCAATCGCTAATGAGGTGGTTACGCCTCCCAGCAGGGCGTTCTGGCATACAAACAGTAAGGAATGTATATTGGGCATTTCGTGCCTGATGATTTCTCCGGACACTACGTCTTTCAGATGGGTTTTTACTTTTTCGGCCGTAATGGTTTTGCAAAGCATTTCGTAGTCTGACTCCCTGTAAGGAATCAATGACAGTGTAAGTGTGTTGCCTTTGTCTCCGGCACGGCTATGGGCTATGTTGTAGAGTTTCATGGGTTGTTTTTGATTGAGCAGCCGCCGGAGCGGGGTGGGGATTGAGTGATTGAGTGAATTAGTGATTGAGTGAATGAATGATTGAGCGGGTGGCGTTCTGCTGATTGAGTGATTTTTGTTATGAACTTTGATTCAGTGGTTCTTAGCCGTGGCTTTAATATATATTTTACTGGTTGCATTTGTTAAACTCCATTAGTATTTGGTGAAGTCAGTTAAATAAGTGTTCATTACAATCAAAGTTCAAGACAATTAAACTTCAAAATACTCAACCAGCGGTTTTATGTTTTTTCTATCTATCAGTGTTGAGACGATACCTACTACTTCGGTTACGGATTTTCTTACGCCACCGCCGCCAGCAGGGCCATTGGTATAAAGTGCTTCTACTTCTTCGCCAATCAGGGCGGCATCAGCAGGGTTTGCGGCTTTTGCTGCTGCACGCAGGCGGATTTCGTAAGGCTCAGCTTCATGACCAAAATTCGTTCGATGGATGGCGTTGCTGCCGATGTAATCAATTCTAAGTTCTGGAAATTGGTTTTTTAAGCGCTTCCTGAGAATCTCGCCTGCCAGTTCGGCACGAGCCAAAGCAGAGGCTCCGGCATAGGCAATTTCTCCTTCACCCATATAAAATGCTTTGCAGCCTACACTTACCTTATAAGTTTCGGGACGGGGCTTGCCTGTTCCTCCGGTTACCTGTACCTGATTAGCGCCAATTTCTTTCAGATAAACAGTTGTGAAATCTGCTACTACATCGGGTGTGTAATATTCGTAAGGGTTAACAACTTCATACAACAGCTGCTCTTTGGCTGTTTGCAGGTTTACTACACCGCCAGTGCCTTCTACTTTACTGATAATGGCAGTCCCATCGGCATCAATGTCGGCAAAAGGATGTCCGAGCTTGTCCATATCAGGCACGGGTTTTTTGACGGGGTCTGCAAAGTATCCTCCGGTAATATGGCCTGCGCATTCAAGCAGGTGGCCAATTACAGTGCCTTTACCCATCAGGTCATAATTATCTGTCGCCCAACCGAACTCGTGAATCATAGGCGCCAGAAATAGCGAGGGGTCTGCTACCCTGCCTGTAACGATAATCTGCGCGTCAGCCTGCAGGGCATCCAGGATTCCTTCTACACCCAGATAAGCATTGGCAGAAATCAGCTCTCCACTTTTTTGAAGTGGTTCGCCTGTTTCAAGAGCCGGGGTATCCGACGATATTTCTGCAAATACATCATCACCCAACACAGCAGCTACTTTTACTGATAAGCCGAGTTTTTGGGCTATTTCAACAATTTTATTCGCCCCTGCAACCGGATTAGCCGCCCCCATATTGGTAATAAGGCGGATGTTATTCTTTACCAGCAATGTTAAGAGGCTTTCAATGCGGCGTTCCAGCAGTGGGTCGTAGCCTTTACTGGGGTCTTGCAGTTTGCGTTTTTGCGCTAATGCTATCGTCCGCTCTGCGAGGCATTCTAAAACCAGATAATCCAGGTTTCCTTTTTCGGCCAGTATAATGGCTGGCTCTAGCCTATCGCCGGAAAATCCTGCTCCGCACCCTATTCTTATTTTTTGTTTCATTGCTTAATGGATTTACAGGCAGTATGTGCTCAAATAAGACCTATCGACATTTCTTATTCCATGGTCGTTACTTTTTTTAGCTGAAAAAAAGTAACCAAGACTGGCCGTCCGCAAAGCGGCCATCATTTAACTCGTACAATTAAAAATCCGATATTGCTCTTAGAAATCCTTAATCTTTCTCACGATTTTTAATCGTACTCAAACAGAAAATGATGTTTTAAGGTTGTTAATTTTTAGTTGTTATTTCTTCTTTTTTCTCTCAATTAAACTTATTATTAAAAGCTTTCATAGCTAGTTTTTCTCCTTAAATATGCAAAGACCCCGTCAGTAATGCCACTATTGTCATTACAATAGTAGTGCCCCAGGCCCATTTGAAGACGAATTTCTGGTGTTCGCCCAGCTCAACTTCTGATAAGCCAATCAGTAGAAAGGTTGATGCCGTAAGTGGGCTGAGGGGGAAACCAACCGTCATTTGTCCGAGCAGGGCAGCCCTGCCGATTTCCAATGGGTCGATACCAAACTGCGTGGCTGTCTGGCTCAGAATAGGTACCACGCCAAAATAGTAGGCATCGGGCGTAAAAAGCATGCTGGCAGGCATACTGGTAATGGCCGTAAGTGTAGGTAACCAGCCGGCGTGTTGCTGAGGGATGAGCGACACCAGACTGGTAGCCATGGCCTCAATCATTTTTGAGCCTGTGAGAATACCCGAAAAAATGCCAGCGGCGAATATCATACCCGATACCAGAAAGATATTAGTGCCGTGGCTCTTCAGCACTTTCTGCTGGTCGGCCGGTTTGGTGTAATTGATAAGCAGGGCAATCATGGCGGCCACCACAAACAACACCGGTGCCGGAACCCAACCCATCATAAGGGTAATAATCACCCCGGCGGTCATCAAAGCATTTATGCCTATCAGTTTGGGCCTTCTCAATTCACGCTGTGCGTTTGTCAGGTTGGCGTGGTGATCGTACTGAAAGTCAAGCACACCCAGTCTTTTGCGCTCTTTTTTGCCGAAAATGTAAGCCACAAACAACACCCAGGCAATACCGCCCAGAATTGCCGGTATGTTAGGGTTAAATAGATGCACGGCGTCTGACTTAAGTGTTGAAATGGCTCTGGCTGACGTACCCGACCACGGCACCAGATGCAAAGGCCCTACGCTAAGGGCTACAATACCCGAGAGCATGAGGCGGTTGATTTTCAATTGCTTGTAAATAGGCAGAAAGGCCGACAGCACAATCATAAACGTAGCGGTGCCGTCGCCATCGAGATGCACAATCATGGTAAGAATGGCCGTACCTACCATTACTTTCAGGGGGTCTCCTTTTACGGAACGGACAATAAACGCAATAACGGGGTCAAAAAGTCCGGCATCCAGCATGGTGGCAAAGTACAGCACGGCAAACATCAGCAAGATACCCGTTGGTGCTACCTGTTTGATTCCGGCCAGCATCATATCGCCCAGTTCTTTGGGTTTAATACCTGCCAGCAGCCCGAAAACAACAGGTACCAGAACCAAAGCCGTAATAACCGACAGCCGTTTGGTAATTATCAGCACAAGAAAAACCACAATGGTGGCAAAGCCTAACAGAGCAAGCATAGTTCAGGTGTTAGTAGATTATTTTGTTCAGGAATGCTAATATCATAGTGTATGCCGGAATGCCCCCTTGCAGGCTTTTGCAACGCTGTTAATAATTAAATATCGTTAGTTGCTCAGCCTTTTTTATTTCGCGTTCGGCGTCTTCGGGCAGCATCAGGCGTTGTTTTACCAGCCCGGCTGCTGCTGCTTTTACTTTGTTCACATAGTCGGTATGGTTGGGGTAACGCTCTTCTAACGACAAGCGGCTGTCGCCCGCTGCTATGCGTTCGGCTTTGGTTTTGGCAAACGGAATATACATCCCTTCCAGAACGGCCAGATCGCCTTCGCCATAACCTGCTTTCCGCAGGCTCCAACCTGTATAAGTGCCCAGCGGCACCTGATGCGTGAGGGTTTCAAGGCCTCCGAGTTCGTTGTTATCGGCATTTACTTTGGGCACCAGCACCACATAGCGTTTATCTTTTTTGCTGACGGGGGTTTCTGCCAGCACACCGCTCATCATTTTTTCATCAAACTGTGGGCCGAAGTCACGCACATACATTTCGTTCAGCAGACCCCTGAAAGGTATATGCGCTACCGGTTGCCAGCCAATACCGGCACCTTTGGCCAGGGTATTGTTTGTCAATTTCGGGTAGATACTTGGTGGTGGCATGGCGCCAACTAATACCCATTGCTCCAACGCTACCTGCAAGGCCCGCCAACTGTCGAGATATGAATTAGTATTAGCCATAAACCCGGTCAGTTTATTGATATTGCTATTAAAAGCTGGTGTATGTTGTGTACCTGAGAACAGGTAAATGCGCACGTTGTCTGGTATTTCAAGGTCTTTGGTACCGTAAACATCGGTAGTGCGGAGCGACATACGCGACTGCCAGTATTCGGTAGAACTAAGCGTATGCATTATTTTAGGCATAAAGCCCTGCTTCTGGCAGGCGTCCAGTATTCCACCGTCGGTTCCCGAAAGCGGGTCATACGTTTTTGACCATGTAAACGGCGCTTCATTACCCGGAAAAACCACTTCTTCGTGCTGCATTCCTCCCCCACCCGGCCTGCCGAAACGAACATTCAGCGTGATTCGTCTGGCGCCTATGTGCACATTCAGCCCTTCAAAAACAGGTTGATTGTCTTCGTCGGCATTGAAACCCAGATGCAGGAAACTCCGCAAAAAATTACCACACTGCGACACCCCAACGCCTATGGCTGCCTTTACCTGATTGGCCAATGGGTTATCAGCACTTTCAGAATGCCTCATAAATGCCACTATGTCTCTCGTGGCAGCAAAGCCCAGCCCCAGCACCAACGGATTTTTAGCCGTGTAGTTCAACTCATAAATATAGTTAGGGTCAAATCCGCCTTTTACTGAAATCCGGGTAGTACTGGGCTGGCCCGGAAAAGCCTCTTTTGAGCAATCGGCAAAGGCCCAGTCGGTATGTGGCACCACTTCAGGTTCGTCGGCGGCGCGGATGCGTCTGGTTAATGTGGCTGTTTTGTTATCTGAAGATACGGTTTCATACGGTGTATGGTACTGTGCACTGAAAGCCCCCGCGCTCAGGTTTTGGGTAGGCACGTTTTCAGACACTATAAATTCGGTATGCAGGCGGCCAATAATTTCTTTGCCGTTTTCGGTGGCAACAGGTACTTTTATTTTCAGTTTGTTGTCGCCGTAAATATCGCCCTGCCAGCCTCCCCACAGGTAAATGTAGCCTCTTTTCAGCAAGGTGGTATCGGCCGGAAAAGCATTGCCGCGGTTAGGTACATTATAGAATAACAGGTGGTTACTTTTGTTCATATCGACAGGCTTCAGCAGAATAAACTCCATCTCGTATTCAACCATCCCGCGCGCATTGCGCGGTGCCAGTGCGATATCCTGGATGTTATTATTGTGGGTATCAGAGGGGTTTACTTCACCATAAGCCCTGCCTGTCAGACGCTGGTATTGCCCGGCCGCTCCGAAAACCCTGCCATTGGCATAAGATTCGGCCTTGTCTATTACAACCCTGACAATTCTGGCCTCAGTAACCGAAACACACAAGCTAAAAAATAAGAGTAATGCTGTTAGTTTTTTCATGTTCAGGTGGGTATTAATTAGTAAGCCGGTTGGGTACCCGAATAACCAGCCACATTACCGATTGTTTTCGGCGGTAATCTACAAAAATAACTCTCTGGCAAAAAATTGCAGAGAGTTATTATGACAATTTAGGCTGATTATCCTGATAAAAAATAATTGTTGACGGAATACACCGCCAACATTATTTATATCTATTCAACCAAGCGTATAAGTTACAATTAATAATGGTGAATTAGTGAATGAGTGAATTAGTGATTGAGTGAATAACTATTCGCTCAATCACTAATTCACTCATTCATCATTGTTTAAGGCTGCGCGGTTAGTTCCAGCAACTCTTTATCGTGGTGATAACTGATGGTGCTGGTGTTGTTGAACATCATGGTGGCGCCTTTTTCTACCGTATAAGGTTCCCATTTGGGTAATCCCGGGGCATTAGGGTTTCCGGTTCTGGCAAAGTTGATCCAAGCCTGGCTCATTTTGGCAGCCAATGCGTGTGCATCTTTTCCGCCGCCGGTCATTTCTTCGCAACGAGCTATATTATTAAACACAAAAGGGATTTCCATACAATGCAGGGCTTTGTATTTGCCGTCTAACACCGGCGACTGCCACGTAAACAGGTACATATATACCGGAGCGCCGCCTGCAGCCGCTTTGGCTTTGGCCTGAACCACCGCACCCGGGCGGAACATCAAATCAATATCCATCAGGTCTGTTGGTTTGGTATCTGCCGGATACGCTTTTTTCACGGCTGCTATATAAGCATCTGCTTTATCTTTATATCTGTTCTTGATGTATCCATTCACTTTTTCGGCATCGGCATTAGACATACCGCTGAACAACGAAGCCATGAACTCATTTTTAACTGTACCTATCATTAAAGGTATGTTTTTAGATAATTCAACGGCTGAAGGGTCTGTAAACTGATGCGGCAGAAACTCGCCGTCGCGGCTTGGGCCCCAGCTTAGTCCGAAACCACCCGGGCTGCGGCCTTCTGCTTTCATTTTGTCGGCTACTACTTTCAGGGCTTTGTTTCCGGCGTCAACCAGGGTGGCGTATGGTATTGTTTGTAGTTTATCTACTTCGCCGGGTTGCAGGTTCAGGGCTTTCAGTACCTCGGCACCTATCAGCTGGGTATCTGCTTTTTCAAGCAGTGTGGTGCGGAAAGCACCACTCTGGTTAACTGCTTTATGGAATAAACCTTTAGCCGACGGAGCCGCCATAAGTGTATTTACCTTAGCGCCACCACCCGACTGGCCAAAGATGGTAACATTGCCGGCGTCACCGCCAAAGTTACCGATATTGGTTTTTACCCACTCAAGCGCTGCTACCATGTCTATAATACTGAGGTTAGCCGATTGCTTGTATTTTTCGCCAAAGGCTGACAGGTCAAGATACCCCAGAATATTGAGGCGGTGGTTGATAGATACTACTACCACATCGCCTTTTTTGGCCAGGTTTTCTCCGTCATAAGAGGGTAGCTCCTGCGATGAACCGGCTGCAAAGCCCCCACCGTGAATCCAGAACAAAACCGGGCGTTTTTTGCCGTCGTTGATGCCGGGTGTCCAGATATTAATGCGCATACAGTCTTCGTTGGTGTAGCCCCAGTCGTGATGGAAAACGAACTCGCTTTCATCTTGTACGGTTGTAGTTGGCACCATTAAAGGCGATACCGGGCCATAGGTTAGTGAGCTGCGCACACCCGACCAGGCCTTGGGTTTATGTGGGGCTTCAAAACGTTTGGCTTCGGCATAGGGTATGCCCTTGTAGGTATATACGCCGTTGTGCACATATCCGCGCACCTTGCCCGACTCCGTGCTGGTAACAGCTACGTTTTCGCCGGTTACTAATTGTGCCGAAGCACCTACTGCCATGCCTAATGCCAGCAGCGATAAGAAGATTTTTTTCATAGATATAGATAATCGTGAATTAGTGAATGAGCGATTTAGTGAATGAGTGAATTAATGAATAAGTTTTGAGGCGAAGCATTACAATTATCTGTTACTCGCTAATTCACCATTCGTGATTCTTTATTTGTTATTCCCATAAGCTTTGTCTAAAAACAGATAGCGGGCGTCGTCTTTTGCTTTTTCGGCCTTCGATTCTGTGTTTAGTATCATCACCGGTGGGGTTCCATCACCTGCCTTGGCCGACGGCCAGTCAGGTAATTTAGCCCCGTTTGGATTCCCGGTTTTGATAAAATTAGCAAAATAGTTCATCATAGTTTCTGATACTTTGTAGTCGTCGGCCGTCCAGGCATACTCTTTAATGAGGTGCAGGTTACCCATGCAATATTCAATCTCGCAGGCATGAGGTGCGCCAACAGCCTCGGGCATTTTTGGGGCGTTGCCTTCTTTTTTAACAGTGCCACCTGCCAGACCTGAAGCCAACGACTGGTCGACCAAAGCCGGGCGTAATTTACTGTATAAATAACGGTAAACCGGTTGTGTGCTGTTGTTGCGGTGGAGGTCGAACCACTTCCAGGTGCTGTAAGCAATGAAGCGGTCAGAGGCAAGGGCAGTGGCCGATAATTCAATTTCTTTTTCTGAACCGTGCGGGTAGAGTTTCAATACTTCTTCGTAATCGTTCGGGTATTCTTTTTTCACACGGGCAATGTAGGCTTCCTCTTTATAAGACGGACCAAACATAAAGGCCTGGCCGGGGATTTCGGCTGAGTTCCAACCCAAAAGCAAAGGCACCTGTGCCTGCTCTTTGGCATTGAAAATCTCGGTAATGGTTTTAGGGTAAAAATAGCCATCAATAACGGTTGGGAAGCCAAAGCGCTTCGATTCGTTGTAAATCTCGTAGATTTCGCGCGTGCTTAGTGCTCTTAGTTGTGCCAGCGTTTTATAACCTGCTTTTGTGGCAAATTCTACCCCGGTTTTTTCGGCCTCTGCTAAAGGCACAGGAGACAATGTAGGATTGATACCCGCGCCGCTTTCACCAATGGCACCGGCTATCAGGTTTCTTGACAATGGCGATGCCATCTGCGCACTTACAGAAATTGAACCTGCCGACTCGCCCGCTATGGTTACTTTCTTAGGGTCGCCACCAAAGGCTGCTATGTTTTTTTGTACCCATTTCAGGGCAGCGGCCTGGTCAAGCAAGCCGTAATTGCCCGATGCCTTGTAAGGTGCCTCGGCGCTAAGTTCAGGGTGAGCAAAGAAACCGAAGATATTAAGGCGGTAATTAACCGTAACTACTACAATGCCTTTTTTGGCCATGGCCTCGCCGTCATAACGGGGTTCAGAGGCATCGCCGGCTACAAAACCGCCACCGTAAAAATAAACGAGCACGGGCAGGTTTTTAGTGTTGCGCAGGGCGGGTGTCCAAACGTTCAGGTACAGGCAATCTTCGCTAACACCGTTTGAACGGGAGTTCATATCGCCGAACACTACCGTTTGCATGGGGCGTGCCGAAAATTGTTTGGTTTCTTTTACGCCTTTCCAGTTATCAACGGGTTGCGGGGCTTTCCAGCGCAGGTTACCCACCGGCGGCTTGGCAAATGGAATGCCAAAGTAGGTCTGAATACCCGTTTTTGTATCGTAATTTCCTTCTATTATACCGTTGGCAATAGTAGTTTGCACGGCAAAGGCATTGTTGCCCTGTGCCTGAACCGCCGGAGATGCCAACAGCAACAGACTAAGAAAATAGCATATTTTTCTCATTTTTTTAGGTAATATTAAGTTATTGTCTCATTTTGTGACAATAATAATTGGTTTTTAGAAATAATCATACTTATTTTTAAAAAATTTATATTTGCAGCCGAATAAAATACCTGACCCTATGGAAAACAAAGAATATTTACCACACATAGCCTATGACTCAGTGATTTTCGGATTTTCGGGCAACAAATTGAAGATTCTGATTATGGAATACCACAACACGGGCTTTTTTGCACTGCCCGGTGGGTTTGTAGGAATTAAAGAAGACCTGAACGCGGCTGTAAGAAGAGGTTTGAAAGAAAGAACCGGCCTTGATAACATTTATCTGGAGCAGTTTTATACTTTTGGCGATGTGGCGCGTTTTCAACCGCATTTTATGAAGACCATCATGGAAGCGAACGGACATAACCTGCCCGAAAACCACTGGATGCTCGACAGGTTTATATCTGTGGCCTATTATGCACTGATTGATTACTCTAAGGTAGTGCCGACACCCGATGCGCTGTCGGACTCGTGTGAGTGGTATCCGCTTGATGAGTTGCCCCCCCTGATGCAGGATCACCGCCAGATAGTAGACAAAGCCCTGCAAACCCTGCGCGATAACCTGGAACGCAAACTGGTGAGCGTAAACCTGCTGCCGCCGTTGTTTACCATGAACGAATTACAGAAAGTATATGAAGCCATATTGGGTGAAAAGCTGCGCCGGACGACCTTCCAACGCAAAATTCTAAGCCTAAATATACTGCTACGCCACGACAAGCAATATAGCGGAAAAGCCCACAAGGCACCGTTTTTGTATAGTTTTAAGGTGATGGAGGGGTGAGGGTTTGGGGCCAAGGGCAGAGAGTATAGGGGCTGAAATTAGTGAATATTAAGACAATTTGTGGTTAGAACATTTTGTTCGTGATACGCCATTGTGTTATGAAAAGTAATTTGGAGGTAGAAATTTTGCCGTGTAGGGGTTCAAAATTTTGAACCCCTACACTACGGCTATAAATTTAGAGATGATTTTATTTGCAACGGCATAGAATCATTGGGGTAATCCTGATTTCATTTCGTTGCCATAATCCTAATTGATTTAAACATTTCCAATTTAGCTTTTTGTGTATCTTCATCCACATCTTCGGCGAGCATGCTAATCTAAAATGCTTTTGCAAGGCTAAAGCTCATCGTCTTACCTGCTCGGCTGACTGGCCTGTATATCGCTCACCTACTATTTTTATCTCGTTAATCCGGGCTGTTAATTGAGCCAGTTCATCGGGTGCAAAATTATAACTGGCTGCCCATACGTTTTCTTGCAGATGCGCTTGCTTAGTGGTGCCGGGTATGGGTACAATAAACGGCTTTTGTGCCAGCAACCAGGCCAGAGCCACTTGCGTTACTGTAATCCCTCGCTGGTCGCCAAAGTCTTTCAAAAGGTCAATCAAAGGCCAGTTGGTAATAATGGCTTCGGGCTGATAACGGGGTAAAGTCTGGCGGTTGTCGTTGGCAGGGTTGTATTTTGTACGCTCGTTTATATAGCCTGTCAGTAAGCCCCTGCTAAGTGGGCTGTATGGTACAAATCCTATGCCCAGTTCTTCGCAAACTTTAATTACATCTGTTTCGGGCTGCCTTGTAAACAATGAATACTCACTTTGTAAAGCCGTAACAGGCTGCACTGCATGTGCGCGGCGGATGTTTTCAGGGCCTGCTTCGCTCAATCCAAAATGCTTTACTTTTCCGGCAGTAATAAGGTCTTTCACTGTGCCTGCCACATCTTCAATAGGTACGTTGGGGTCTACGCGGTGCTGGTAAAGCAGGTCGATATAGTCTGTTTTGAGACTTTTCAGCGAGTTTTCTACAACCTGTTTTATCCGTTCAGGGCGGCTGTCGAGTCCGAGACCCGGTTTACCCTCTTTAAAGCCGAATTTGGTTGCCAAAATTACCTGCTTTCTGATAGGATACAGGGCTTGGCCCACCAATTGTTCGTTTACCAATGGGCCATACGCTTCAGCAGTATCAAAGAAATTGATGCCCAATTCAGGGGCTTTACGAATCAGCGCAATCATAGCTTTTCTGTCTGGCACAAAACTTCTATGATAACTCATGCCCATGCAGCCCAGGCCCATTGCCGATACCTGCATACTATGTTTGCCGGTTCCTAAAATACGCATACTCAAACCAGCGGCATTGATGCGCTGAGAAGCCACCTCTGAATTTCCGTAAGCCTGCCAACCCAGCATTGTACCGCCCATAATTATTCCATTTTTTAAAAAGTTTCTTCTGTTCTGATTTTCCATTTTTTTATTGTTAAAAATCCAATCGTTTTAAGTATGGGGTAATGTGTTGATGCCATACACGCAAACACAAGGCAATACCACCAGATGTACTGGGTACGTCTGTCATTCAGGAATGATTTATTTGTTGAGAAAAAAGTTTACCAGTTATAAGCCTGTAGATTTTTCCATGGCTTCGGTGTAACGCGCTCCGGTTACTTTTATTTGTGCCGATGCAGCCTCAATCTCAGCCAGCTCGCTTTCAGTTAACAAAATGGCCGCTGCGCCATTATTCTCTGTCAGCCGGTGAATTTTGGTGGTGCCGGGTATGGGTACTATCCAGGGTTTTTGCGCCAGCACCCAGGCCAGCGCTATTTGTGCCTGTGTAGCATTTCTTTTTTCAGCAAACTGATGCAGCAGGTCTAGCAGTGCTTTATTGGCCACGCGGGCTTCTTCGGTGTAGCGGGGCAAAACATTCCGGATATCTCCATCGGCAAACCGGGTGGTTTCGTCTATTTTACCAGCCAGAAAACCTTTACCCAAAGGGCTGAAAGCCACAAGACCGATGCCAAGCTCTTCTATTGTTGGTATAATGTCTGTTTCATGCTGGCGTGTCCAGAGCGAGTACTCACTTTGCAGCGCTGCAACCGGTTGCACGGCATGCGCTTTTCTGATAGTGGCGGCTCCGGCTTCTGACAAGCCGAAATGCTTCACTTTACCTTCAGCAATTAAATCTTTTACGGTTCCGGCCACTTCTTCAATTGGCACTGAGGGGTCAACCCTGTGCTGATACAGCAAATCTATTGCCTCAACCCGAAGTCTTTTCAATGACTCCTCAGCCACTCTTCTGATGTTTTCTGGGCGGCTGTTAAGACCTGTATGTTTATGCTGTGTACGGTCTATATTAAAACCAAACTTGGTAGCAATTACTACTTTACCTTTAAATGGCTCAAGCGCTTCGCCAACCAGTTCTTCGTTTGCAAAAGGACCATATACCTCGGCGGTGTCAAAAAAGGTTACCCCCTGCTCTGCTGCACTTCTGATAACCTTTATCATTTCGCTTTTTTCGCCGGCAGGGCCATAACCGAAGCTCATTCCCATACAACCCAGGCCCATTGCTGATACTTCAAGACCTCCCTTGCCTAATTTACGTGTTTTCATGGCTATATTGTTTTATAATATACTGATGCAAAATTAGCCTGGCTGGAGTTATTAAGATAACGAAAATCAAAGGATAGCTTACGAAAATCAAACATTTCTGAATTTACCCGGACTCTGCCCCGTGTGCTTCCTGAAGAAATTATTGAAGTGCGTTACCTCAGTAAAACCGAGGGCATCGGCAATTTCAGAAACATTCCAGTTACTGTGCCTCAGCAACACTTTGGCTTCGCGCAGTACACGCTCGGCAATCAGCTGAGAGGTGGTTTTTTGTGTTATTTCTTTAACTGCCCTGTTCAGGTGATTGACGTGCACATTTAACTGACTGGCGAAGTCTGACGCTGAACGGAAGTTGATTCTTGGATGCGCTTCTTCTATGGGGAACTGCCGTTCGAGAAGCTCAACAAACATGGCTGAGATACGCTGAGATGCTTTCGCAGGTTGCCGTGCTGAAAGATTGTCTGATTGCATTTTCATGGCAAAGTGCATCAGTTCAAAAACCAGGTTTCTCAGTACATCGTATTTGTGTATATATTCAGAATTGAGTTCTTCAAACATACGTTCAAAAATGCCTTTCAGTTTAAGTACCTCTTCATCAGTAAGTTCAAAAACATGGGTGCCATCAGGCTGAAATACCCTGTAGTGGTCTGGATTACCGAATTGATTGAAGAAGTGCTTGTTAAAAATGCAATAGGCGCCATCGCGTATGTTGTCGAGATGTTCCCATTTATACGGTATCTGCGGATTCGAAAACGCAAGCGCCTGCTTCTTGACTTCAATTATTTTGTCGGCATAATGAACCTTACTGTTACCCACAACCAGCATTATTTTATAGAAATCTCTTCTTCTGTAAGGAATCTCCCTTGGTTCATTATCCGAAAGTGGTTCCAATCTGAAAATATTGAAATGCCCTATTTCATTCCGTAAATTTTCGGGCATCCAATTAAACTTTCGTTTGTAAAGTTCTTCAATGGTCTCGCTGGTATCCATCGTATTCTATTTTGGCTGATAAAAATCAAAATTAACTGGTGCGGGCTGTTCCCGATAAACAAAAATCAAATGTAAACTTACGAATTTCAAACAAAGCCTGAAATAGCAGGCACCATGAAGTCTGCTATTTTCGATCTTATACTGGCGATTAAACCTGATGCTTCACTCTATCGAATGCCATTTAAAGCCCTTTTATCATGTTTTTAAATTTGCCTGGCTTATTAACTAAATACAGGCCTGCCTGCAATCAGTTAATATTATGGTATTTGTTATTTTCTACTTATCTTTGAACTATGCAAAAGAAACTTCTGATAGTTATACTTGTTTTTGATTGGGCTGTATATTAAAAATACCAGGGTCTTTGCTGGCCTCAGATTGCCTCATTGATACTAAAAATAACTGCAGCAGGCAACAAAAGGATGCCGTTTCAGCGAGGTCCGGTGAAATCAGTATTTGAGTCGCGGGCACATCATTCAATAAAAATCAACCATATCTTTTTTGGTTTTCAGCAATTTCAGGATGCTGTGTACAGCAGTGGCACGGCATCAAACGTCTGTATTATAAGCATACAAAATATAGGTTCTAACCCTTATGAAGCCATTACTTTTACTTTTTCTGATAACCCTTAGTCTGCCATTACAAGCCCAGATACTTTCCGGAACCATACGCGACTCGGTTGATAATGCTCCGCTACAAAAAGCCGCCGTGGTGCTTGACTACGAAAAGATTTTAAGAGGCACTTATACCGACACAGAAGGGAAATTCAGTTTGCTTCTTCCGCCGGGGCAGCACGTGCTTATTGTGCGCCATGTTGGATATTTACCATACCGGGTAAACATTTCAGGAGGGCAGAATGCCAATCTGGACATCCGGCTGCAGCGTGTATCTGCTCAACTGGAAGAAGTGGTGGTGTCTGACAAAGGCTACGACCGCACCGTGCGCGAGCCGCTGCTGGGTGTAAGCCGCATAAATATTAAAACCATAGAACGGATGCCCGCGGCGCTGGGCGAGGTTGATATTCTCAGAAGCCTGCAACTGCTGCCCGGTGTTACCAGTGTGGGCGAGGCCGCCAACGGTATCAACATCAGAGGGGGTAATACAGACCAGAGCCTGATACTGATGGACGAAATGCCCATCTTTAACCCCACACACATGTTCGGGCTGTTTTCGGTGTTTCCGGCTGATGCCGTGCGGGGGCTGGATTTATACAAAGGCAATGTTCCGGCGCGATATGGCGGGCGGGCGGCGTCAGTACTGGATATTTCGTTAAAAAACCCCAACTTAACGCAGTTTTCTATGTCGGGGGGTATCAGCCTGGTGTCTAACAAATTAACGGCCGATATTCCGCTGATAAAAGGCAAACTCGGGTTGATAGTCTCGGCAAGGGGGTCGTTTAATTCTTCAATTCTGCCCATTATCTCAAAAAAACTGGATAGCATCAAGGCCAATTTCGGCGACCTCGCAGGCAAGCTGTTCTGGCGTATAGACCAGAAAAATACCATGACAGCCAGCGCCTATTTCAGCAAAGATATTTTTCAGACCAACCTCATTGGCGGTCTGGCCGACATCAATTCTGTAAACACCCAATACAGGCACCAGACCCTGAACGGCATGGTGCAGTGGTTCAGTGCGCTTACGCCTAAACTCAATTTACAGACCACCGCCGTTTCGGCCGGTTACAGACCTGATATCCTGTCGGTTGAATCAGGCACCGGCAGTGAAGTAATCTTGCGGCAGGAAATCAGATATAAACAACTGAAGTCTAACCTGAATTACCAGACAGATAACGCCAAATCAGAATTCGGTATCAGCGCCATCCATTATGGCCTAAACCCCGGAGAACTGATGCCGGGCGGCAGCGTGAACATAGCGTATGTGAAAACGCCGGACGAAAACGCGCTGGAAACCGCCATTTATGCCGACCACGAGAGGAGTATCTCCGATAAACTGGCGGTATCGGCTGGCTTGCGTTATTCTTACTTTATGAATCTGGGGCCGCGTGTGGTTAGACAATATGCAGCCGGAGAAACCATGAGCGAGAGCAGCATTATAGATTCGGTTAGTTATGGCTCATGGAAAGTAAGCAAAGCCTATGGCGGGTTTGAGCCACGGCTGGGTATCAGGTATGCCATCAGCCCCGATATGTCAATCAAAATTGGGTATAATATGATGCGCCAGTATATGCAGGCCATTACCAATACCACTACGCCTTTGCCAACCGCGCGCTGGAAAACCAGCGACGCCAACATTAAACCGCAGATAAGCCAGTTATTTACCATTGGCTGGCTGCGTAACCTGAAAGGAAACACATTTGAGGTGTCGGCAGAAGCCTACTGGAGAACCACCAGCCATACACTGGATTACAAATCAGGGGCCGATTTTATGCTGCAGCCGTATCCGGAAACCCAGTTGCTGCCCGGCAAAAGCAAAGCATACGGTTTAGAAATGATGCTGAGCAAGAAAAAAGGAGAACTGACGGGCTGGCTCAATTACACCTATGCACGCACGCTGAACCGGGTAGATGGCAGTATTGATTTCAGCCAGCAAATTAATAACGGCGAATGGTACAAGGCGAATTATGACCGCCCCCATAGCCTGAATCTGAGCATCAATATCAACCAGGGTAAATACCATAGTTTTTCTTTTAACTTTGTTTACAGCACCGGCAGGCCGTTTACTGCTCCGGAAGGGCAGGTGTATTACCGTGACCGCCTCTACCCCTATTATGGCGAACGGAACCAGGCCCGCCTGCCCGACTACCACCGGCTTGATTTTGCCTGGAACATCTACAACCCAAGCATGAAAAACAGACGCTGGCAGGGCCATTGGGCATTTACGGTTTATAACCTGTATGGGCGCAAAAATGCCTATTCTATTTATTTCAGCGGCTCTGAGCCTAACCCTTACAGGCTGGCTATTTTTGCCACGCCAATTCCGTCGTTATCATACAATTTTCAGTTTAAGTAAACATTCAAAACCATCAGATTCAGGTGCGGAGTATCAGGAAAATATTGAGTTTTATAACCTTAATGCTGGCAGGGTTGAGCTGCATAGACCAGATTGAATATGATGCTGCCTATAAAGTGGATGTGCTTTCGGTAGAAGGCAGGGTAACCAACGGCCCGGGCGAGCAAATGGTAAAGATTCACCGGTCTAAAGTACAAAACGGGCGCGCTGGTATTATAGTAGTAGAAAAAGCCAGGGTTGAACTGGTGGTGAATAATACCGAAGTAATACCCATGACCGAAAAAGAACCCGGCGCCTATTATTTACCAGCCAGTTTTAAGGCCAGAATCGGAGCCGCGTATCAGCTTAGATTTGAGCTGGCCGACGGAGGCAGGTATGAGTCGACCATAGAAGTAATGCCTGCCGTGCCAGACATTGCCCAACTACATATTAAGTATAATGCCAATGAGCCTTTTGACAAGCCCGAAGGCTATAAAGGAGTACATTCTATATACGTGGATGTGCAGGACCCCGCCGACCAGGAAAACTATTATAGCTGGGAATACACCATCTACGAAAAGAAACAATGGTGCCGCACCTGCGAAAACGGCATTTATGCCGTAAATGAAGTTATACCGGGGCAATACCCGTTTAACAGGTTTTATCAGTCGGGCAGTAAACCTTATGAAAACTGTTTTACCCAGCCTGCCGAACGCAAGCCCGGAGCACCCGCCTTTGTAAGCAAGCCCTGGATATACGATTACGAATGCCGCGATGGCTGCTGGGAAATTTTTAACAGCGAAACCATGAATCTGTTTGAAGACCGCCTCACCAACGGCGGCCGGATTATAGACCGTAAAATTGCCCGGATGCCCTATTACCAATGCACGGGGGCATTGATAGAAATCAGGCAGTTTTCTTTAACCAAAGAGGCGTTCAGGTATTTTAAGCACTTTCAGGAACAAACCGAAAACAATGGCGGCATTGCCAGTACACCGCCTACGGCACTAAAAGGCAACATCAGAAATATTGCCAACGACCGCGAAGTGGTAGTAGGGTATTTTGCGGCGTCGGCGGCCATACATGTACGGCAATTTGTAGACCGGAAAGATACCGGCGACCTGGTGCCGCCGGGTTTGTTTGAGATTTTAAACCAGCGTAAGCCTAATGCAGAACCCGAACCGCCTGAAGTAGCCTTTATGCTTATTTGGGATGGCCCGCCCAGAGTACCCAGGGCCACCTGCCTGGAAACCAGACATAGTACCGGAAAAAGACCCCTTGGGTGGATTGACGAACCAGAACCAACTAAATGCACACCAACAAAAAAATGAAACCTCAAAAACAAGGTTTATGCCTACCCTCAGCTTTAATACTGCTGGTTTTACTGGTGGCGGCAGGCTGTGTAGACCAGATAGCATTTAATGTAAACAATAATCTGAATGCCATTATTGTTGAAGGCCGCCTGACCACCGCCGACGAGCCGCAAACATTGAAGCTATTCCGTGCCAGAACCGATGCGCTGTCTGGGCTGGTATCTTTGCCTCTTACCGGTGCCACGGTGCAACTGCTGGTTGATGGCTCGGAAACGGTAATCTATACAGAAGATAAAAACCGGCCGGGTTATTATGCGCTGCCGGAGCATTTCAGGGGGCAGACCGGAAAGACTTATCAGTTAAAATTCAGACTTACTGACGGTGCCGACTATGCGTCGGAGCCGGAAAAACTGGAAGCTGTTGCACCAATGAAAAACGTGAATGCCACATTTAACCCTGCTGCTGAAGCCATAAACGGTATTGGTTTTAACGGTTTTCATGAACTGTATGTGGATACTCAAGACCCTGCCGACCAACGCAATTTTTATAGCTGGGAGTGGGTGCTTTATGAAAAACAGGAATGGTGCAAAAGCTGTGTGAGAGGCGTTTATGCGGTTAATAAAATATTGTCGGGGGTGTACCTTGAACAAAGGTACTTTGTATCGGGTAATGAACCTTTTGAAGATTGTTTCAGCCCACAATCTAACTGGAACAGCGACTGGAGAATGCCTCCGGTGCCTACCACCGAATGGACCTACGACTACCAGTGCCGCACCCAATGCTGGCAGGTATTTTATAGCCCCACCCTAAATCTGTTTGAAGACCGGCTTACCAATGGCGGACAGATTTTGCAAAGAAAAGTTGCCAAAATACCTTATTACCAGTATCAGGGTGCATTGGTTGAATTACGCCAGTTATCGCACACCAAAGATGCGTATGCGTATTTCAGACTTTTTCAGCAGCAGACAGAAAACAATGGCGGCATAACAGACACGCCGCCAACGGCTCTGCGCGGCAACATCAGTAATGTACGTGATAAAAAAGAAACAGTAGTGGGCTATTTTGCCGTATCTGATGTTTCAATAATCAGATACTGGCTCGACCGCCGGGATACGGGCAATGCCGTTCCGCCCGGACTCTTCAATGCCCTGATGGCCCGTGCCCCAAGCCCTGAACCCTCACCATCTGGCGGCGGCCCAGGTGGTGCGGCCAAGATACTCATCTCCGGCGGCCCGCCGAGAGTACCAACGGCTTTGTGTATCAGGAGCGACTCGCGTACGCCCGAAAAGCCCCTGGGCTGGGTAGATAACCCATAGGCTGCTGACTTAATGAATTATGCTGAACAATCGTTTCCAGCGTACTTTGTTGAAGAACGTACCGTTTTTATCGAACGACATCCAAACAAATATGGCCTTGCCCACGATGTGGTCTTCCGGCACAAAGCCCCAGAAACGCGAGTCGTCAGAACTATGGCGGTTGTCGCCCATCATAAAATAATAGTTCTGTTTAAAAGTATAAGTGCTAATGGGCTTGCCGTTTATTAATATTTGTCCGTTTTCGTAGCGGGCATCATCGTTGCCATCAAAAGTGGTAATAATACCCTTATAGAAAGCCAGGTTTTTTTCAGTTAGCGCAATTTTCATACCCTTTTTGGGTACAGTAAATGCCTCCATGTTATCCTGATTATTCGGAAAAAGCCGCGTATTATGCGGAAACGTAACATAATTCCGGTTGCTGGTATCACCTTTAGCCAGTAATATCTGTTGGGTGCGCTTCACAAAATCCTGGCTCTGCAAATCTTTAATGGCTTTTTCGGTGGCTCTTACATCATACACAATGGTGTTTTCAGGGCTTACCAACTGGCTGAACTCAGTAATACCGTATTTCCTGAAAACCTTTTCGTTCACCAAATCACTGGTTTCAACTTCGTATTCCATCTGTACCGTTGCCGGGCTTATAAAAGGCTTGCCGTTTATGGTTATTTGTCCGGCATTCAAGGCCACCACGTCTCCTGCCACGCCAATACAACGTTTAATATAATTGGTGCGTAAATCAACCGGGTACTTGTCATAACCGCCAAACTCATCGGGCCGCTCGGGGCAGCCGGGGTAATTAAAAACCACCACATCGCCATTTTTAACATGCGTAAAACCCGGCAAACGGAATTGCGGAAGCTGAATCCAGTCGAGAAACGAGGGGATTTCGGTACCCCATATTTTCTGATGCGTTAGCGGTACCTGCAGAATTGTTTTGGGCGTTCGGGTGCCATAATGAAATTTGCTTACAAAAATAAAATCGTCTGTCAGCAGGCTGGCTTCCATAGAGCCACTGGGGATGGTATAAGGCTCAAACATCAGCCAGCGTATTAATGAGGCCGCCACAACGGCAAACAAAATGGAGTCGAACCATTCGCGCAGGGCAGATTTCTTTTTTTGGGCTTTAGGGGCAGAATCAGGCGTTTTTGTAGTGGTAGTTTTATCGGTCATTCGCTTTTAAATAAGATTGCCCTGCTTTGACCTGAAAACCTCGCGGTGGTTTATTTGCCATCTTTATTTTTTTACCTACCCCCTACACAGCCTATTGGCAGCATTGATTTTTTAGCTCTGCCACATTAAATTTTCAAAAAGTTGGTGCCGGGTAAACTTTATTTACTAAATTTGCATCGCAAGCGATTTAATTTTAAACGACTAAATTTTTTAATAAATGAAAACTTCACGCATACAAAACCTGTCCAGAATTCTGTTGGGTGCATTGATGACCCTGGCAGGTATTGGTCATCTTACTTTTCAAAGGCAGGAGTTTCTGGCAAAGGTGCCCCGCTGGTTGCCTACTAACCCCGCATTTATGGACTTCGTGGTGCTTTCTTCCGGTCTGGTTGAAATAGCACTGGGGCTTTCAATGATATTTCTGGTTAAGCAACGTGCCAAAGTGGGTATCGCGCTGGCCATTTTTTACATCCTTATTTTTCCGGGTAATATATCTCAATACACCAACGGCATTGATGCCTTTGGCCTTGATACCGACCAAAAACGGTTAATCCGCTTATTTTTTCAGCCGGTTTTGGTTCTCTGGGCCTTGTGGTCTACAGGTGGTTTAAAACTTTTATTCAGCAAAAAAGCAGACAGAGCACCTAAGAATTTTTATGATTTTGAAGCCAAAGCGCTTTCGGGCAAGCCCGTTTCTATGAGCCAGTTTAAGGGCAAAACCGTAGTGGTAGTGAATACAGCCAGCAAATGCGGCCTTACCCCGCAATACGAAGGCCTTGAAAAACTATACCAGGCCAATAAAGACAAGGGGCTGGTGGTGCTGGGTTTTCCGTGTAACCAGTTTGCCAATCAGGAAGCTGGCAGCTCAAAAGATATTGAAGAGTTTTGTCAGTTAAACTACGGTGTCAGTTTTCCTATGTTCGAAAAAATTGAGGTAAACGGCCCTAACGCCCACCCGATATTTGACTACCTGAAAGCCGAGCAAGGTGGTTTGCTGGTTGATGACATCAAGTGGAACTTCACCAAATTTGTAATCGACAAAAACGGTAAGGCTGTAAAAAGATTTGCGCCCACCACCAGGCCCGAAAACATGGAAGCCTACATACAACAATTGTTATGAAAACCGAACAAGATTTTACGGCTCTGCACCTGGACAAACAGCTTTGTTTTCCGCTGTATGCGGCTTCAAGGCTCACCACCCAATTATATGAGCCGTTTCTGAGCGAACTTGATATAACCTACCCCCAATACCTGGTTTTACTGGTGCTATGGCAACACAATGGCCTGACAGTAACCGAAATTGGGGCCAGGCTGTATCTGGAATCTAACACTTTAACGCCTTTGCTTAAACGGCTGGAACAAAAAGAACTGGTGTTAAGAAAACGTTCAAGCGAAGACGAACGCAAAGTGGTGGTTTCGCTCACCGAAAAAGGCGAACAGCTAAAAGAAAAAGCGGTGCTGATACCTGAAAAAATACTGAGTAGTTTCTCTGACGATGCTGTTGCACTTGAAGAAATTGCGGGTTTTCATAAAACGCTCAATAAGCTATTGGGGCAACTGAATACCAAGTTAACCTCTGCCTGATTTTACCGGAAGCGGGGTGTCTAAAAAGTATTTTGAGGCAAATATTCTTCGGCAAAGATTATTTGGCAGCAATTGGCTTTTTATACATCCTGTTTTTTTTACCTTTCCAATTGGCACTCTACTACTCTAAAGTATTGATTATCAGCAAAAAAGAGAACCATTACATTTTTTTAACAATTTACTTTTAAATACAAAGTACTTTCATTTACTTTGTTTCAGAATTCTGAAGCAGGCAACTGCAGCCATTAAAAATGAGTATGAAAAAGCTATTGTTAACAATTATCAGCTTCTCACAAGCAGGCTTTGTTGCTGCCGTATGGAAGAGCAACGCCGACAAACATTTTTAATTTCCGTTAGCAAAATCAATTAACACCAGAAAAACATTAAAAGAAATGACATCACAAAACACATTCAAATCGGTATTTAGCTTTACACCCCAATTGGTAAAGCGGGTATTTACAGGCCTTGCCGTTGGGCTGGCTGTAATTCTGTTTTTTGTATTAAGAGTGAATCCGAACCACCCGGACTGGGGGCCATACTGGATGATACAGCCACTATTAATAACACCGCTGGCCGGGGCAGCCGCCGGATTTTGCAACCATATTTTGGATATATTACGCATACAAGGCGGGGCAAAAAAGGTACTGGCTAATGTGCTGGCTGTGCTTATCTATGCAGTAGCACTTTGGTTGGGCATAGTGCTGGGCCTGAACGGCACCATGTGGAATTAATTGAATGGAATAAACGTACATTAAGTTTTGATATTAGTTTGGGTAAGGTTTAAAAGCGCTCTTGTTTAAGGGCGCTTTTTTTTGCCATACATTTACCACCTGAATGGCGGCCGCCTCACTATTCTTTGCTCTATCCTTGCGGCCGCCCTCATGTGGCAGTTTTTTTGGGTTATTCCCTATTTTATTTCCGGCCGGTTACCTGCAGGTAGGTTGTAACGGCCAGTTTGTACTGTGTTTGTGCTTCTGTCAGTTTATTGGCGGTTTCTGTTACCAGGGCCTGGGCTTCCAGCAGGTCAGATAGTGTTACCAAACCACTGGCATAACCCGACTGGCTCACTTTCAGGTTTTCTTCTGCCTGAATGGCCGTTTGTTTAATAATGGCTATCTGCTTCCATGCTTCGTTCAGGTCTGTCCAGGCCTTTTCCATTTGCAGTGTCAGCAGGCCCTTGGTATCCTCAAAGCTGTTGGCGGTTATCTGCTCTTTTATTTTAGACTCTTTGATACTGTGAGACCCACCCCACCAGTCAGATATCGGAACAGAAACCGAGACATACGCCAGCCCGTTGGTAAAATTCTTGGTGCCGCTTTCCAGAAAATTAAGATGGTAACCCGCCAGCCCCAGTGCGGCAGTTGGCATATACTCTCCTTTTTTCATTTTAGTTTGCAGTTGCGCCGCTTCTACCGATTTCTCCAGTAGTTTATATTCAGTGCGGTTGGTTAAAGCCCCGCCATGATTCACATAATAGGCCATCGGGTTCCGGCTTATATCGGGGGTTTCCTGCAATGCCAGGGTGCTGTCATATACAATGCCGATGGTCTGGCAAAACTGCATGGTTGCCAGTTTTTTGCCGTTTTGCAGTTTGTTTTTGTTGGCCGCAAACTCACTTTGTTTAATCTGCACTTTCAGCACATCGTTTTTAATAATTAACCCGGCTTTGTGGGCATCATCTACCTGCCTGCGTACATCATTCAGCAACACCTCATATTTTTCTAGTGTCTTTTGTTTTTCCTGTAACGATATTAACTGCCAGTATTGCTGTTCTACTTTCAGCAGCACTTCGTTTTGGCTTAGCTGTTGTTGTTTTTCTTTTACATCTACATTAAGTGTGGCCAGCTGGTTGCCGGTTGTAAGCCGCCCGCCGGTATACAATGGCTGGGCAATATTCAGCACTCCGGCCGCTGTGCGTTGCATCATGCGCAGGTCCATACCCGGAAAATACGCAAACTGTGTGGCACTGGCCAGGTTGGCCGGGTTGCCGTCATACACAGGCAGGTTGCCGCCATCCATCTTGAATTTTACGAGCGGGTCTATGGCCTGCATACCAAAAACATTGGCGCTTACCTTCGGAAAATAATTGGTATAAGCATTCTGCTGCATTTCTCTGGCTGCTTCAATTTCAAGTGCCGTGTTTTTATACGCCTTGTTGTTTTTCAGAGCAAGCGT
Organism: Emticicia sp. TH156; assembly: GCF_002855535.1. Taxonomy (NCBI): domain Bacteria; kingdom Pseudomonadati; phylum Bacteroidota; class Cytophagia; order Cytophagales; family Leadbetterellaceae; genus Emticicia; species Emticicia sp. TH156. The sequence goes on from NZ_PKRS01000004.1 coordinate 266,937, forward strand.
CTGGCTTTGCTCAAGGGTAAGCGTGGTTTGGCTAAAGGCTGCTGCCGATACGCACACAGCCGCCAATAAGAGGGTTATATATCTCATTTTCAGATTTTTAAGCGTAGTTCTTTTTAAATAATTGCTGGTACAACACCGGCACCATAAACAGGGTGAGTACCATAGACACCAGTAACCCGAAACATACCACCGCGCCCAAAGGCCCCCACAGGGTAGAGCCGCTCAGTATCATGGGTACCACACCTACGGCGGCCGCAAACGAGGTCAGGAATATAGGCCGCATTCTGCGTTTACCGGCTGCTACGGCGGCGTTCAGGAGTGTCATTCCGTGGTGGGTTCGTAATTCTTCGGCATAATCAATCAGGATAATCCCGTTACGTACTACAATGCCCATCAGGCTCATAATACCCAGAAACGATGTTAAACCAAAAGGATAACCCGTAATAACAATACCTAAGGCTGCACCAAGAAAACTCAGTGGCATGGTGGTCATTACCAACAGCGCCAGCCTGGGTTTTTTGAACTGAAACAGCAGGATAAAAAAGATAAGCAGGATACCGGCCACCAATGCCTTGGCCATTGGAACATAGTTTTCTACTTCGCTTTCTTCTTCTCCGCCATAAGACAGGGTTGTCTGGCTGGGCAAAGGAATGGTTTTTATAGCAGCCTTAATATCAGCCAGTACCTTGTAAGCAAGGGCGCCGCGTTTCACGTCAGCCCTTACGGTAATGGTTCTGGTACCGTTGCGGCGGATAATCTGCCCTTCGCTCCAATCGTTGGTAATGCCGCTGGCTATCTGCCTTACCGGAACAGTTGCGCCTGTTATTGGCGATGTTACATTCTGATTGGCGATGTCGTCAAAGCTGTTTTTTTGGCCCGGGGTGTTCATCAGTTTGATATTAACGGGGTAGTCGCCCTCCCAGATGGTACCCACAGGCATGCCAGACATACCGGCAGCCAGCGATGCCGCCACCGTACCTTTGGTTAAACCAAGCCGGTTGGCAATCTCATCATTGATTTCAACGCTTATTCCCTGCCGTGGATTAAGGTAGTCGGTTCTGGCCCAGATAACGTTTTCATTTTTATTCATGGCTGCCTTTACCTGCATGGCCACAGTCTTGATGCTGTCGAGGTTATCGCCGCTGATACGTACCTCTATAGGTGCAGTAGTGCTGAGCATATCCAGCTGTTTCATACGCACATAGGCATTCGGGAAATGATTCCGGTACCTGGCTTCATATTCTGCCAGCAGTGCGATGGCATCATTGGCTGTCTGGGTATTAACCACCAGCTGGGCATAATTTCTGGATGGAAAATTGGGCGCATACGTGGTATGAAAACGCGGAGAGCTGGTACCTACAAAGGCCGCCACATTGGCAACGCGTTTGTCTTTTATCAGCATTTTTTCGAGGCTGTCAGACACAAAGGCCGTTTGTTCCAGGGTGCTGCCTTCCGGCAGATAAATTTCTACTGCAAACTGGTTACGGTCTACTTTCGGGAACAACTGGCGTGGCACCGTTGCAAAAATAGCTATACCTGCTACTACTGAGCCAATACCGGCCAGAATAGTAGTTTTGGGGAATTTAAAAGCCAGTTCAAGCGTTTTGTCATAACCATATTGAATCACATCTAGCAGCGATTTCCTTCCCGGTTTAGCGGTTTCTTTCCTGATTCCTTTTTTAATAAACACATAGCTTAAGTACGGAACCAGAAAACAGGCAATAAGCAAAGACGTAATAAGGGCTACACCAATGGTTATGGGCAATGCGCCCACGAAATCGCCCACCATGCCGTCAAGAAAAAACATCATAGGCACATAAGTGGCAATAATAGCCATAGTGGCCGAAAACACCGGTATAAACAGTTCTCTGGCGCTTTTCCAGGCGGCGTTCCAGGGGGTTTCACCGTGGTCAAGTTTTTCAATGTGCCCGTCAAGCACTACAATGGCGTTGTCTACCACCATACCCAGCACCACAATTAACCCTGCCAGCGACACCGTGTGCAGCTCAATGCCTAAGGCATATAAAATACCAAGGGTAATAAAAATTGAAATAGGAATGGTAGCCCCTGCTACCGCAGCTACCCTGAATGGCAACAGCAGCATGGTAACAACAATAACGGCTACAATGGCAATGGCAAATTCTTTCAGAAAGTGCGTTATGGAATGCTCGACGGCCTGTGGCATATCGGCTATTTTGGCAATCTGCACATCAGGCGATATTTTGCCCTTCAGCGATTCAAGCGTTTCGTCTACCGTTTTACCAAAAGAAACAATGTTGTTTCCGGGTTGCATTTCCAGCGATATCAGCAGGCTGTTTGTGCCGTTGTTTTTGATGATGGCGTCTGGCTTGGGATATTCTCTTACCACGCGCGCTACGTCTTTTACCCTGATTACATTACCGTTGGGATCGGTATAAACTATCTGGTTTTTGATGTCTTCTTCCGATTGATAGGTTGACGGAATGTGTATCGGGGTTATCAGCTGGCCGTTGTCCAGCTCGCCGCCATAATAAATAGAGCCTTCCAGTTGTGCAGCGGCCAGTACATTAACGGGTTTTACACCGTAGTAAGCCAGTTTGTCGTTGTCAGGATAAACGGTTATCTGCTCCTGAACCAAACCAAAGTGCTTCACTTTAGAGACCGACTTTATTTTTCTGAATTCAGTTTCAATTACTTTCAGTTCGCGGTCAAGTTCTTTGTAGCTCTTGGTGTCTGACTGCACCGTAAGTAATATGGCCGACGTATTTCCGAAATCATTATTGGCAACCAATGCAAGTACCTGCGGCGGCAGCTCTGATTTAAGATTGTTTAAGCCAAACTTAATTTTGTCCCAGAATGCGTCCGGGTCTTTCACGTTATTATTTACCTCTACAAAAACAATCAGCATTCCTTCTTTAGAGATAGAATAGGTTTTTTCGCGGTTTACTTCCTGAAAACCATACAGAAAGCTTTCAACTTTGGTGGCTAGTTTTTCTTCCACCTGCGCTGAACTGGCACCGGGATACACCCCGATAATTAAACCCTGACGAATGGTAAACTCAGGAAACTCGTTCCGGGGCATTATCATCAGCGACACCACCCCTGCAATAGAGAGTATCACTGTAATAATGATGGCTATCTGCTTATGCTTCATAGCCAGTTCGATAATATTCAGTTTCTGTTTTTTCATGATTAACGCGCAATTTGAACTGTTGAACCATTACTTAATTTTTGCTGCCCGGCCACAATAATGTTGGCAGCGGGTGGCACATCGCCCTGCACCAGCACCTGGTTGTCTATCAGCTTCAGCGTTTTTACGTTTACTCTTGTGGCTTTACCGCCCTGTTCGAGGTAAATAAACTGCTGGCCGTCTACATCTTTCTGCAAGGCTTTGTTTGAAACCAAAACGCCGGTGCGCTGGTCATGAGCCGTGGTCTGCACCGAGCAAATCATGCCGGGTTTAATTTCGGCTGCCGAATTCTGTACTTCTATTTTTACCGGATAAGAATGCGACAGGATGTCGGCCGTTACACCAATTTCTTTTACCGTGCCGGTAATGGTTTTACCAATGGCATTGATGGTTATTTCGGCGGTTTCGCCTTTTTTGAACATGCTGATTTCGTCTTCAGGAACAGGTATTTTTACATAAACCGTCTGGATGCCCAGTAGCTCAAGCACCGACATTGACGGAGCCACGTTCATGCCGGGCTGTACATTTTTTTTGCCTATTACTCCGCTTACAGGCGCATACAGGTTGCAGTCGCTGATGGCTTTCTGAGCAATTGCCACTGCCGACTTTGCCTGTTGCAAGCCTGTTTCTATATCTACCCATTTAATTTCAGGCAGGGTGCCGTTTTCTTTCATGGGTTTCATTCTTTTGTAGGCGTCTTCGGCTTGTTTCTGACTTGCCAATGCGGCCTGATACGCGTTTTGTGCAGTAGAGGCGTCTAGCCTGGCCAGCAACTGGCCTTTTTTTATGTTCTGGCCTTCGGCCACCAGTATATCGGTTACAGTGCCCAGGGTGGCAAAGCTCAAAGCGGTTGTTTTCTGCGCTTCTACCACGCCCGAGTATCTGGCCTGCACTACGCCGCTGTAAGGCATTGGTTTTTCTACCTGCACCTGATTATCTTTTTTGGTTTCTACGGTTTTGGCTGGCTCGTGTGGGGCGCATCCTGCTAAAACCAGCAGGCCCGAAGCCGCTAATACATTTAATCTGCTTGTCATTGGTTTGTTTTGTTTACTGTTTGACTAAAATCGTTTTTTGGTCGAATTTGGGCACTAAAAAAATGCTCCTAGAAGCATTGTTTTGGTGTGCTTTACCTGCCCATTCCTTTAATTACCATATCCACCAGCAGGTCTGCCTTGTCGGCCAGTGCGGTGTTTTTCTTGCGGGCTATCATATCCAGTTCAATTCCTCTGATACAACTCACCATTAAATCGCTTATCAAATCAAGGTTTTCCAGAATCTCTTCTTTCATTATCCCGGTTTCTACGCCTTTGGCAAATATAGACTCCAGCAGTTGTTTTTCTTCGTGGTCATACCTGTTGCGCAGGTTGGCACATTCTTCATTTAATCTTCCGGCCAGGTCGTTTTCAACCACCAGGCTGTAAAGGTTTACCTTTTCTTTAATGGTTTTAACCTTTGTTACAATGTAGGCTTTCAGCATACGTACGGCGTCAGGCTGTTCATTAACTGCGGTTTTAACGGTATAAAAAAACTCGTCGATTTCAAGGTTGATGACCCTGTCAAATATCTCTTCTTTATCTTTAAAATAATAATACAAGGTACTTTTGCTTTTGCCGGCAGCTTTGGCTATGTCTTCCATGGTGGTTTTTTTCAAACCATACTGCTGCATTAATTTTTTGGCTCCTTTTATAATATCCTGAATAACCAGTTCGTCTTTCTCCATAGCTTCAAACTTTTCGACTAAAATTGTATTTTGGTCGACAAATGTAAAATCGGTTTTTGAATTTGCCAAATGTTTTCTTAAAAATTTATGATTAACCCTTTATTACCCAGTCGAAACCGCTGATGCCTACCGATTTGAGCCGCTCTATGATTTGGGCGGTATGGTGCTGAATATGCCTGATGTTAACCAGGTGCAGCTCAAGCCTGCTTACGGGATACCACTCAAAGCCCGAAGGCGCATGGAGGGGCAGTTGAGAAAGGTCATGTGCCAGGCTGGCTTGTATATCATCTATAAAGCTGAGTATTTCTGAGGGTGTATGAGCGGTAGTGGTGGGTTTATTGCTGAGGTTTTCGGCGCCGCGATGGGCATTTTGCCACGGAGTAAATGACCACGGGTTAGCCGAAAGATACATTTTTGCTGCCCAGAGAGTATGAAAAGTGAGCTGCCAGAGCGGGGGCCGGCTAGTGTGGGTATGCCACAAATTGGCGGGTACTTTTACAATAGCAGCGCGCAGCATGGCAAACGCAGCTCTGTATTGAGACTCCAGCACTGTAATTATGAGGTCATTATCGGCGGCCATAAATACATTTTTATACAATACTCGCGCAATTTTTGATGCTTTGCAAAAGAAAAAGGCATAAAAAGGCTTCAACCTATATAAAGCGGGCAGAGTAGTACTGCAATGAGGCGGCCCGTAAGGCCGCCCGTGCAGATCGCGTAAAGGTTGCCGCAATGCAGCGGCGGACTCAATCAAAAAATCGTGGAGGTTATTAAACAGCCTTGTACCAGAGTGGTTTTTGGGCTAAAACCTGATGGTATATGTGGCAGTTGGTATCGTGCGCACCGGGCAGATAGCCAATGCTCATCAGAAATTCATTTACAATTTCTCCGCCTGTAAAGCGGAAAGTTTTCTTAAACAATTTCACCCATTCGTCTTTGGTACGTGGGTGGTGGGCTTCCAGCCATTTTTCAAACGACCCATGCGACGCCTGCAAACCTTGTATGGTACGGGCGTTTTCAATGGCGGCGTTAATTTTCAGTCGGTTTCTGATAATGCCCGCATCGGCCATCAGGCGTGCGCGGTCGGCCTCGGTATAATTGGCTACCTTACCGATATTGAAGTTATCGTAGGCCGTGCGGAACGACTCTTCCTTGCGCAGGATGGTTTCCCAACTTAAGCCTGCCTGGTTGATTTCCATCAGCAATCGCCCGAAAAGCTCGTTATCGTCATGTATCGGAAAACCATAATGGTTATCATGGTAGTTTTTATGAAGCGCCTGTTGCGCGCCCGTCATGCGGTCAATGTAAAAGCAATATGACATCAGGCTGATTGTTTGATACAGCAAAGATAAAATGCAAACTACACAGGGTAGCTACACAAAATGAAGAGTTTCAATTGAAAGCGGTTTTCAGGAGGAATTAATCTGGTTTTGGTACGGATACAGCGCAGTTTAAATGCTCTTATACTTTTAACAACCCGCGGAAACCTCTGGCGGCGTAGTAAGAGTCGGCACCGTTATGGTAGGTCCAGACATGATTATACCGGCAGTCGCCAAAGATAGCCCCGCCATGCTTTCTAATCGCATCGGGGGTAAGCAGCCAGCTGGAAGTTTTGGTATCAAATTTACCAAGGGTTTGCAAATGGCGATACTGTTCTTCATTCAATAACTCAATGCCCATTTCCTCAGCCATATTTATGGCACTGTTGGCGGGTTTATACTCCTTTCTGGCATTTAATGCAGGGTGGTCGTAGCAGATACTCCGGCGGCCCTTCGGGCTTTCAGCCGAACAATCGCAGAAAATACAGGTGTTGGTGTTGGCGTCGTAACCAATAACATCTGGCTCGCCTCCGGTTATTTCCATTTCGTTTAACGACCACAATTTGTCAGCATCAACCTCCAGCTTCGCCCTTACAAGCTCCCAGCCTATTGCTTCATGCCGATTCTTATTTTTTTCAAAACGGGTTTTCAGGGTTTTGAGCAGTTCGGTGCGTACTTCGGTGGGGAGTTGTTTTGATTGGGTCATGGATTTTGTTGATTAAAGGTTGGATGGTAGTTTACTTCAAAAGCCTCCTATCAAATGGAAATTTCTCAATTTTGCTTATCTCAATTCGATTAAAATCTTTATGATTAGGATTGATGAGCAGGTTAAAATCTCCTTGTGTAACGACAGAGGGGATTCGTAAAACACAGAACTGGTTGTCAAATACAAACTCATCGCCGAATTTCTGAGTAGATACCGGATGTGGAAAGTCTTTCCAGTTAGCCGGTAGTGCTCCCTCTGCCACCTCTTTTATGGCTATATCATCCGGAATGTCGATACTTATCATCACATAATCGTCCGGCAGCGTAGCCCATGTAAAATGCACTGCCACTTCGGCCATAGCCAACGAACGGTTGGCTGCGGTGTATATTAGTTCCACTCCTGCTGAATTCCACCTTGCCCCTTTCATGGCTGCCCCTTTGCCCGACAACGGACCGGCATATTTCTCGCGTGAAAGTCGGTAAACTTCCATTTTACACCAATATACCGTGATTAATACGCACCAGCTCACTTATCACCAATTCTTTGCCATAAGAATCGCGCAGTAATTCAATCGGCTTCTGGCTTCCAAGGGCATAATTGGGGGTATTGAGCCATAGACGCAACTTATCCATGTTACTGAAAACATCCAGCCCTACCTTTGTAACTTCAGCCAGTTCAATGATTTTCTCAGAATGTATTGGCTTGAAATGGTGATTGGCAGATGTTTTGTATCTCTGCAAAGACTTGGTAGAAATATCAAGAAAACCTGCCCAGTCAGTTTCTGAAAAAGGTGTGTAGTCCTGAATCAATCCGAAAAGTGAATAAGGAATACCTGCCCTTATGACCGCAATGATAAGCATTTTGTTGGCAAGGAAATCCTCATAGGTAACTGATTTAGTATCAATACGAGCGTGTTTCAGAAATGAAGTAATTTCTTTGCTGAGCTTAATTTCTATATTTGGTTTTGTCGTTGTCAAAGTTTTACATTCAGACATTTGTCTGTAAATATACGACAAATGTCTGAACACGCAAATTATATACACTATTTCTGCAAATCAATTACTTTTCTGTTGGCAGGTCTGAAATACCATGAGGTTACCGTAAGCACAACCAATAGTAATGGCCCAAAGAAAGCCTCAAAGGCGGTGTCGCCCACGGCCAGGTGCGAAAACAGCGCGCCTGTCATGGTTACGAAGAACCCGGCATAAGCCCATTCTTTCACTACCGGGAATTTCGGCACGAGTACTGCTACCACGCCGAGCAATTTCCAGACACCAATAATGGTAAGGAAGTAATCAGGGTACCCGAGATGGTTGAAAAGGTCTACCTCTTCTTTCAGGTGTATGAGCTGCACCACGCCGCTTGATACCATACCCAGCGACAGCCAGATGGTGGCTATCCAATAGATAATTTTGTTTCTTTTGGCTGCTTTTACGGTTGTTTCCATTGTTGTAGCGTTTATTTAAGTATTGAATGCTATAAAAATCCGGTTATTTTTATTCGAAAATCAATCCTCCAACCCCTTGCCTTCCAGTATTTTCGGCATAAATTTTTCTACCCTTGCCAGGCGGGTTGATGCCTGCTTGGCCTGCCCGAAATGAAACAGATAGGCCTTTTGTCGGCCGGGTGTAAGGGTTTCAAAGGCGGTTTTCAGGGCAGGGTTTGTATCCAGTTTTTGCTGAAACTCATCGGGGATGGCATAATCTGAAGTCTTTTTTAGAGTTACTTTCAGTCCGGCCTTTTCAATTTCAATAGCTTCATAAATATGTGCTTTAATGATTGCCTCCTGCGTCGCTACCTCACTTAAACTGGTAAACCGCATTTGCCTTGCCGACTGCACGTTTGCTGTCTGTTGAATCAACAGGCCGTCGGCATTGCCCATCAGAGCGCCTTTAAAAAACAGTAGTGCGCAATACTCTTTAAAGCCGTGTATCAGCACCACATTATTGCCCTGATGCGTGTAACAGGGGCAGCCCCATTTCAATTCTTCTGCCAGCCCGCAGCTAAGGGTAAGGGTACGGAGTTTTTCGTATTCTTTCTTCCATTGCGTGGCTTTGCTGAAGAAGAAATCAACTTTCGGGTTTAGGTTACCTGCTTCCATCGGTTTTGTGTTGATTCATGATTTCCTGCAAGCGGCCGTGCGCCATATTCAGGCCAAACTCAAACGGCATTTTCAGTTGCAGGTCGCGCAATTCAACCGACCTGTAAATGATGTGCATGCTGAAAAGGCTGCTGGTATCGGTCAGTTTTTTAAAATCCAGAAACTCAAGCGTTACATCAAAGGCGGCGTTATCCATCTGGAACGTACGCACAATCTGTTGGTTGGGTTCAAAGGCATGAATAGTGCCATGCGCCTGAAACAGAATATTACCGGCGGCATCGGTAGTTCTGAAATGCCAGCCGCCATACTTGTGGTTATCCAGTTTCAGAACTTTATTGCCCATCCATTGTTCCACAATTTCGGGTTCGGTATAGGCCTTAAACAGCAGGTCTACCGGCAAATCAAATTCCCGGGTGATGACAATCTCCTGCCTGCCTGCTTCGGCACTTACTTTGGTTTTACGTTCCATCAGGTATTATTTTTAGCTTGATACTGTTTCAGAATGGCCTCCAGTTTATTAAACCTTTCGTCCCATATCTGGCGGAAAGGCTCTATAAAGTCGGCAATCTCTTTCATTTTCTCGAGGTTAATTGAGTAAAAAATCTCCCGCCCGCTTTGTTCCTGCGCCAGTAGCTCGCATTCAGTCAGTATCTGCAGGTGCTTCGAAACGGTTGGTCTGGCGGTATCAAAATTAGCGGCAATAGCCCCGGCTGTCATGGCTTGTGTGGCTACCAGAAGCAGTATGGCACGTCTGGTGGGGTCGGCTATGGCCTGAAAAACATCTCTTCTTAAATTCATTGCGTAGTTATTTGACTACAAATATACGCGTAGTTATTTGGCTACACAAATTTTGGCGGCTTTATTTTTCCTTTATTTTACAATCACCTGCTTATTTGGTTGTAGTTACATTATTCTACGTTTAATAGCCTCCATATTTCTCAAAGGCATTACGAGGCAACGAATCAGTTCTTCTGATAAACAAAATTTAATACACTATTGTATTGACTTAACTCCCTGACGCTTAACTTTATAACAGCAACTCAGAGCATAACGGTGCATCAATCCTATCAAACATCATAGACAAAATCTATAAAACCATAGATTTATTCGATTTTGATTATTATACGCAACCCCATACCTTTACATCATCAAAAATTGATTTCAACATTATTCATTCAATCATAAAAACTTTTTAGATTCCATGGAAAAAGAAACAGGAGATATCAGCAAATGCCCGTTCCATAACGGCACCCTGAAAAGCAACACAGGCGGTGGCGGCACCAGAAACCGCGACTGGTGGCCCAATCAGCTAAAACTGAATATTTTGCGCCAGCACTCGCAGTTGTCGAACCCGATGGACCAAGATTTTAACTATGCCGAGGCTTTTAAAAGTCTTGATCTGGCAGCGGTAAAACAAGACCTGCACGCCCTGATGACAGACTCTCAAGACTGGTGGCCGGCAGATTTTGGTCATTACGGCCCTTTGTTTATCCGTATGGCATGGCATAGTGCAGGTACCTACCGTGTTACAGACGGCCGCGGTGGCGGTGGCTCTGGCCAGCAACGTTTTGCTCCGCTAAACAGCTGGCCAGATAACGTGAGCCTTGATAAAGCCCGCCGTTTGTTGTGGCCTATCAAGCAAAAATATGGCAATAAAATTTCATGGGCCGATTTAATGATTCTGACAGGAAACGTGGCGCTGGAATCGATGGGATTTAAAACTTTTGGCTTTGCAGGTGGCCGTGAAGACGTGTGGGAACCGGAAGAAGATGTGTACTGGGGCTCTGAAACTACCTGGCTGGGCGGAGACCTGCGCTACGGGCATGGCTCTGAGGGTGTAGCTAAAGCGCACGGGGTGGTGTCGTCTGACGATAACGCCGATGGCAAAATTCATAGCAGAGATCTGGAGAATCCGTTGGCAGCTGTACAAATGGGCTTGATTTACGTAAACCCTGAAGGCCCCGATGGCAACCCCGACCCGATTGCAGCGGCCAAAGATATACGCGATACTTTTGGACGTATGGCCATGAACGACGAAGAAACCGTGGCTCTGATAGCCGGTGGGCACAGCTTTGGTAAAACACATGGTGCCGCCCCTGCCACCCACGTTGGCAAGGAGCCGGAAGCGGCCGACCTTGAACTGCAAGGCCTGGGCTGGAAAAGCAGCTACGGCAGTGGCGCAGGCCCTGATGCCATTACCAGCGGACTAGAGGTAACCTGGACAACCACCCCTACACAATGGAGCAACAATTTCTTTGAAAACCTCTTTGCCTTTGAATGGGAACTAACCAAAAGCCCGGCAGGTGCGCACCAATGGGTGGCCAAAAATGCCGATAACATTATACCGGATGCATTTGACGGCAGCAAAAAACACCGCCCGTCTATGCTGACAACCGACCTTGCGCTAAGGTTTGACCCAGCTTATGAGAAAATATCACGCCGTTTTCTTGAAAATCCGGATGCCTTTGCTGATGCTTTTGCCCGTGCGTGGTTTAAATTAACCCACCGCGACATGGGGCCGCGTGCTCGTTATCTGGGTCCGGAAGTGCCGGAAGAGATACTTACCTGGCAAGACCCGATTCCGGCAGTAGACCATGAGCTGGTAAATGAAAGCGATGTGGCTGCGCTGAAAGCAACCATTCTGGCATCTGGCCTGAGTGTCTCCGAGCTGGTTTCAACGGCCTGGGCATCTGCTTCCACCTTCCGTGGGTCTGACAAGCGCGGCGGTGCCAATGGCGCCCGTATCCGTCTGGCTCCGCAAAGATACTGGCAGGTAAACAACCCTGCGCAACTGCAAAAAGTGCTGGGCGCGCTGGAAGGTATCCGGAAGGATTTTCAGGCCGGTGGCAAGAAGATTTCAATGGCCGACCTGATTGTGCTGGCCGGTGCGGCTGGTGTTGAGAAAGCGGCCAAAGATGCCGGACACGACGTTACCGTGCCATTTACTCCGGGACGCATGGATGCCACGCAAGAGCAGACAGATGTAGAATCGATAGGTTTCCTTGAGCCACTGGCTGACGGTTTCCGCAACTACCGCAAGGCGAATTTCAGGGTTTCAACTGAAGAATTATTGATTGATAAAGCCCAATTGCTGACTCTCACAGCCCCTGAATTAACCGTTTTGGTGGGTGGTATGCGAGTGCTGGGTACTAATTACGACGGCTCTAAACATGGCGTATTTACGCACCGCGTGGGTGAGTTAACAAACGATTTCTTTGTGAATCTGCTGGATATGAGCACGGCCTGGAAGGCGGCATCGGCAGATAAAGAGTTGTATGAAGGCACCGACCGCGCCACCGGCGACTGGAAATGGACTGCCACCCGCGCCGACCTGGTGTTTGGTTCGAACTCAGAACTAAGAGCCATAGCCGAAGTTTACGGCAGCTCAGACGGACAAGCCAAGTTCGTAAAAGACTTTGTAGCCGCCTGGACAAAAGTAATGAACCTTGACAGATTTGATTTGGTTTGATAATAGTGGTTTTTGGAGAAACGAAAAGCAGCCTGATGGGCTGCTTTTTTTTGTATTCATTCGTTTATCAATAGTAGAGGCGCCATGCACTTCGCCTCATGGGTTCTATCTTAACCGAAAGATTATCCAATTTCAATTTACTTTCCCAAAACTCTGTTTTTTTTCCATATGCCCCCGAAGCATTGGAAACAGATGAGTTACGCAAATCATCTGTCTCTTATGCCCATGATTGATTGCGATGTGTTAACTGTTTAGAAGCAGTGTTAAGACAAAACAATAACTCCTCTATAATATGGTTTGCACGGTTGTATAAACTCATATCTGCCAGCCCATTCATCAAATCCATCCGCTTTTACTTCGGCACCGACTGCTCGTAGGTGGGGCCGTATAAGCCTGGTACTTTGTTGCCGGTGGCGCGTAGATACACAATCATTTCGCCGCGATGGTGGTAAATGTGGTTAAAAACAAAACCTCGGGCTATGGCGCCTTTCGGAAATGGCCCCAGCATAGTTCGGTCGCCGTTTTTCATGGTCCACAGGTTTTGCAGGCTCTCTTCAGTGGCCAATTGCAGCGCAGCCCGGGCCTTTTCCACATTGGTTTCAAACAACACAAGGGTAGCACCTATATCGGCAGGGTTGCCGCGTTCCAGTCGGTCGGTGGCCATGTCATACACATCGGTGGTAAATACGCCGGTATACCAGTAATAAATAGTGGCTATGTGCTGGGCAAGCTCGCCCATTGTCCATGAGGTGGGTGAAGGCCTGTACGCCAAATCTTTTTCCGGAATGGCCGTCAGCAGTTTTCTGGTATTTTGAACTTCCTGCTCAAACTCGGCTATTAAAGATTGTAAAAGCATATTTTCTTCCTTTTTATTAATGATGAGCAAAAACAATTGATTTTTTATGACTCTATTTTGAAGAGGTCTCGGATAGTTGACAAAGTTATTAAAAACTATAAAACTTTAATGGTCAGAAAATAATTTACGGGGTAAATGCCACATCGTCTGTCTGTGGCTGAAAAGAAGTTATTAGAATAAAATAGGCTGAAGGATTGATTATTTTAAAATGGTGCTGGTATGGTTTAGTGTCTGCAGACCCTGACGGGTGGTATCTTTGTGCGTAGTATTGTTAACCACGGAGTGTCGCGGAGTGATTGCACGGAGAAGCACGGAGTTTTTTTACTCAGTGAAACTCAGTGCCAAACTCTGAGCAACTCTGTGGTAAAATTAAAGGATTGAGAAGAAGAAGTTTATAAACGAGAAAACCCCGCCAGGCTGGCAGGGTTTTGGTTGTATTACAAGACTTATTAGGACTTCGTGAACCCGGCAGGATTCGAACCTGCGACCCACAGATTAGAAATCTGTTGCTCTATCCAACTGAGCTACGGATCCGAATTGTGGGTGCAAATATAGCAGTTTGAATTTAAAATTCAAAAATGCTTTAAAAAATTGTAAAACAAACTCATTGTTTTTATCCACCGCCGCTTGTCGGTTCTCCTTTCTGTGGTATATCTTGCAGGTAATTTCATCAAAAAATCTTCACTCAATCAAGTTTCTGTATAAAAATGCCTTTGAAACTTTGATAATTACACAGAACTTTGAAACTTGATTCGCTAACAAACCAAAACCTGAATGCTGTTTAATTCTCTGCAATTTGTTTTCTTTTTTATTGTTGTTACACTTGCCTATTTCAGCCTGCCGCATCGGGGCCGTATCTGGCTGCTTTTGCTGGCAAGTTGCTATTTTTATGCGGTTTTTAAGCCTATTTATATATTAATTCTGTTTGTTACCATTGTGGTTGACTACTTTGCGGGTATTCTTATTGCAGATGCCACAGGTAAAAAACGAAAATGGCTGCTTGTTATCAGCCTGATTACCAATATCGGATTTCTGGCTTATTTTAAGTACTACAATTTTCTGAACACCAATCTGGCCATTATCCTGTCGAAATTCGACACCCCCACTCCATTCCCTTTTCTTGATTTCGCACTCCCTATCGGGTTGTCGTTTCATACGTTTCAGGCCATGAGCTACACCATAGAGGTGTATCGGGGCAATCAGAAAGCCGAAAAAGACTTTGTCATTTACTCGCTCTATGTCATGTTTTACCCTCAGCTGGTGGCAGGGCCTATTGAGCGGCCACAGAATTTGTTATGGCAGTTTCATAGTTATTTCAAGTTCAGTTTCCCCAACCTGAAAGAGGGCCTGATGCGGATTGCCTGGGGGATGTTCAAGAAAGTTGTCATTGCCGACCGGCTGGCTATGGTGGTAGATTATTGTTACGATAACCCGCAAGACCACAACGGACTAACGCTGCTGATTGGTACTATTTTCTTTACTTTTCAGATTTACTGCGACTTCTCGGGTTATTCAGACATCGCCATTGGCACAGCGCGGGTAATGGGCTTTAAACTGATGGAGAATTTCGATACCCCCTATTTTTCAACCTCCATATCCGAATTCTGGCGGCGTTGGCATATATCATTATCGGGCTGGTTCCGCGATTACCTGTATATTCCGCTGGGTGGTAACCGGGTAAGCGAAAAACGTATGTATTTTAACCGTTTTTTTGTGTTTATGATGAGCGGTCTTTGGCATGGCGCAGCGTGGACCTTCGTTATATGGGGGGCTTTGCATGGCGTTTACCTGATTTTAGCCCAAATACGCGACAAATATTTTAAACTGAAAACCAGGCCTCTGCCTGCTTTTTTGAGCCAGCCCTTTAATCTGTTGTTTACTTTTGTGCTGGTTATGCTTACCTGGGTGTTTTTCAGGGCAAAGGGTCTTACCAATGCCAGGATAATTCTGCAAAAGATATTCTCTTTTGGCAGCTATGGTAATACCATTGATGCGCCTTTTAACAATACAGAAATGCTATTGTGCTGGCTGTTAATTGCCGGCCTGCTGCTGAAAGAAAAGTTTGTAAAGGTGATAGATGTTACCAGCACGGCCCGATTCTATGTTGTATTTTTGGCACTACTGGTGGCTTGTTATTTTCTGGGTGTGTTTGACTCCAACCAGTTTATATATTTTCAGTTTTGAATGAATTGTGAAACATAGTGTTTTAGAGTACATTGTGGAAAAGAAATACTTTTATAATAGCCACTAAGTACACAATGGATGCACAATGTTACACTATTTTCAATATCAAATTTGTGGCAAGAAAATAAAGAGGAATGAATTTAAAAATATTAAAATATACCGCCCTTGTTGTTTTTGCTCTGCTTTGGTTGCCGGGCTTTTCGCCCAATGTAGCCAGATGGCTGGCGCAGAAAGGCTTTGTAAAAGACGAATACCGTTACGGCGATTTGTACCGCTTCTCGAATCTGGCGCAATTCAGGGTTCCTAATCAGCAGTGCGTGCCAGCACCCGTGAAGGTTACCAGCCCCAACACGGCGCTATATCTGATTGGCGACAGCTTTACCGAACCTGCAAGGATGACCGCCGCCGACTTTAAAACCGGCACTTTTCAAAGATTTTTTATTGGGGATACCAGTTTTATTAAACTAGACCGAACAAAGAAGAACATTCTGATAATTGAAACTGTAGAGCGGCATTTCAGAGAAAGGTTTGCTCAGCCCTATACTAACCTTGTAACAGGCAAACCCAGTACCCGGCAAGCCGCCAGAAAAATGCTGCTGAATGCCCGCGACGTGTTCTGGTATAGCACCGAACGACACGAAGCGGTGCTGTTTTCGTCTGATTTTTTTCTGAAAATAAAAGAATGGAAGGCAGGTTTGAACGAAACATTTTTTAACCGCACAGATAGCCACGTGGTGTTGTCGGCAGATAAAAAGCGTATTTTCTTTGAGATGGATGCCCGCCCCGATGGCATTACGTCTTCTTTTGATAGGGTTTCTGACAGCGAAATCAGCAGGCTGGTTGAAAACGTAAACCGCACTTATGATTTCTACAAAAAAAACGGCTTTGATGAGGTGTATCTTTCTATTGCCCCCAATAAGAGTTCGGTACTGGGCAAAGACCTGGGCAATTATAACCGGCTGATAGAGCGGGTTCAGCAGCACCCGGGCCTGAAAGCACCTTATTTTGATATTTACACGCCGTTCAGCTCGTCAAAAAAAATGCTGTATGATGTGGGCGACACCCACTGGAATTGCGAGGGCAAGCAAATCTGGCTGGATGCCGTAAATGACAAATTATAATGCCTTTTATAAAACAAATAGATTTTTTAGATTTGTATTTTACTGCGACAAAAAATATTATAACAATCTACCAAAACTAAAAATATGAAAAAAGCACTTGTTTGCGGAGCCGGCGGCTTTATTGGTGGCCACCTGGTTAATAGACTAAAAAGTGAAGGCTATTGGGTAAGAGGCGTTGATATTAAACATAATGAATACAAAAATGGTAACGCTGATGAGTTTATCATCGGCGATTTAACCGACCCTTTGGTGTGTAAACAAGTACTTGAAGGCGGTTTTGACGAGGTGTATCAACTGGCGGCCGACATGGGCGGTGCCGGTTATATATTTACCGGCGAAAACGACGCAGCCGTTATGCACAATTCGGTGCTTTGCAATGTTAATATGCTGCATGAGTCTCAAAAAGCAGGTGTAAAGAAGATATTCTATTCGTCGTCGGCCTGTATGTATCCTGAGTACAACCAGAACGAACCTGAAAACCCCAAATGCTCGGAGGAGTCGGCTTACCCCGCTGCGCCTGACAGCGAATACGGCTGGGAGAAACTTTTCAGCGAGCGTTTGTATCTTACCTACCAACGTAATTTGGGCATACAGGTAAAAATAGCCCGTTTTCATAATATATTCGGCCCGCAAGGCACCTGGAAAGGCGGTAGAGAAAAAGCCCCCGCTGCTATATGCCGTAAGGTAATAGAGGCAGAAGATGGCGGTAGCATACAGATTTGGGGAGACGGCAAACAAACGCGCTCATTTTTGTTTATTGACGAATGCATTGAAGGTGTGCGCCGACTGATGGAGTCTGATTTCTCGGGTCCGGTAAATATTGGTTCGGAAGAAATGATATCTATCAACGATTTTGCAAGAATGATTATCGGCATTTCGGGCAAAAATGTTTCTATCAACAATATTCCGGGGCCGCAAGGCGTGCGCGGGCGAAACTCAGACAATGCTTTGATACAGGAGAAACTGGGCTGGGCGCCATCGTTACCACTGAAAGACGGTATTGCCAAAACCTATAACTGGATTGCCCAACAGGCCGCCAAAGAGGTAGAACTGGTTTAAGATACTGAAGGCATAAGAACCATGAAGTGGCTGAACTACCGTTCGGCCACTTTTTTTTGTACCTCCTTATGCCAGGCTTTCAATACCTATGCCAGGCAAGCTCCAACTGTACAGGTCTAATCAGCCAGCAGGGCTTTTATAAAGGCTTCGGGGGTATGTCTGGCTACAAATTCTGCTGCTCGGGCAGGATATTTGGGCTTAGAGTGGTGCAGAAAAAACCTGAACGCCTCTTTTATTTCTTCCGGTTTGTGGCCGTCTACAGCTACACCTAATTCATACTCAGCGGTTATATTGCCCACAACACCAAATCTGGTGGCAATAATTGGCTTGTTATGCCGGCAGGCCAGACCAATAACCCCGCTTGACGAATAGAAATTGACATAAGCCAGCGAAACGATGTCGCTCTGGTTAATGAACGACTCCATCTCGTCGTCGTCCACAAAGCGGCTTTCCATTACAATTTTCAATTCGGGGCGTAGTTTCCGGGCTTCTGCAATGGCCTCAGCCAGTGGGGTTTCATAAACCTGCGAAACCTTACCTACTATCAGCAGGCAGGCATTGGCTGCTTCGTCGGCTGTTAAATCCTGCAAGCCGCGTACCAGGTTCACCACATTCTTTTTCTGGTCTATCATACCAAAGGCCAGCAAAATTTTGCGGTGTGGCTCTATGTTAAATTGCTCACGTATTACCAGCCCCTGGCGCATAGGGTAGTCATAAACGGGGTCGGGCAGGTAGGTAAATGCCTGCGTGCCCAGGGTTTCGTTCATGGTTTTGATGGTTTCGTAATCATTAAAAATGAATACTTTTTTCAGCTGCTTGTTGCGCAGCATCCACCAGGTGGTAAACAATTTGCGGGCTTTGGTAACTTTGGTTTTTTGCCGGGCTTTCAGCGAGTTATCGACCGGCATTAACCTCGGGTACGGATTAAACATTATGCCGTGTATAGTACAAAGCGGGCGGCTGCTGCCAATGGTATGCTGAAACATATCAACCATCATTAATAACAGCCTGTCGGCTTTCAGGTCTGTTACATACCGGCTGATGCTCTTCCAGAGCAGCTGGGTTGATTTTATGAGGCTCATGCCCGACAACTGCGGCGCAAACTCTTCATCGGTAAAGAAAATAATCTTTACATTTTGGGCAGCGGTTTGCACAGAAGGAATGGTTCTGGCCTCGGGGTTCAGCAGAAATATATATTCTCTGTCAGAAGGATTCTTTTCTAAATAGCGTAAGATATTCTGGATGTGTCCTAAATTATGCCCTACAAGTTTTACATAAATATCACAAATGATGATTCTCATAAAAGGCCGTTTGAAAAACGCCGGTATCAGATTGGCCCCGGCGGAAGTGGTTTTATCAAAAAAGGTTCAAGTGGTATCTCCGGCTGCAAAGTTACAATTAAATTTTATTTTTTCAGCCTGCCTGTGGCAATCAGGCCATTACCTGCCTGCTGCTTTTTTGTAGACCTCCAGCGTTTGAATGGCCGTAATGCCCGGCGAAAAGTCTTTCAGGCGGCTGTAACCCCTGGTTACCAATGCAGACCGCTGCTCTGAACTACTTACCACACGGCTGATAACAGCGGTGATGTCGGCCGGAGAATCGGGGTTGAAGTAAACGGCGGCATCCTGCGCTACCTCGGGGAAACAGGAACGATCGCTCAGCACAACGGGGCAACCACAGGCAAAGGCTTCAATAACCGGAATACCGAAACCCTCGTATAAAGAAGGGTAAACAAAGCAAAGGGCTTTCTGGTAAAGCCTGTACAACTGAGCGTCGCTCACAACGGGTTGGTACCACACCGCATCAGCAATACCTTCTGCCTGCAGCCAATGCAGCTCCACCGCTGTAAAAGGGCAACTGCCCGCGCATATCAGTTGCAGGCCGGGGTTTTGTTTCAGCACCGGAGCCACTCCTTTTATAAAAACATCAAAATTCTTGTAGTTTTCGCGGGTGCCTACATACAGCAGGTAGTTTTCTGGTGTTTCAATATCAAAATCATCAGCAGGCTTGAATGTTGAAAAATGGGTGGAATGATACACCACATCTACCTTGTCTGGCGACAGGTCAAAAATCTCAATGATATCGTTCTTTGTGTTTTCAGATACGGCAATGATGCCGGCCGCATTGTGCAGCAGATTTCTTTTATGGTCTTTACTGAAACCATCAAGCAAACCATATTCAGTACCGAATTTTTCGGGTATGGCGTCATGATAAGTAATTACATAAGGCTTATTACCCAAAAAAGGTGCAAAGTAATTGTTGAAAAAAGTAGGATGAAAAACGTCGTAGTTTTTAATACTGATCTGCAGGGCGCTGTTGAGGCGGTTAAGGTGCGAAAACATCAGATTGGTGTAACGGCTGCCTAGAAAATAACTGAACGGATAAACCGTCCTGATGTCTCCTTTTTTGAGGTACTCGTTATTTGAAAACAGCAGGGAAAGGCTTACGTCAACTCCCTGGTGATATTTCAGGTTATGCATCAGGTCATAGAAATACCGGGGAACACCTCCGTATCTGGCACCTGTAAACGTCTGATGATCATAGAGCACTCTCATAAAAGCTAGGTTCAGATATTCAGATAAACCATACAGTTACGTGATATCCTGAATTTAAATTAAGAACAGACCGGTGCTCTGGTTGGGGGTAAAATGGTTTTACCAAAACCGAGTACTGACGATTAGGAATAAATTTGCCGGGCATTTAGCACATGTAAGCACGCACCCGTTAATTGCTGCAAAAATAGTAAAATGCAATGATATAAACCTTATAGTAAAATTTATATTAGGCTTATCCCTTATAAATATTCTTCGACGGAATACGCATCAGCAATAAAAAGCCGATAATAAAAAACACCAGTATTACCAGCACCGAATTGCGCATGTCGCCGGTTAGCTGTTCTGCCACACCAAACAAAAGCGTGCCAAGGGTAATGGCTATTTTCTCGACGATGTCGTAAAACCCGAAATAAGAGGCGGTGTCTTTGGTGTCGTCGGGTATCAGTTTGGCATAAGTTGAACGCGACAGCGACTGTATGCCACCCATTACCAGACCCACCACGGCGGCTATCACATAAAATTCATTGGCGGTGGTGGTAAAATAAGCAGCCAGCGGCATAAGCGACCAGATGAATATCTCTATCAGCAGGGCTTTGGTATTGCCGAATTTGCCCGATAACCAAGAGGCCAGAAATGAACCCGGAATAGCAATGAGCTGAATGAGCAATAAAGTAACAATCAGCCCGGTTTTTTCTATGTGCAATTCTTTATCGGCAAAAATGGTGGCCACGTAAATGACCGTCATTACGCCCATGTCATAAAACAGAAATGCCAGCAGAAAACGCTTGATGAGGTTGTTCTGGCGAAGCTCGCCCAATACTTTTCGTAATTCTCTGAAACTACTGCTGAACACCTCTCCTTTCAGCCTTTTAACGTTGTCTTTGGGCAGGTAGTAGAACGGTATCTGTGCAAACAAGGCCCACCATAAACCCACAGTAAGAAACGTAATGCGTGCCGTAAGGCCAGACTCCGTATCAGCCTGCGAAAGCCCCACCATTTCGGGTTTCATGATCATAACCAGATTAAACACCAGCAATAGTACGCTGCCAATGTAACCCATCATAAACCCGCGGGCGCTGAGGTTATCAAAACGGTCTTCGGTGGCAATTTCAGGCAGGAATGAGTTATAGAAAACGATGCTTCCGCCCCAGCCAACTATTGAAAGCCCAAAGGCAATGACCACCCAGTTGACGTTGTCGCGGGTAAAGAAAAAGAAGTAGGCACAACTGGCAGCCCCCAGATAACAGAATAGTTTCATAAAAAACTTACGCCGCCCGCTCGAGTCGGCCAGTGGAGTAAGTATGGGGTTCAGCAAAACCAGCAGTAAAGTGGCTACTGATATGGTATAAGAATAGAGAACGGAGTTCTGTACATGAAAGCCAAAGAAATTAACCTCGTCGTTGATGATGTTACCCAATGAATCTTTAACAGACGTGGTAGCCAGAAAGTACATCGGAAAAACAACGGTAATAATAACAAGGTTATGCACCGAGTTGGCCCAGTCGTACATGGTCCAGGCGGTTAGCACTTTCTTCTGATTCTTTTGAAACATTGCTTAGGTAAGTGTTTGGTTTAGGGAAAACAGGCACGAATTAGCAAATAATTATTTAATTTTTTAAATCTATGCAATAAATTTTCAGATAGCCCGTATCTGAATCCCCTCCATTTTCAATCTTTCATTCAAAGCACGGGCAAACGCTACTGCATGCGTGCCATCACCATGTACACAAATGGTGTCGGCTTTTATGGGTATCGCCCGGCCTTCAGTCGAAACAACCATGCCTTCTTTTATCATCCTGATTACCTGCGTAACGGCTGTTTCGGTATCTTCAATGAGTGCATTGGCATGAGTCCGTGGGGTCAGGCTGCCGTCGTGCTGATAAGTACGGTCGGCGAAGACTTCTGAGGCCGTTTGCAGGCCTGCTTTCTCAGCTTCACTTATCAGCAGGCTGCCTGAAAGACCGTATAAAATCAGTTCAGGGTCGCTGTCGATTGTGGCTTGGGCTATGGCCTGTGCCAGCGCAGCATCTTTGGCTGCCATGTTATATAAAGCACCGTGCGGTTTTACATGGTGCAATGTACCCCCCAAAGCCCTGGTTACATGAAGCATGGCGCCTATCTGATAGAGGCAGATATCATAGACTTCCTGCGGACTGAGTTGCATATTGCGCCTGCCAAAGCCTTGCAAATCGGGGAAGCCGGGGTGCGCGCCTATGGCTACACCTTTATTGAGCGCCAGCTCTGCAGTTTTGCGCATTGTGGTGGCATCGCCCGCATGGAAACCACAGGCAATATTGGCCGACGATATATAGTTCATCAGGGTTTCGTCGTTGCCCATTGTCCAGGTGCCGAACGACTCGCCCATGTCGCAGTTGAGGTCTATGGTTGGCATTTTGTTGGGTTATAAATATGGCACGTTGAATGGCGTAGAGCCGCATTGAAATGCGGCTTCAGTGGTATTTCCATTCCAATTAAACCATTTTCAGAATCAGTTTACTATCAATTAGACAATACTCATATTCTACGACGAGCCGCATGCAATGCGGCTCTACCAGATTCAACGAATTATTAATATCTAATCCCTCATGCTTCGTTTCACCGACTAAATTCAGCGGCTAATTAAACAAAGGAATAATTTGTGTTTATATGCCGACTGAAGTCGGCAGTTTTGAGTAAAAGTAATACATTGTCGCCTTCAATTTCCTAATCTCCTTCTCTCTCAAAATTAATAATTCTTCGGCTTCTTTGGGTGATATAAACTGAAAACGGATATTATCTTTTGGGCCGCATTGCGCCAGCATAGGTAAATCTACTGAAACTACATTACCCACACGGGGGTAACCGCCGGTTGTCTGGTGGTCGGCCATCAGAATTATCAATTGTCCGTCGGGCAATAGTTGCACCGTTCCGAAATCAACTGCTGATGAAACCAGTTCTATTTTTTCTGATAATTGTAAAGTTTCCCCCATCAACCGGTAGCCCATCCGATTAGATTGTTGGCTGATAGTGAAAGTTTGGTCTTTCAGCAATGTTTTGCTTTCGCCAGTCAATAAAGCATATTCGTTTCCTTTGATGAGCCTGATCATGGGCGATGCCCCGTAGGGTGGCCGGACACTTTGACCCAAATAGGGTAAAAAGGCCGTTGGATTGGTAGAAGATAATGCAAATCTTTGTCGCGAACGTATGGTATTGAAATCCAGCAGGCTATTTGTGCTTTTGCTGCCCAGCCATGTTTGGGCATGAATGCCCTCTTTAACAGCCAGGTAGGCGCGCTGGCCGTTGATTCTCTTTCTGAATTTCAGCGTGTTTCCGGCGGGTATCTGTATGGCTTGCCAGTTATTGATTGGGCTTATGCCACCATTTTCGTTCGACAGATAAGGTGCAAAATCTGCTCCGCCAATGGCTATGACGGCGGCTCCTTCAAATAGTATTTCCGGTGCAGGGAAATGGAATTCTATTACTGCTTCGTTTTCATCATTACCCAGTAGGATATTGAGCAGACGTGCGGCGGTTTTGTCCATTGCACCGTTGGGGTTAATGCCGCTGTAACGGTAGGCGTTACGGCCGGTATCCTGAATTGTGCTTAATATGCCGGGTTTTAGGAATTGCATTCTGGTTATTCTTGAATTAGTTTTTTTGGCTTTCTATCATTGAGGCTTATTGCCAAATAAAAATACTATAAGTTTTATAAACCCGGGTTGTTACTTTTTTTACCTGAAAAAAAGTAACGCAAAAAAGCAGGCATCATTTAACTCGCACAATTAAAAATCCTTCAGACTACTTACATTCTCATCAATTCTTCCTCGATTTTTAATCGTGCACAGACAAGAAATGATGTTTTAAGGTTATTCATTTTTAGTCGTTATTCTTTTCCTCTGTGAAACTCTGTGTTTAACTCTGGTAACTCCGTGGTAAAACTTTTATTGTGGCTAAAAATGCGGCGAACAGGATGTTCGCGCCACAAGTTTAAATTACCCTCACAAACCTAACTAAATCTCCGGCTTTTAAAAGGGTGGGTGGTTGCGCGTTCATATCGAACAAGGGGGTATTGGTATGGCCGATGAGCTGCCAGCCTCCCGGGCTTGCCAATGGATAAATGCCTGTTTGCCGGCCTGCAATGCCTACGCTGCCTGCGGGTACGCTGGTGCGGGGCGATGCCCTCCTGGGTGTAGCAATGCGGGCATCCATGCCACCCAGATAAGCAAAACCGGGCAGAAAACCCATCATATATACACGGTAAGTGGCGGCGCTGTGTATCTGTATCACTTCTTCAATGCTTAGTTGGTGATGTTCTGCCACAAATGCAATGTCTTCACCATTATATATTACCGGAATTTCTATCAGGTTGGGGCTTGTGCTTGTAGCAATATTGAGCTTGTTCAGAGCTTCTACCAGATAGTTTTCAACTAATGCATAAGCTGTTGGGGAATCGGCGTAAGCATTTCTTACCTGAATAACATCATAAAATACTGTCAATGAGGCATAAGCCGGAACGGCCTCTGAAAAACCAACAAATGGGTTTTCTTTACAATAATCTAACAGTTGGGCCACACGTGTATTGACCGCCTCGTCTATTACAGAACCGAAGTCGATAGTGATTGACGAATCACTAAGTGAGAATATTCTATAGGGTTGCTCCAAAAGGTTTAGTTTAAACACGCTCCAACTATGAGGAGAGAGGCTTTTAACTCCCTCCCTATTGTTGGGGAGGGTTGGGACGGTCGCCCGCTGGCGTGGGGTCATTTCAACAATTCCAATGCCTTGCTGATGTTATCTGTGGGCAGTTGGCAGGTTTTATCAAAGCAAACGTAAATCATGGTTCGTCCGTCCTGCGCTGTGCGGCCTTGCAGCAGAGGCAGGCCAGACCCCTCGGCAGTACCTGCAAACACCTTATTAGGGTTGTAGGTCTGGTCTAACAGGGCTCTTATGCCTTGCGCATCTGGCCCAACAATGGCCACTTCGGCGGTTGGCTTTACCAATTGGGTGGCCAATGTAGCCCAGTTGGTGAGCCACTGGGTATCGGTCAGCACCAGTTTTTTCATTTTGGCCAGCATCAGGCGGGCTATATCCACAAAATCGCGGCGGTCGAGCAGGATACCCAGGTTATACAGGTTGCCGGCCATTATAGAATTAGAGGCCGGTATTACGTTATCAAAGAGTTCTTTTTTGCGGGCTATCAGTTGTTCTCCCTGGCTGTCGGTAAAATAGAAAAACTGGTCTTCGGCGTCATAAAAATTGGCAATTACGTAATCAGTCAGCATTTCGGCTTCATGCAGCCACTGCTCGTCGAATGTTACCTGATACAAAGCCGTGTAGGCTTCTATTACGCTGGCGTAGTCTTCCAGATATGCAATAATGGTAGCCTTGCCGTTTTTATAATTATGCCACAGGCCCCTACCCTCGCGGCCGTCTTCGGTTTGTACAACCACACTCATTTTTGTTTGAATAAAATGCGCATTGACCAGTGCCAGGGTTAAAAACGCGGGGTCGTTGATGTATCGGTAGGCATCAACCAGCCCCTTGAGCATCAGTCCGTTCCACGAGCAGAGAATCTTGTCGTCGAGACCCGGTCGCACGCGCTTGCTGCGTTCTTCCAGCAAGGTGGCAAACATTTTATCCCATTGGGTATTGTCAACACCCCACAGGCGGTCTTCCAGATGCAGAATATTGTTGCCGTGTTCCCAGTTGCCTTCTTCGGTTATATTAAAAGCTTCATTAAATTCTGCCGATTTTTCAGCCAGCAGGTAATCAATTTCCTGCTTTTTCCAGATGTAAAATTTCCCTTCTTCGCCTTCGCTGTCGGCATCCAGCGCCGAGTAAAAGCCTCCTTCGGGGCTGGTCATTTCGCGTTGCAGCCAGTTGATGGTCTGGGTAACACGTTCTTTGTACAGGTGGTCACGGGTGAGTGCGTAGGCCTCGGCATAGAGCGACACCAACTGACCGTTGTCGTAGAGCATTTTCTCAAAATGCGGCACTTTCCAGTCGGCATCGGTCGAATACCGCGTCCATCCGCCACCCAGTATATCATAAATGCCTCCAAGCGCCAGCCTGTCAAGCGTCAGGTTCAGGTGCTGCAAGGCTCTTTCATCTTTAGTAAGCTGATAATAACGCAACATAAATTTCCAGATGCTGGGCATCGGAAACTTCGGCGCGCGATTCATGCCGCCGCGTTCGTAGTCGAAATTAGCGCGCATCCGGTTAAAAACAGCTACCAGCTCTTCTTCGCTGAAACTCAGTTCTTCATCTGCCTGTAAACCATATTTTTCCGACTCGCTGAAAAGCATATTCTGTGTAAATCCATCGGCCGACTCCTGTAATTTTTCGTAGTTTTCGTCAAAGGCACGCTTAATGCCCACTACCAGATTAGCCCAGTTTTGCGGCGGAAAATACGTTCCACCATAAAAAGGCCGCGCATTGGGCATCAGAAAAACATTGAGCGGCCAGCCACCCTGCAAGCCCATGGCCTGTAAGGCCTCCATATAAATGGCGTCTACATCGGGGCGTTCTTCGCGGTCTACTTTTATGCACACCAGATGGGCATTCATTAAATCGGCAATCTGCTGGTTTTCGAACGATTCACGCTCCATTACATGGCACCAGTGGCAAGCCGAATAGCCGATACTTACCAGTATGGGTTTGTTTTCGGCCTGGGCTTTTTGCAAGGCTGCTTCACCCCAGGGGTACCATTCAACCGGATTATGAGCGTGCTGTAATAGATAGGGGCTAGTTTCGTGAATCAGTTGATTAGGCATAAAATTGCATTATTTTTTTATGAATTTGGTGGATAAGTTCATGGCTCGTATCAGGTACGTACCTGCAGGCAGGTGGTTGATTTTCAGGGTTTTGATGTTTTGCCCCTGCTGTAGGCCGATGTTTTCTTCATAAATGGTTTTGCCTGCGGCGTTGGTCATGCTGATGCGCGTGGTTTGCGGTTGCGGGCTGTTCAGGCTGAGGTGCAGTTCTTCTTCTGTCGGGTTTGGAAAAACCTTCAGAGCATTGGGCAATTGGCCGGGTTCCTGGCCCAGCAGGCTCATATCAAACCTGCATAGAAAAACCTCGTACCCTTTTAGTGGTATAAACAACTTCTGGTTGTTGTAGGTGGCCTCTACCATTACGGCATCGTTGTCGTCTTTGGCGTAAGGGTTGTGCGCCACCACCAGCAAATGGTTATTTTTTACCACCGCCCGCCAGATAGGCTTGCGGCTGTCAACGTAGGCATGAGCCGGTTGAGGTATTACCAGCTGATAGTTGCCCGTAAACATCTCTTTATAAGCCGACAAGCGGTGCAGGCCTTTAATAAAATACTCGTAGGCAGCAAAGTTTTCGTTGTTGGCAAACAGGTTGGGGTCGTCCCACAGCCAGAGGCCACTGGCACCGGAGAAAAACGGAAAAATGGCTGTAGCTTCGGCCATAAACGGTTTTATGAACTTCCGAGCTGCATTGGTTACGTAACTGTAACGCAGCCAAACAAACGGAATGATGCGTTTATCGGGCGCCCAGGCGCGGTTTACCTCTATCTGAAAAAGCAGGTAGGCCAGGTAGTCGGGCGCCAGCGGGTGCGGGTAGTCATAATAATAATAGGCGGACGGCGCCAGGAAATCCTGCCGGGCCAGCACATCGCCGCCCAGGGTATTCCGGTTGAAATCGTACATCAGGTAATTGAGCAGGCCGGGGTCGGTTGTCCATTTCTGCCAGCTATTACCGGGTATGTTAATGTAGGTATTCAGAATGGGGGTATCTGAATACCCCGCTATGCTGGCCTGTTTATTGTTTTTGGTAAACAAAAAGGCCTCGGCATACAAGGCCTGCAAATCTTTTTTGTATTGGGTTATAAAGGCGTTATTGTCAAGGCTCCGGTAAGCAACGGGGGTTGTGGGGTGGTTTTTCAGAATCAGAATAGAATCGTTGCTTTTGATTTGCCGTTCAATATCCGGCACCAGCAGGTCTACTTCAGGCATGGTACTCAGTTCGTGCTGCCATCTGCCCTTGTAGCCGTCCAGGTTGTTATTCCAGGGGCTGCGCAAGGCCCACCAGGGTTGGTCTGCGCCGTTAAAGGCTACGCCATACCATACCAGCGCTCTTTGATGTTTAGGCAGGGTGGCGTCGGCGTTTTCAAAAGTTGCCAGATGGCTAAACCCATATCTGAGCGGAAGCCGCTGCGCGTCGCCAAAGCGGGGGCCGCCATACACCAGCGTAAAAGGCAGGGTAAATTCGGGGAATTTCTGCCAGTCGATTATGCGGTTCTGAGCTGTGGGGCTGAACGGCGCCTCAACGGCATTGCAGATTTGTGCGAACGAACGGAAAGCGAATAGCTGCAAGGCAGCAAACAGGAAAAACCATTGCGCCCGTTTGTTCCAACCATATAGCAGAGACAAACGGTAGCGTGGCCAATTCTTGTTGTTGCTGTGTATCATGTAAACATAACCGCGAAAAACTATTGCTTGTTCAATTCATCAAAAACATAACGGATAGAACTGTAAGAATTGAGCAGGGCTTTCTGCACCTGTTTTTCGTCCATCCAGCTTAATTCTTCAATGCCCTCTTCTGTCTGGGGTTTCATGTGGGTGTCGTCGATACATTGCATTATATACCACTTGGTGCGTTTCAGTATTTTGTTATTGCCCATGGCGTACGTGTGCCAGGTTGTGCAAATTTTTTCACCGAGTATCACACTTATGTTGCATTCTTCCTCAACCTCGCGCACGGCGGTGGTTTTAGACTTCTCGTCGTCGTCTCGTTTGCCTTTGGGGAGGTCCCACTTGCCGAGGCGATACATCATCAGTATTTTATCGTCGTCATTAAAAACAACGCCTCCTGCTGCTTTAACTACCTTATAATAGCCCTTTATCTGCTGTTCAATGCTGGTTTTGTCGTCTACCACAAACACCACCGACTGGAAGTCGAAGTCTTTCACTGTCCACAAAAGGCGAAAGAATTTCTCAATAGTGGCGGCAGAGGTATTTAAAATGATAACGTGCCCTTTAAACCGTTTTTCGGTAAGTGGCTCCAGTCGGGCATCCAGCATGATATCAAAGTCATTGCCGTGCAAATGATGGAACTTATTTTTACTTATAATCTTTACAGGTTTGTCGTCAATGAAGATAACCATTGGTTTTGTTCAGGCAGATTTGTTTCTGGCAGCAAAGTTCGTAATTTTTTTGAAAGTTATTGAAGCCGTAAAAAAATTATAATACACATTTCGTTCAGAATATTTGTAAAACATATTATTTTGCACTTTAATCACCATCTGGCCCACCTACCGGCGGGCCAAAAACTTCTAAATGGAAATTTTAATTATCCTTTTTTTAGTAATACTCAACGGTATTTTCTCTATGTCAGAGATTGCCCTGGTATCATCCCGCAAAACTAAACTAGAAATATCAAGCAAAAATGGTGATAAAAGAGCGCAGGCAGCGCTAGACCTGGCCAATTCTCCCAATCGTTTTTTATCTACGGTTCAAATCGGAATCACCCTAATCAGCCTCTTAACGGGTATTTTTTCAGGCGACAGCCTGACACTGCACCTGCGCGATACACTGCTGGCATGGGGGTTTCCGGAGTTATACGCCAATGAAGTATCGGTGGGGCTAATTGTACTCATTATCGGCTTTGTGCAGTTGGTACTGGGCGAACTGGTACCCAAACGTATAGGCATGGCAAACCCCGAGGCCATAGCCAAAGCGGTAGCCGCGCCGATGAACATCCTGTCGAAAATTACTTCTCCGTTTATATGGCTGCTCACCAAAAGCAGCGACCTCATTTTTAAGATGTTCGGCATTACGCAGTCTGACTTTGCGGTAACGGAAGAAGAAATAAAATCGATGATTCAGGAAGGTGCAACCGGCGGAGCCATTGACGAGATTGAGCAGGAAATTGTGCAGAACGTTTTTCATCTGGGCGACAGGAAGATTACCACCCTGATGACCAGCCGTAACGAAATTACGATGCTGGACGTAGAAGACAGCGTTGAAGAAAACAAAGCCAAGATTATAGAATACAAGCACTCGGTGTATCCGGTTTGTAAAGACGGTATCGACAATATTATTGGTTTGTTGTATATAAAAAACCTGTTAGGCAAAGACCTGGACACTGAACTGAGAAACCTGGAACAGGTGCTGAAAGAACCCCTGTTTATACCTGAAAACAACCATGCGTATCAGGCGTTGGAGAAATTCCGTGAGGAGCGTATCCATGTGGGTATTATTGTTGACGAATACGGCAGTGTGCTGGGTATGATTACCCTGAACGACATTATGGATGCTTTGGTGGGTGATATTTCGGTAGATAATGAGTTTAGCTACGAGATTTTTGAACGTGAAGACGGAAGTTTTCTGGTTGATGCCTCCCTGCCTTTTGATGATTTTCTGAATCATTTTGATATTCAGATTAACAACCGCCGCGATTACACCGGCTTTGATACCCTGGGTGGCTTTGCCCTGAACATTTTGAAAGAGATACCCGACACCGGCGATAAATTTGAATGGGAAGACTACGAATTTGAAATTATTGATATGGACAAAAACCGGATTGACAAGATTCTGGTTTTGAAGGTGCCAAAAGAGAGTTAATGGGTGAATAATAACCGTTGAGATTAACTCAAAACGTTTTCTGACATTCACCGCTTCGATATCCCCGGGGATGTACAATCGGCAGAATAAATTCCTTAGAAAAAACTCGGGTACCACAGGGACGATGGATAGAAATACCGTCCCGCTTAGACTTTTCATACCAAAAAAAACACAAATTCTCTCTGAAAACCTGAAATTTAAGGTACAAACCACTTAAAAGGCTTTACCAGAAATATATAATCAGTAACATTTTTTGCCTTCAGGCTACCTAATATAATAACTGAATGAACACTTCGCGTAAAATTGCTTCTTATCTGTTATCAACCAAGGCCGTAAAATTAAGCCCCGACCAGCCGTTTCAATGGAGTTCGGGCTGGAACTCGCCCATTTATTGCGACAACCGCGTAACGTTGTCTTACCCGGAAGCAAGAACATTTATTAAAAAATCGTTGGCGAAGGCCATTAAAAAGCATTTTCCTGAGGCCGAACTCATAGCTGGTGTAGCCACTGCTGGTATACCGCAAGGCGCGCTGGTAGCCGAGGCGCTTGGCCTGCCGTTTGCCTATGTGCGCCCCAAACCGAAAGAACACGGCATGGGCAACCAGATTGAAGGCCGTATTGAAAAAGGACAGAAAGTGGTGGTTATTGAAGACCTGATATCAACAGGTGGCAGCTCTCTGAAAGCCGTAGACGCCCTGCGTGCCGCCGGAATTGAAGTGGTGGGTATGGCAGCCATTTTTACCTATGGCTTTAAAGTAGCCGACCAGAACTTTGCCGACAAACAGGTACCGCTGGTAACGCTGAGCCATTATAATGCCTTGATAGACGAGGCCATCAGACAGAATTATATATCGGCAGAATCGTTGGAGTCCCTCAAAAAATGGCGCAGAAAACCCGAAACCTGGGGTAAGTAAGTACAAGAATTGATACAATCTTTTACGAGGCAGAAACCCAATTCTGTCGCTTTGTTTATATGGCAGGTGGTATCTGCCTTTCAGAATCTATCAGAATGGTCTCTTACATTTATAAAGGTTGTGGTATCAGCATAAGCTCTGAACTGCCATTACCTGAACTGGTACCGGGCGATGCCACCCAGGCAGACCTCAGCATCAGAATAGGCCCGGTACCAGACCAGCCAACAGCGCAGGTAACAGACATTGGCCCCGGCTATATGGCAAGTGCCCATGAGTATATTTTCAGGTTACCGAATGTGGCAGGCTATTATGCAAGAGATGGTAAAGAAATATGGATTGAACCGGCTAAAAATGCCGACGCTGAAAGCATCAGACATTTTTTACTGAATCAGGTTTTGCCACAGATACTGTTTCAGAGAAATCTGATACCATTGAAAGCATCAGGTATTATCTATAACAACCAGGTGGTTTTGTTTGTAGGGCGTAGCGGAGCAGGCAAGTCTACCCTTCTGGCATCACTAAAGCAAAGAGGTTATCAAGTATTTACTGATGATATGTGCGTTATGCGCCACAACGCCAAAGGAGAAATAGAAATACTGGCAGGTTATGCTACTATAAAATTATGGCAAGATGCCTACAAAATACTTCAATTGGGGAAGCCGGATGAAAGCATGAGAATACGGCCTCAATTGCCCAAATACAATACGTTTATTCATGAAGAGTTCCTGTCTTACCCGTATCAGGCAGCAACAACCATTTTTTTATTAGAGGCTACCATCCAAAAAAGCGATTATACAGCAGGTGTATCCTATGCCAGCTTGTTTAAAGCACACACAGATAGCCTGCATGGTAAATCTTTCAATAAAAGGCAACTGGTGTTTAGTGTGCTTAGCACTTTTCTTAAAAACAAAACCGCGTACCGTATCAGGCGCTCGGTACACCAGGATTCGATTGATGAAATGGTAAAGTTTATTGAAACCAAAATCTGCTAACCTATGCAAGACACACTTCGTAAAATTGTATGGCTGGCCTCATATCCCAAAAGTGGCAATACCTGGTTCAGATTGTTTTTGTCGGCACTTGCCAATAAAGGCAATTTAGATATTAACCGTCTTCGTTTCCAGATGATATATTCGTCGAGAGATATATTTGAGAGCGTAAGCGGAATAGACTCGCGGTATCTTTATGACGAAGAAGCCAAATTACTGCAGCCGGAGGTTTTTAGAAAAATTGCTGTTGATTCAACAGAAAACCTGTATATAAAAATTCATGATGCTTTTGTGCAGGCAAACGGCACTACACCCATAGTACCAGAAGATGCAAGCCTTTGTGCCATTTATTTTATCAGAAATCCGCTTGATATTGTTGCTTCTCTGGCCAATCATTTAAATAAACCTATTCATTATGCTTTAACTCTGCTTTGCAATAAAGCAGGTTTTTTTGTGCCGCAACATGGTAATCTGAACAATCGTAATCAGTTCAGACAGTATTTATCAGACTGGAGTTCGCATGTGCAGAGCTGGACCAACGGCCCGAATTTTCCTGTATATGTTGTCAGGTATGAAGATATGCTCGAAAACCCCTTTCAGGTTTTTAAGCAATTACTGATTTATACAGGCGTAACTGAATACAGCGATGATGCCATCAGGGCTGCCGTTGAAGCTACTGCTTTTGATAAACTGAAAAAGCAGGAAAATGAAAAAGGTTTCAACGAGAAATTCAGCGTTGAAACCCCTAGTTTTTTTAGAAGCGGCCTGCAAGGTAACTGGGTTAATGAGCTAAGTGCCCAGGAAGTGGAAACCTTAATACAAAACCACAGTGAAGTAATGACCCGCTTTGGCTATTAGTTTATCCGGTCATGAACCGGTTGAAACTCCGCCATCATCATTGCCTGTATTAGATGACCCTTCTATTATGTCCGCCGATAAAAGTTCTATTCTCGGTGTTTCCCAGGTTTTTTTAACAGGCAATTCTGCATTTCCTACAACTGAATCTTCAATAATACAATTATAAAAATTTTATAGATAAATATTTTTTACTTTTTTCCGGGTTAATCGCTTGGTCACTCAAATAAAAATATAATCAACTGTAAATACCTGCTAATCAGTTAATTATAAATGTATTATGCAATAACCAAAGCAGTTTTCGAAAAACCGGGGAAAACAGAAGAAATTCAGTGTTGAAACCCCTGATTTTTTTAGAAGCGGCCTGCAAGGTAACTGGCTTAATGAGCTAAGTACTGAACAAGCAGATGCCATTGTCAATTACCAACATAAGACCATGAAAAGGTTTGGTTACCTGATATAATTATCAGGAAGCGGTATCAGTACCCGCTCCGTCAGTACCTGGTTGACCGCGTCCTTTTATTACATTCTCAGATAAAACAACTATCCTTGGTGTTTCCCAGTTTTTTTTAACTGGCAATTCTTCATTTACTTCTTTTTTAACTTCCATAATAGACCTAAAAAAAATTGTTAATATTGTTAATAATAGATATGAATAATTTTATTTACTAATTAAAAAAAAACCGGCAGAAAATTAAAGTTTAAGATGGTAATGATAGCCAAGCCTGAAAATCTGATAAAAAATGGCTTAATCTCTGGTATAAATGAATCAGAAAAATCCTGTAAAACAAAATTAGAAATTGTATTTTAGAAAACTAAACTTTTTTATAGAAATAATCTTTCGCCTCAAGCCAGTGTAGGTATGCCACCAGTTCAACTGCCCATGCAGCAATACGGCAGTCAGTATTGTTTCGTTTGCCTTCAAGAATAGCCCCATACAACGTCTTAAAACGATTTATATGAAGTGCCTGCCTGCTGCGCTCATAGCTGGCATCTTGTAGAACAGCATCTATATACGTATGCGACTGAATGAATTTTTCGGTGAAATCAAGCACAAATGGCTTCTTGTCTTTTCTCCACTGAATTTCCTTTGGCACAAAACCCTCCATAGCCCTGCGCATTAAAGACCGCTGCCAATTATTTACCAGAAACTGCTCTGGCGGAATATCCATAAAAAACTCCATCAGGTTTTTATCAAGTAACGGAACCGTGCTTTCTATACCGTAAGAGGCACTTAGTTTTTTTTGCGTACTAAAAAGCATCCCACCCAAGGTACCAGTATTGATAATGGTGGCAAGCCTTTTTTTAACTGACGCTGTTGCGCCGAAGGCTACTTTTCCGGCTGCCAGAGGTGCCAGTTCTTTACTTAGCAAAGCCTGCCTCTCAAGCCGAAGGTAAGGAAGAATGGGCTCGTACAGTTTTCTGGCAAAAGAGTTATCCAGTATGCATGTCCTGAAAGCCTGAAGAAATGATATTTTGTTATCGGCGGCTATAAAGGCTAAAGATTTAAATGCCGCACGTAATTGACCCGCTTTAAGCTGGTCATATATCAGGCCATCGCCTTTGTAAGACATGGCGAAGTCTCCGCCAAAACCATTAAAAAACAAACCTATTCCTTTTTGGCTTGCGGTTTCAAACAGGCGTTTATCTGTATAAATAAAAGGATAGGCCAACACTTCGAGGCGTTCAAATGTATCGACCAGATTAGTGAAAGGCCCCGAACCGTCTGAAAAATCAATAAACTCCTGCTGAATATTAGGATACTTTTTACCCATTAGTTCCATATAATAGCGTTCGTCTTTTTGGGTTCCTGTGTAATCGGGGCTTAATACGTTAGAAATAGTATATAATGGCTTATTCTTTTTTTGCAGCTCTGTGGCCAGAATACCAGCCAGAAATGAGGAGTCTAGCCCGCCGCTTAACGAAATCCCCACGGGCTTGTCGGTATCCAGCCTTTTGTTAACGGCATTGATAATGAGTTCTCTCATGCAGGCTGCCCAGTCACTATCGTTAGTAAAGGCATACCTGCCCTGCTTTTTAAGCTGCCAGTATTTGTAAAGCCCAATAGAATGCGGCTCATCACACTGCCAGGTAAGACGGGTAGCCGCGGGCAGTTGTTTGATGTCGGCATCGTAAGTACCGCCATCAAAATTAACCATAAACTTATTTACGGTATTGTTCCTGTCAAATCTTTTCGGGGTCTGGTTTGCGGCTGTTATACCTTTTATCTCACTGGCAAACACAAACGCCTGCCCGTTGTAATAGTAATAAAAAGACCTGAAACCCATGTGGTCGGTAGCTGCAAAGATGGTTCTGGTTTCTTTGTTCCAGATTACAAAGGCAAACTCACCAACCAGGTAATCGGTACAGTTGCTGCCATATTTACGGTATAGCTTCAGTATCAGGCAGGCATCGGCTATTTCATGGTTTTTATGGGGCAGGCCCAGCAGGCTTATGATGTTGCTCTGGTTGTCAAGGCGGCTGTCGCAGGTAATTACATATTCATCTTCCTGATACGGCAATAGCTCGTTATGCTGCCTCACAGACGTAATAAGCTGGTATGTGGCTAAAAACGCCCGGGTATCATGATATGTACCTTTACCGTCTTTGGCCCTGTGTGCCATGGCTTGCTGCATAGCTGCAAAGGCTGAATCAGATTTTGGTGGAGACGTAAAGATGATTCCAAAAATGGCGCTCATGGCTGCAAATCAGGTGGTACCTGTTAAGGTTAAAATAAGACAGGGCGCAAAGATAAATAATAAATCAGAATTAGTACGGCGCAGGTAAACCAAATAAATAAAGGCAGAGATATAAAAAGAAGAAATGTGCCGCTAATGATAAGCAGACATTTACTGACTTAGTTAGGCCAAACCCTAATATACTTTTAATGCGGTGCGTTGAAATGGATTAATATCTGGTGCGTGCCTGGTTGGCTTTCTGTTGCAGGGCATGGTTCTGCTGATTTAGCAACCCTGAGTAAGACTCACAAAATAGCAAAAGGCGTACCGGAAAACCAACATGCAAAAATGGGCATAATTTTAAAATAATTTACGGGTAAAAATACCTGTTTTGCGCTTGCGTAGTTTTACGTATATGCCACAACACCTATAAAACAGGTATTTTTACGGGTATGCAACCCCTTAAAAAAGGGCTACATTTGTTGTGGCGCTTACAGGTAAGCCCCCCAGAACACCTTTTTCTGAAAATATATATCCGGCAGGGCTGTCTGCCTACCTCCGGGTTATATAATTGACTATTAAAAAAGACACCCGATGCTTGTAAAAATTACAACGTGGCTGGTAACGTATGTTTCAGTTGTATTGCTTTTTCCGGTTGCCATTGCTGTGTATAGAAAAAAACACCTTACAAAAGAGCTGAAAGCCGTTGCTGTTTATTTATGCTTTGCGCTTTTTTCTGAGGTGGTGTCAATCGTTACTGCTGAATTGTTAAATAACAACCTGCCGTTTCTGCATTTCTATACCATCATTGAGTTTGCCATTATCAGCTGGTTCTATAAAACCTATCTGCAAAATTTTATACCAAAGGGTGTTTTTTATGTGGCTATTGCGCTTTTTTCGGTGCTTGCTGTGCTCAATTTTATATACGTGCAACCACTTACAGGGTTTAATACTTACCCACGTGGGCTGGAAAGCATCATTTTTGTTTTTTTTGCCCTGGCAACCTATTACAAGATGATTAAATCACTAGAGATTATTTACATAGAAAAATCTCCTTTGTTTTGGATTAATGCCGGTTTTCTGTTTTACTTTGCAGGGAGTCTGTTTTTATTTGTTCTCGGAAATTTGCTATTGAGGATGGACCTCCGCCTGAGTATGTTATCTTGGGCAATTCATGCCTGCCTGTTGGGTTTGACCTATATTTTTATTGCTATTGGTTTATGGTACAGCCCGCAACAACAGGAGCCCCGCTAGATATGTATGTGATGTTGATTGGTGGTACGTTGATGCTTTTAATGATGGCCTGCGGCATTGTAATTTTTATGGTGCTTTACCAACGCCGGATGCTTGAACACCGCATTCGTATTCAGGAAGCAGAAGCCAAGCACCAGCGCGAGCTGTTTTTTAGTGCGATGGATGCCATTGAGCAGGAACGCAAAAGGCTGGCCCGCGACCTGCACGACGAGGTGGGTGCGTCTTTGTCTGTAATGCGCCTGATGGTTAATGAGCTGCCCACCAGGCCGCAAATTACCACCGTGGGCTATAAACAGCTGATAGACAACATCATAGAAAACGTAAGGCGGATATCAAACGACCTGCTGCCACAAGGGCTGGAAGAGTTTGGCCTGCCTTATGCCATTGAAAGCCTGTGCGAAAAAGTGGCGGCCGTTGCCGGAATTGACATCAATCTAACTATAGTAATACCCGAGCAACCGGGCAACACCCAAAGCCTGGCCGTTTACAGGCTCTTGCAAGAGTTGCTGAATAATGCCGTAAAGCATGCTGAAGCCACAGAACTAACGCTATCGATAAGGAAAGAAAATACCTTTCTATACATTAAATATGCCGACAACGGCAGGGGCTTTGATTTTGTAGAAGCGTATCAGAAAAGAAGCCTTGGTCTTAAAAATATAGAGGCCCGAACCCGGCTGCTGAACGGCCAGACCAGGTTTGTTACATCTCCCGGTGCCGGCCTGAGAGTGGATATTGAAATTCCGGATTTGTAGGTACTTGCGTACCTAATATCAGTCTTCAACCTGCTACTGATTAAATACAAATTGAACTTTGTCAACCAGTACCTGTATAGGTTTGCTATACTATACTTATGAAGATGATTAAAATTGCTATTGCAGATGACCAGATTTTATTCAGAAAAGGGATGGCCGCCATCATTAATAATCTGGATAAAATGGAGATTATTTTAGAAGCCGACAACGGCAAGACTTTACTTGATGCCATTAAAACTGCTGAGGTAAAGCCCGATATTGTGTTGCTTGATTTATCAATGCCAGAACTGAACGGCATTGAAACCACCAGGATTCTGCACTCCGACTACCCGGATATCAGGATTATTGTGTTATCAGTGCATAGCGATGACCGCTTTGTGGCGCACCTCATGGAGCTGGGTATTAATGGCTATCTGTTTAAGAATGTTGAGCCTGCCGAAGTAGAAAAAGCTATTGTAACGGTAATTGAGAAGGGGTTTTATTTCAATGAGGTTTTTCTGAAAACCATGAAAGACCGCCTGACAGGCAAGAAACCCCGGCTGCTGATACCCCAGAACATACCATCGACGCTCACGCAGCGCGAACTGGAAGTGCTTGACCTCATCTGCCGCCAGTACACAGCGCAGGAAATTGCCGAGAAATTGTTTATCAGTATTCGTACCGTTGACGGCCACCGTAACAACCTGCTTGAAAAAACGGGTGTAAGAAACACGGCCGGGCTTGTTGTTTTTGCCATCAAAAATAACCTGCTGGACCCGGCGACGCTTTTGTGAATGAGCGGGCGGCGTTCCGCTGATTGAGCGATTGAGCGATTGAGCGGGCGGCGTTCCGCTCATTCACTCATTCAACGGAACGCCGCCCGCTAATTCACTAATTGGCTAACTTCCCGAGATGCTTCAGCATTCTGATGTGCGAGTCGAGGCCGTTAATGAACGATGCTTTGTCGTTATAGAGAATGCCGTATTCTTCGGCGGTGCTGCGTACAATGGGCGATATATAACGGTAATGCACGTGCGAAATATGCGGAAAAAGATGATGTTCAATCTGGTAGTCGAGCCCGCCGATATACCATGATAACAGGTAATTTCTGCTGGCAAAGTTAGAAGTGGTATTGAGCTGATGAATAGCCCAAGAGTTTTCGATATTACCTTTTTCGTCGGGCGATGGCTGGTGTGCGCCTTCTACCACGTGCGCCAGCTGAAAAATGGTGCTCAATATCAGCCCTGCTATGGCGTGCATGGTCATGAAACCAATCAGCCACTGGCCAAAGCTCAAATTTAAAACCACCATCGGCAAAACACCAATTACCAGAATATAAGCCACTTTGCCTATAAGCAGACGGAAAATCTCATTGCGCGGGTACGACTTTACCAGCCCGGTTTTAGACATCTCGTTATATAAAGCAATTTCTTTGAAGTCTTTCCAGAGAAAAGACAAGGTCATGAGGCTATATAAAAAGAAAGCATAAATATGCTGAAATCTGTGGATGCGTTTGAGTTTGTCGCTGCACGATAAACGAAGCAGAAACTTGCCGGTGATGTCTTCGTCTACTTCATGAATATTGGTAAAAGTATGATGCAGGCGGTTGTGTTGAATCTCCCAGTTGTAAACATTACCCCCAAGCAGGTACAAAGATGCACCAAAGAGGCGGTTGATCCAGTGATGCTCAGAAAACGAGCCGTGAATGGCGTCGTGCATGACAGACATACCTACTCCGGCAACACCCACACCCATCAGTATGGTAAGCAGCCACATTTGCCATAAGGCACATTGCCCACTTAAAATAAGCGCAAAAGAACCCAGGTAAAGAGACAACATACAAATTGCCTTTACCATAATTTTTTGTCCGCCTGTTTTCTGAATCTGATTTTCGTGGAAATAACTATCTACTTTTGAACGCAGAACTGAAAAAAAGAGCGATTTATCCTTATTAAGGAATTTCACTCTGCTGTATTTTGAAGGTTTCATTAAAGGGGTTTAAAGGGGTTAGGTAGTCCTTTCACAAGGTACTAACTTTCCCCTGAAGAATCTAGTAATATAACGCTTAAATGAAAAAAAATATTGTACTTAAGGAACTTTTTATTTTTTCATTCGCTTTTAAAGCGTTATTACGGCTTTTACCAGTTCATGCCCCGACTGCAGCAGGTGTTCAAAACTACCGGCCACGTCGGCAAAGGCCACGCGGTGGGTTATCCAGGCGTTGGTGTCTATACGGCCTTCTTCCATCCATTGAATGATATTAATAAAATCTTCCGGCAGGGCATTTCTGCTGGCAAAAATGGTGAGTTCTCGCCGGTGGAAAAGCGGGTCAAAGAAAGTCATATCTCCCTGAAACAAGCCTACAAATATAATTTTGCCGCCAAAGGCCGCCATTTCAAAGGTACGCATCATAGAGCCGGGGTTGCCGGTGGCATCAAAAATGGCCGTGGGCATATCGCCATCCAGTTGCGCTTTAACGGCCTCCAGGCTGTTGTCTGAGGCCACTACGGTGGCATCAGCCTGCATGGTATTTCTGGCAAAATTCAGGCGGGCCTCGTTTACGTCCAGCATCACTACTTTTGCACCTTTAATTTTGGCAAACTGCAAACAGGCCAGCCCTATGGGCCCCGCCCCTATTACCAGCACTTTGTCGGCCGCGGTAATACCTGAACGGTTAACGGCATGGCAGCCAATGCCCAGGGTTTCAACCAGCGCCAGTTGCTCAAAGTTCAGTTGAGCCGACGCATAAAGTTTGGCGGCAGGCAGTTTCAGGTATTCTGTCATGCCGCCGTCGGTATGCACGCCCAGCACCTGCAGGTTTTCGCAGCAATTGGTTTTGCCGTTACGGCAAGACTGGCAATGCCCGCAGTGCAGATACGGCTCAACGGCACAGCGGTCGCCGGGTTTCAGGTTGGTTACGGCAGTGCCGGTTTCTATCACTTCAACGCCCAGCTCATGGCCCAAAATGCGCGGATAAGAGAAAAAAGGCTGCCTACCGCGATAGGCGTGGTAATCTGTGCCGCAAATACCTATGCGGTGTACTTTTACAAGGGCCTCGTGTGGTTGTAAGGGAGCAGGCTCGCTCACCAATTGGTAGGCAAACTTTCCTGCTTCCTGTAAGGTTAGTGCTTTCATTTTATGTTCGATACTTTTTTATTTCCCCTACTCTTTTTAGAGGGGGTTGGGTATTTCCTGATTTTTTTAGCGAAACAACCGGGGTGGCTAAGCAGCCTGTAACACATTTTGAATGATTTGAGAAACCGGTTGAGCTTCAGTTTGGTATAAAAGCGCCTGAATAGGCTGAACTGAATGGTGCCACCCAATCACTTCATTTATTGCAGTTTAAATACCCCGATTCTAAATACTTTGCCGTAATTTTAATAATACCGCTTTAAACGAATAATCTGCTCGGGTATGGGTTGGGAGTTCCAGTGTTCGTGTATAACCAAAGCCGCACCTAATGCCGATGCCTGCGCAATTTCTGAGGCAAAAACCTGCTTGTGAAAAAACGCATCGGCCAGTAGATTCATAAAAATTTCGTTTTTAGAGAAACCACCTTCTACAAAAATCCTGCGTACGCCCTTTCGGCCTATGGTGAGGCGTAAAGAGGCTATCTGCTGCGCCACCAGGTCTAACATAAACTGGTGGTAGGCTTCTTCGTACGACTTAAACAGGTTGATGTTGCGTTCAACAAAGGGGCAGTCCAGGGTTACGTCGGCTGTTTCGGGGGTGGCTTGTTTGTATTTCTTGCGGAGGTGCATAATCAGGTTGGTATCAAACCTTACCTCTTTATAGTAATTAACATTTACATTATAATAATCGGCCAGATGTTTCACCTGCCGTTCGTGTTCATTGCCTGCAAAAATTCTGGATGCCTTCACCGGTTTGCCCTCATAATTCAGGTAAGACAGGCAATCTTTGGCCATTTCGGCACTGGTAAGCGGCTCTTCGTTAAACGGATTAAGGCTGATGGCCCAGGTACCGGTTGACAGCAGCACAAACTCTTCGTCAAAAGAACGCAGGTATGGCACCAATGCCGACGAACTATCGTGCACGCCTATGCCTATGGCCCGGCCTGTGGCGGTATCTACTACTACCTCATTGGTAAGTTTAGGTTTTTGCTGCACCGAGTGCAAGTGCTCTGCCTCTACCCAGGCGTGGTAGTTGTGTTTTTCGAAATCCCAAAGCA
Organism: Emticicia sp. TH156; assembly: GCF_002855535.1. Classification (NCBI taxonomy): domain Bacteria; kingdom Pseudomonadati; phylum Bacteroidota; class Cytophagia; order Cytophagales; family Leadbetterellaceae; genus Emticicia; species Emticicia sp. TH156. The sequence goes on from NZ_PKRS01000004.1 coordinate 309,374, forward strand.
GGGTATGGCAACCCACGCTGGTGATTTCGGAAACGGGCTGGCCGGTAAACAAAAAGCTACAGTACTGAGGGAGATGCAATGAATGACGAATGAGATGAAAAAGCGACGGCTTCTGGTTTTTGAGCCAGTATAACTGCATAGCCGAATTGAGCATGCCGAGGTCTGGCGAGGCGGTTTGGCGATAGATATCGCTTCCGTATTTTTCTACAAAATCATTACGAAGCGTTTTAGGGAGGGTTTTCAGGTAATTATATAAGGCTGCCAGGGGTTTTCCGTTGCCGTCAAGGTGTACCAGGCTTGCACCATAGGCCGAGAAATTAAGTGCCCTGATATCATAGTCGGGGTTTTCTGACAGGACTTGAAAGCTGTTTTTAATCCAGTTTGTGAGTTGCAGGAGGTCGTCTGATGGAAAGCCGTCGTCATCGAGCGATTCATCAAGCTGCACCTGTTCTTCGTGTAGAATCTGATAATTCTGGTCGAAAACGAGTAACTTTTTATTTGTTTTACCAATATCAAAAACGGCACAAACCGGAATCGTGGCTTTCTTTTGTGTCATTGAGTTTTCATTTTTTAAGTTTCCAAAATTAAGAAACAGTTTTAATTATTCTTAACAGAACTTGTTTTATTGGGCATGAAACAACGATATTTTATTACTTAGCCACAAAAACAACGCCCGGGCTACTTTATATATAAAAGTAAGCCGGGCGGGCAGTATGAAACCATGAGCAGATTATGCCTAAAAAACACCGGTTGGGGCGCTACTTAAACAATTGAATGGTGTAGTCAAGCAATGACTGATTGCCGTATTCGCCATGCCCGGGTATCACAATTTTTGCTTTCGGGTAAGCGGCTTTTACTTTTTCAACCGTGGCCGACCATTCGGCCACGTTGGCGTCGCCCAGATAACCTTTGCTGGCATCTATTTCTTTGATGAGGCAGCCGCCAAACATGACGTCGTCAGGCGCAAAGTAACCCACAACGTTGTCTTTGGTATGGCCTTCGCCAAAGAACCTGGCTGTTGCCTGTTTTTTGCCAACTTTCAGGGTCAGCAGGTCTTTAAAGCCGTTTTGTGGCACAGGCATTTTGTCTTCCTTTGCCAGCTCAATTGTTTTAAAACTGGCATAAGACGGAATGTTATGCTGATGAAACGCATTGAGCCCACCGAGGCAGTCGGTATGAAAATGGGTAGGAATAACCGCTTTTATCTGGCAATGTAGCGTTTCTGTAACCCATTTTATGAGTTCTTCGGCGCTATTGTCTTTGGTGGGGGTGTCGAAAACTATAACCTCATGGCCGTTTCTGACCACCAGGCCGTTACACGGTACATTGCCGAAGTCGTTGGTTTGGTGATACGATACATGCAGGAAAGAATTATCGGCAATCTGGGTAATGATCAGGTCTTTTGACTGATACACTTCTTTAGGTGTAAATGCCTTGTTTTTTTGGGCATGGGTACTAAAAACAAATACCTGTAGTAGTAATAATAAGAATGTTTGTGAAAGATTTTTCATTTTTTCTTCCTGCTGTTAAGAGTGATTTTTTAGGATAAATAGCACGATTTTTTTTGAGCTTACCAAAGGTACAGAAATTTATAGTCAGCCTCAAAAGACCTGCCAAGAGTTTTTTTTTAAATAATCTGGTGCGTTTTTCTTGTAGATTTTCAGGCAAAAAGCAGGGGTTGGGCTTCGTTTTTGTGGCGCTTCTTTTGTACCTTTGCATCGGCAATTAATGCACCTTTCAATTACCGGCTCACCCATTTTTTTGTTGTCATGGGTTTGCTGCTTCTGTTTGTCGGCAAATGTTTCTCGCTTAAAAGTGTTAAGTATATATACTCACCTTAAAAAAATATTAATACTCATTTTTTCTGCAACTTTTGAGTACTTATACCCGTTATATAGGTAGTACAAACAAAAATTATTCGAAAAAAAATGAGAACTAAAATAAGCACCCTGGTGGTGTTGGCGGCTTTGGCCGTTGCATCTACCGCATACGCGCAAAGTAAGGCTTCGCAGCCGGTTAACTATAAACAGCAGAATATGCTGCTGGCCAAAAAAAGTAAGCAGGCGGAATCGAGCAGGATTGCGATTTCAAACGATTACTCAACCAACCCGTTGGATAATCACCGCAATTACAAAGCACATTCAGGTGCCCCTAAAGCCAACAAAGTTGTTTTTGACGTAAAGTTGGGTAACAGGCACAGAAACTATAAACAAAAGAATTTGCTTACTTCAAACGGCTATAAAGAAGCCAACAAGCAAGCGCAGGAAATTGAACGAGAGGAATTGGTTTTGAAGTAACAGAGCGCGGTAAGAGAATTGTTCAATAAGAAAAGGTAGCCTTTTAGGTTACCTTTTTGCATTTCAGGGCATTGTAAAGAGGCATTGGCCCGCTTATATTTCAGAGCTGTGCAGCCACAAAATTCTGAAGATACTCTTTTATCAGATTACGTACCCGATGGAACTCCGCCTTGTTTGCTTCTTCTGAGGCGCCTTTAAATTGGGATGGGTCCGGGAAATTATGGTGCAACTGCCACACTGCCCCCGGAAAAACCGGACAGCGTTCAAGGGCGTTGTGGCATACGGTAATTACGTAGTCGAAATCAATATGAGCGTATTCATCAACATTGTTTGAGGTATGCCCGCTGATATCGATGCCGTCTTCCTGCATGGTGGCTATGGCACCCGGGTTTAGCCCGTGGGTTTCTACGCCTGCACTTTTTTCATTCGTTAGGGTTATGTTTATATGGTAAAATAAAAATTATTTGGGGGCTTTGTATATGCCCCCCTACGGATTATCAATCCGTAGTACGAAACACGGATTACCCATCCGTGATACTAACAACACCCAGCCCCCGGAGCGCAGCATTTGAGGCCCTCTTTTTCGGCATAAACTGTAATGCTGAAAATACCCGACGTACTGTTTCTGAAATCAGCAATTTCAGCCGGGCTCAGGTAATTGGCCAGAATGTCGTCAGGCACAATAATAGGCTTTTCTTTCTGAATTATGATATTCTGAAAGCCGGAATCTGCAATCATTTGCAGGTACTCATCTTTCTGAATAGCCCCGGCGACGCATCCGGCATACATTTCGGCGGCCTCTTTCAGTTTTTCGGGCAGGTGGCCAGTCAGTACAATGTCTGAAATACTAAAATGCCCGCCGGGTTTCAGGATACGCTTGATTTCAGCAAAAACGGCTGCCTTGTTGGGCACCAGGTTAAGCACACAGTTACTCACAACCACATCGGCGCGGTTGTCTCGCAACGGAATATCCTCAATATCTCCCTGACGGAACTCCACATTGGTGTAATTCAGCTTTGCGGCGTTGATACGCGCCTTCTCAATCATGGCAGACGTAAAATCAATACCAATTACGCGGCCGGTTTCTCCGGTTTCGGCACGTGCCACAAAGCAATCGTTGCCGGCACCCGAGCCCAGGTCAACCACGGTGTCGCCTTTGCTTATGCGGGCAAACTGCGTGGGCAAACCGCAGCCCAGGCCCAGGTCGGCATCGGTAGTGTAGCCGTTCAGATTCGTATAATCGTCGGCCATGATGTTGTAAACCTCTGTTGAGCAGCCGCCTGCTCCGCAGCAAGAGGCACGATTCAGGTCTGCATCCTGCAAGGCAATTTCGCTGTACTTCTCCTGTACCAGTTGTTTCAGGTTTTGTTCTGTGTTTGTCATTGTTTGATTAAGTTTTATGGTGTATGACGTAAACATACGACAAATATGTGCAAAAAATTTTTAACAGCACTCTGCCTGTGAATTAGCCAGAGCCGATTCAAAAAACAATTGAAATAGCGCTTTTACGCGTGCTACCACCTGCATATCCAGACAATAGCAAACATGCTGCCCGCTAACTTCGCCCTGAATAATGCCCAGCTCTTTCAGCTCCTGCAAGTGTTGCGACACCGTGGTACGGCTCAGGGGTAGTTCGTTAGAGATATCGCCCGATACACACACCTGCTTTTTTGCCAGAAACTGAATAATGGCCACACGCGCCGGATGCGACAAAGCCTTGGCAATCTGGGCGATTTCCTGCTGCTGCACATCAAAAAGACTGGTTTTGGCGTATGTCATGGGGTTTGATTTGAATTATGACGTAAATATACGACATTGGCATTTATGTTCCAAGTCTTTTGAAATAATTATATTGTCAACCCGCACACAACCAGCTAAGCAAACTTATTGAAATAAGTTGCTTGTCAGGTTGGTTTCAGAAGGAAACCAGAATGCGTGTTCATAAAGCATTACCAAAAAAGGAGGTAGCCATTAAAAATTACCCAGGATTTGGATACATCATTCAGAGATTTGATTACAAAATCTATTTTTTGTTTGCTGAACTTTGTACCAACAACAAAAATCAAAACAAAATGGCAAAATCAAATTGGAATGCAGACAATATTCCTTCACAAATCGGGAAAACAATACTTATTACAGGTGCAAATAGTGGCATTGGCCTTGAAGCATCAAAAGTTTTATGCAGCAAAGGTGCTTACGTAATTATGGCAGTGCGTAACCTTCAAAAAGGGGAAGAAGCAGCTGGCCAAATCAAAGCAACCAACCCAAACGCAAAAATTGATGTGATGCTACTGGACCTGGCCGACTTTGACTCAATTAAAAAGTTTTCTGAGCAATTTCATCTGAAGTATAATCAATTGCATGTTTTAATAAACAATGCAGGTGTAATGGCTCCTCAGAAACGTGAACTAACGAAACAAGGCTTTGAAGTGCAGCTGGGTGCAAACCATCTGGGGCATTTTTTGCTTACAGGTTTACTGCTTGACGTGTTGAAGAAAACCCCGGGTGCACGAATTGCCACCCAGAGCAGTCTGGTTCATAAAGAAAAACAATTTGGCGGGGCTGACATTTTTTTTGACGACCTGAATTTTGAGAAGTCGTACAATAAAGACTATGCTTATGGACAAAGCAAACTGGCGAACCTTCTTTTTACGTACGAGCTGGACAGAAGGCTGAAAGCCAGTAATTCACCAATAATTGCCACTGTTGCTCACCCTGGTTATACCAAAACCAACCTTCAGAAAAACTATGGTTTTTTTGTGTCAGTATTAATGAATACCCTACTTGCACAGAACGTAGAAACCGGGGCTTTGCCTATTTTAAGGGCCGCTACGGAAGAGAAACTGAGGGGTTCGGAGTTTTTTGGCCCAACTAGAATGAATGAAATGAAAGGATTCCCTGAACTGGTAACATCAAGTGACAAATCGTATGATAAATTACTTGCAAAAAAGCTATGGGATATTTCAGAAAAACTAACCGGTTTTATTTATAATTTTGGCTAAATGAAAAGGAAGGAAAATAGAATTGTTGCTGTTAATTCCATATCTGAATTATACAGAATATCAGGATTGCCAAAGCCGAAACATCCGCTTATTGGATTAATAAATTTGGGCGATGTTGCTACGGAGGCACATCATGAACCTGTAAGTATCGTTTTAAACTTCTATACGGTTTCGCTGAAACATTGTATGGGTAGCAAAATGAAATACGGGCAAAATTATTACGATTTTGATGAAGGCGTTTTGGCTTTTATGGAACCCGGACAAATAATTTCTGATAATGGAGCAGACCACCAACCTGAGGGCTGGTGGCTGGTTTTTCATGCCGATTTTATCAGAAATTACCCGCTGGGAAAAACAATTAAAGACTATGGTTTCTTTTCCTATTCAGTAAACGAAGCCCTGCATTTAAGTGAAGATGAAGAGCGCATGATTGAATCAATCTTAAAAAGTATTGAAGCAGAGTTTAACCATTCAATTGACGCCTTTAGCCAGGACGTAATGGTTTCACAGTTAGAATTATTACTGAATTACTCCAACCGTTTTTATAATCGTCAGTTTATTACACGTAAAACGGCAAACGGCGATTTGCTTACAAAACTGGAAACCTTGTTAGACGATTATTTCAGCGGCGACAAATTAGCACTTTCAGGCTTGCCTAGTGTTCAGTACTTTGCCGACAAACTGAATGTATCAGCCAATTACTTAAGCGATATGCTACGTATTTTAACGGGGCAAAGTACGCAGCAACACATTCATAATAAAATGATTGAAAAAGCAAAAGAATCATTGGCGGCCACAAATCTTTCAGTTAGTGAAATTGCCTACCAACTGGGTTTTGAGCATCCTCAATCTTTCAACAAATTGTTTAAGAGTAAAACTAGTTTATCACCACTTAAATACCGCGAATCATTTAATTAAAAAAAATGAACATTTATTGGTCATTATAAGAATCGTCCCGAATTGGTTTTGCTTTACCAGGCACATTTTTTCTACTTGTTTTGGCCTTCTTTTTTTGCCTGCCTACAAAAACGTATGGATGAATCACAAAGCCGTAGAGACCAAAACCTTAAAATACCCAAAAGCATAACAATAGTTTTACTCCAGATCCGTTACTTATTCAATAAGTGGCTATACTTTTGCTTTCTTAAATCCGCATTTATATAAAATGAACATTCTGATTTGTAGTAACTCAGTTTTGCCTGTGACTAAATATGGTGGTAGTGAACGTATCATTTGGTGGTTAGGTGAAGAATTAACAAAAATGGGCCATAAAGTTACATTTATTGCGCCCAAAGGTACAAAGAGCAGCTTTGCGAAGGTTATACATTACAACCCGGAAATACCGCTGGCAAGGCAAATTCCTGAGGAAACAGACATTGTACATCTCTACGAGAAACCAAAAGAGCCGTTGCCGAAACCTTATATTGTAATGATACAAGGTAACAAAAACGACTTTGAAGCGTGTGACGAAAACACCGTTTTTGTATCCAGAAATCATGCTGAAAGATATGGGTCTGACGCCTTTGTGTATAACGGCCTGAAGCTGGAAGAATACGGCAAACCAGATTTTAAGGCGCCGCGCACACATCTGCATTTTCTGGCCAAGGCTGCCTGGCGCATAAAAAACGTAAAAGGGGCCATAAGCATAGCCCGGGCCAGTGGCAACAAACTGGCTGTGCTGGGCGGCACCAGGCTCAATATTAAAATGGGCTTCCGGTTTACCCCCTACCCCAGCATTCGTTTTTATGGTATGATAGGCGGCGAAGAGAAAAACCAGTTGCTGCGTACGTCAAAAGGTTTACTGTTTCCGGTTTTGTGGCATGAGCCTTTCGGTATTGCTATTATTGAGAGTATGTATATGGGCAGCCCTGTGTTTGGCACGCCGTATGGGTCTTTGCCAGAACTGGTACCCGCCGGAATGGGCGTGCTGTCAGACAAGAAATCGGTACTGATTGAGGCGCTGGCGGATGTTGATAGCTACGACAACAAACGGTGCTCGGAGTACATAGCAGATAACTTTACTATGGCACAAACAACCCGCAAGTATATTGAGTATTACGAAACTGTACTGAACGGCAGGAAGATTAACTCTAAACCACCGAAACTGAAAGAAATGCCGCCCAAGTTTTTGCCGTTTTATGAGTAGGAATATTGAATATATCGATAGCGTATTCAAGATGCTATTGGTGTACCCGGTGGCCTGACGTTTACCGCCACCGGGTATATTTGCACGCCAAAGACTAACGCCGCGCTGCTTTCATGCGCAATGAGCCTGCTGCTTACATTTATCCTGACTATTTATTGAGAGGAATCTGAATTTCTGCTATATTTGAGTAAATTGCTGTGCCCAATAGTGCATAGAGCTTTACTGAAACTTTTCTGAATCAAAAATGAAATACGCTGTACTTTTGCTGGCGGCCTGTCTGTTTTCGTGTAGTGAGGGCGAGAAAATTGCCGAAATAAAGATGGAACGCGATACTATCAACTTTAACACTATCCCGCAGGGAAAGGTTATCCTGATTCCCTTCAAATACAAAAATGTGGGAAATACCGAGCTAAAAATAAAAAAATTAGACTCCAGTTGCCCCTGCATAAAAATAGTATCAACCGGCAATAATATTCTGCCTGACGAAACCGGAGAAATCTGGATTTCATACGATAGCAGCCAGGACTCGGCACAAGTTGAACAATCTGTTGTGATTGAAACTAATACCAAAACTGTACTACATACACTTACGCTGAAGGGGGTGGTTAGCCGAAAGTAATATCTGCATTGGAAAGGATTAAAACCGGATGGATGGCATACTTAAAACGATTGGTCGACAGCCTGCCAGTGGTGTATTGAATCAGTAATTTAATTCTCTAAAAACAAGACCCTCTTCGCCTGATACCTTTAAATAAAAAAGTTATTTATCCCTTGCATTGCTACTCAGGAATTTAATAAATTTATCCGACTAACAAGTTCGTTTAACCTCTCGCTTATATTGCTTGCATTAAGATGATTTGAATTGAAAGAATCGGCAGTATTACTGCTGAAAATCAGCATAGAGCAATTTTCAGCTAACTTGTTGATACGCCAAAACAGGTAAATGCGCAAGTATAGCCTTGTATCCTCTTGTTAACCGCTCGCAACTGAACAAAGCTTTTATAAGCACGGATTTTGTTTTACCAATCGCTTGCTGTTTTGGCTTAGGTGCGTTTATTAATCCAGTTGCATTCCACATCGCCAAGCGAAAGAAAACTAATGTATCGGCCGTTTTTGTCAACACGCAGATAAATAAGCTATCCTTGCCTGCCTCCTACTGTCTAGCCAAATATTCATGAATAAGCTGGTGCCGACTGTTGGATAATAGTTTATCAGCAATTGATTTTGCGTGGGTTATCCTGCCAGAAATTAGTTCGTTCGTTAAGTAACACGCCAATATTTAATTGGCACATAGAACCGGTACTGTTGAAGTTTATAACAACAAAGGGGCTGTATCTTGGTATTACCTGTTTTAGCAAGACTTTTATACAGCCCCTTATTTTATAAACAGTATCGCAGACTACAATCTGAAGTTACGCAGGTTGTAAGTGAAGGTAACCATATAATACCGGCCCAGCACCATGTTTCTTACGTCTTCTACATAGGCCGTTGATACATTACGGCTGATGCTGTTGTTTTGTTTCAGAATATCAAACACATTAAAGCGGAGCTCGGCTGCCTGTTTTTTCAGGAATTTGTAGCCCAAACCGCCATTCCATAAAGTAAAGTTTCTGTTGTAGCCCGCACCCAGACCTGAGAAAGCCTGATTGACCACCTCGGTTTGTAACACAAAGCCTTTGCCAAACAACCAATTCACTTTGGCGTTGGTGTTCTGGGTCAGGAAGTTGCTGTTCAGATTAGCCTGCAAGCTGTTGCGCACAATGTTGTAGCTGGGCGAATAAGACACGGTGAAGTCGAACTTCTCGCTCATACTGCTGCTTATTACCACGCCACCGTTAATGCCATAGTTATTGGTAAAACTTTTCACGTTGTTTATCAGGTTGGGGTTTTTAAGGTAAGATACCCCCGCATTGAAATTAACGTTTGATTTAATGGCCGAAACCGGTAAACCATAACTTACAAAAGAGCGAACGTTCAGCAGGCCATCCATATTAACCGGCTTGGTAAGCTGCGACCCTCTGAAAAGAATGATGCCGTCGGCCAGTTGATAATCTTTATCGGCAATAAAGGTTGACTGCACAATGGCATTGTTTGAGTAACTGAAGTTACCGAATATATTGAAGCTCTGGGCTGTTTTAGACTGTGTTGAACCAAAACGGAAAGAAACCGAGTGGCTGTAGTCTTGTTTCAGGTCAGGGTTACCGGTTGAAAGCTGCGTAGGGTTGCTGTTGTTGATAACATCCTGCAACTGATTAACCGAAGGCGCATTGGTGCTGGTACGGTAAAACACCCTGATGTTGGCTTTGTTCTGAAAACGGTAGTTGAACATAGCATTGGGCAACACACTGTTGAAAGTGTACTTCACGTTCTGAGCCGTTGGGTAGGTTTGCTCGCTGGCCAGCTGGGCGTTCTGATACGCCGCCCCAACCGTGAAAAACGACTGCTGATTGCGGATACGATAACTTACACCAGTACGGTTGGTAAGGTAATCGTTATCAAAAACCGAGCTTAAAGACTGGTTAAGAATAGAATAAGTATCAGTTTTTTCGTCGAAAGCATTGACACGCCTGTCGGAGGTACTCAGGTTGTAAGATATGTTGTGGTCGAACTGAATCTGGCCTGTTTTACCAACAGGCTCGGTATAGGTTGCAATGGCCGACACCCGGTTGCTGTACGTATAAGAGCGCGTTTGCTGATTAATGATCTGGGTGGTGTCGTTCGGTGAAAAATACCGGCTTAGCGAATACTGGCTGCTCAGGCCTGTTCTGTCGCTCAGGTTATCCTGCAGGCTTAACGAGAACGTGCGGCCCTCTTTGGTAAAACGGTGACGGAAAAGTACCTCACCCGATAAGTTATACCCTTTATTGTTTGCGTTACGCGTAGTACTGGTGGTGTTTTGCAAGGCACCCTGCAACATGGTTTTGCCATCCTGCATAGAGTAGGTGTCGTTATCCTGCCAGCTAATACGCGGTGTAAATATAATAGAGTTGTTTTTGTTGATGTTGTATTCCAGACGCATAGTAACGCGGTGGTTCAGGTTGTCGTTTTCCGAACCGTTGATTTCTGTATATGTCTGGGGAATAGTACCCAGGTACTCGCGGTTGGCAGAGCCTGAGTTGCTGTTTTTAGCCGAGTTAAAAAAGTAGCTGGTGTTTAGTTTTACTTTTTTGCCGAGGTTGTCGCTGTAATTAAGACCGATAGATGTAGTGTGGGCAATACCCGGTTGCTGGCCAACCATAAAGTCTCCGGCGTTGGTTCCGCCGCCACCGCCACCGGGGCGTCCGCCGCCGCCGAAGCCTCCACCTCCTCCGCCACCACCTGGACGGGCGCCGCCGCCACCGGCAAAGCCACCGGCACCGCCGCCAAAGCCACCACCGCCTGACGAGCCAAGCACACCCAGGATATCCTGATTAGAAAAATTCTGCTGATTAATGTTATTAGACAGGCCAATGATAGTTAGCCGCTGGTCTTTTTTGAAGAGATTCATACTCACACCCGACTGATAGCGGTCGTTTTCGCCATAACCAGCGTAAACCTTACCAAACTGGCCGTTATTTTTGCCTTGCAGGGTTGTAATATTAATGGTTTTAACAGAGTTACCGTCGTCAAAGCCAGTAAACTGGGCTTGCTCGCTGAGGCGGTCAAATACCTGTACTTTATCTATAATTTCGGCCGGCAGGTTTTTAAGCGCCAGCGTGGCATCGTCGCCAAAAAACTCCTGTCCGTCAACCGTTACTTTTTTTACTTCTTCGCCCTGTGCTTTTACCACGCCGTTTTCAATGGTAACGCCTGGCATTTTTTTCACCAGGTCTTCGGCCGAAGCATCGGGGTTGGTTTTAAAGGCATTGGCGTTAAACTGAACGGTATCACCTTTTTGTTCTACCCTTATCTGCTTTTCGCGCACAATTACCTCACTTAGCTGGCGGGCGTTTTCGCCCATTATCAGCACACCCAGGTTTTTGTTGGTAGTGCCTACGGTTATTTTGCTGCGGAGGTCGTCATACCCGATAGACGTAACGCGCAGCAGGTAGGCACCTGCCTGCACACCCGTGAAACGGAAAAAACCGGCGGTATCAGCCTGTACACCCTTTCGCTGGGTGCTATCGGCCTGGTTTATCAGTAATACGCTGGCACCAACCACTGAAATTTTGGTTTTGGCCTCCTGCACTTTGCCGGTAACTTCTACTCCCTGAGCAAACAAGCCCACCGAAACCAGCAGGGCAATGGATAATAAAAATAGATGCTTCTTCATTGGATATTTTTCGTTGACATCAATTAGAGCAACAAATAGACTTAAAGTTTAGTGACTACCGTTCATTAGGCGACCAATCTGCAACTTGTGTAGATAAAACATATTAAAGCTGTCGATTATAGATACTTGTGCTATTGTATTAATCTAATATAACGCTGAATATAAAATTAAAAAAAAATTAATTTCAATGGTAATGGTTTTAAAGTGGCGTAGCTAATTTGTAATTAAATCAAATAAAAATTGCTAATTTGCAAATACACTTATATGCGCTTTACAAATTACTGATAATCAATTTATTATTATTAAGCTACTATGTGCGTTTTTCGGGTTTTGCTATTGTATTACCGGCTTTTATGCTGTTATCTTTTGGTTTTTGCGGCCAGGCCATTGCTGGCACAAATGCCAGACAAACCCCAGGTGAAGTATAAATATTTATTGTACTTACCCAAGGACTACGACAAAAAAACTGTGCCATATCCGGTTATTATCTATTTGCATGGAAGCTCGCACCGGGGCAAAGACCTCAACAAACTGAAAGGCTACGGCATACCGCAACTGATTGCACAGGGAAAAGAATTTGATTTTATAATTGCATCACCACAATGCCCTGATGGCAAAAGCTGGGGCAGCGACAACTGGTTTGACCTACTGTATGATGAACTGAAAACCCGATACAGAATTGACCCGACCCGTGTGTACCTGACAGGCATAAGCCTGGGAGGCAATGGTACTTTTGTGGCCGGAGCCGCCCACGCCAGTAAATTGGCAGCGCTGGTGCCATTGTGTGGGTGGGTAGGTGAAAATGAATTGGGCCAGCTATGCCAAAACCTGAAAGAAAAACCCATTTATACGTATCATGGCACGGCAGATACTATTGTTGATATAAACGAGACCGAGCGCATTGTAAAAGCCCTGGAGGCTTGCAACGGAAATATTGCGTTTAAAAGGCTGGAAAACGAAGGGCATGGCATTCAGTTTCTCTACGAAAAACCGGAGATTTATGACTGGATGCTGCAATGGCGGTTAAAATAGAAGGCTGAAATTTTGGTACTGCCGTTCTAAGAACAGCAAACAAACTGACTCAATTGAAATGGAGCCAAACAGAGGGGCTTCAAAAAAAAATTTATTGAACGGCACTTAGAACGACTGCAGAAAAGATTTACATTAGTAGAAAAAACAACGCTATGGAATCGCTAAAAAATACGCTCAATTTTTATGAACTGATACTGGCACCATTTATGGTATTGATGCTCTTATCAAACCTTGGCTTGATTACAGCCGAAACTTTTGCCATTATATTGCTGCTGTGGTCGTTGGTGTATCATCCTTATATTTCCGGCAGCAGGTTAGTTGCATTGGGCAAAATCAGAAAACAGGAATTGAAGTACAATTTTATTCCGTTCTGGAATCTGAAGTATTTCGACGTTTTGTTTTTGGGGAAAGGCTAAATCCTTTTGGCATTGGCATTTATTGGTAGCGCATCTGCCCCGGTTTGGCTGAATGTTGATTCAGTCATACCGGGGATTCACTATTCTTCTTTTGGTTTTTCAATTGGTATGCGTTTATCTATGCAATATTCATAAATTTCAGAATCATTAATGAAATATTTATCACAAAATTCATCAAGTTCTTTTTCTGTCGACTTATAATATCTTTCCTCTGCTGTCAAGAGTTTTTCAGCCTGCTCTATAAATTTTTCAAATTCACTATTTATTTTACAAAGTTTATCAATCGTTTTAAAATCTAAATCGTGGTATCGGGCTGTAAATAGAACTCGGCTTTGATATGGGTTTGATTCTATTTTAATTATACCAATTCCAAAAGATTCATTTAATCTTGCCATTTCTTCAGTCAAACTATCACTATATTCAAAAACAACTAAGTATCCATAATTCGCCCAACTTGAATTTGAAACTGCCTGAAAAAAAGCTCTTTTTAGTTCGCTATCACTATTTATTTCTTTCTTAATTTCATACGAACTAAGTTTGAAAGTATCTACCTTATTAATTGCCTTAATGAAATTTTGACTTGCCTTGCTTCTTAAATTTAAGAACTTTATCCCAACTATATCCGGGTGAGTCCATATTTGATTATTATCATTTCCATTGGATTGTTCATGGAAGATTGTTTTAGAATAAATTTCTGTATTCTTTAAATAACTGCTTAAAAGCTTATGTAAATCTCTTTCTTGAAAAGCTTTTGTTTTTACTTTATTTTCAATCTTATCTGGAACTACTTTATTGTCTCCTGAAAGGATTTCAATTTCAACTGATTGCTCATTTTTAGTTAAATAATATAAATAGGATCCCGACTTTTTAATTCTTTTTACTCGCGAATCGCCAATTCTGATAAAATCCCCTAATTGTGCTGAAACCGTTGAAGAAGGTGTTTTAGAATCTTTGAAATCTATATAATTCTTTAAAATAATATGATTTGTTATGTCATTATAATTCGTCAAACCTCCAATTTCTTCTAAACTTTTTAGTATTGCCTCTTTTATAGTCATTTGATATATTTAATTTATTAGGCGATAAACTATTTTTTTCTAAATAAAAGGTAACATTTCAAAATTTTGCGCTCGGGCAAACTGATTCATTTATTACCCAAACCCCAACTCAACTGCCAGCTCAATCCAAATTTATCGGCAATGAAGGCGAATTTCTTGCTGAAGGGGTACTCACCCAGGGGCATCATAATCATGCCGCCTTCCGACAGACTGCTGTAAAGGGCATCTATTTCTTCTTCGGTTTCACAATTGACGTAGACCGACACCGCTGGCGTAAAACTGAACTGGTGCGCAAAGCTGCTGTCTATGGCCATATAGGTTTGCCCCGCCAAAGTAAAGGTGGCGTGCTTCACTTTTCCTTTATGGCCGCCCGGTTCGTCGGTTTCATAATGTTCTATGTGCTGAATGGCTGAATCCTTAAATAAGGATACGTAAAACCTGATGGCCTCTTCGGCTTTGCCGTATTGCTCACCGACAAACATCAGAAAAGTAATGGTTTTTTGCATAGCTTTCATGTTTATTGCTTCTGCTGTTAACTTTCAGGAAATTTTATTTATTATTTTTTCTTAGTGAGACGCTGCGTCTATAAAAAACCCAAACAACTTTCATTTTACCCTTTGTTTCCGTTGCGCCAAAAAAGCTTCTATTTCCGCCAGGCTCAGGGCATTGAAGGTCATGCTGGTGGTAAGGCCGCCTTTGCGGGCTACTGCTACGCCATAGTGCATATCCATGTAGCCATCCATTTCGTGGGCATCGGGGTTTATGCTCAGCCTTACGCCTTTTTCAAGGGCATATTGTATCCAGCGCCAGTCTAAATCAAGGCGGTATGGGCTGGCGTTGATTTCTATCACCACGCCGTTCGCCGCACAACTGTCTATAACGACCTTGTAGTCTATGGGGTATCCTTGCCTTGATAGCAGCAGCCTGCCTGTTGGGTGCCCCAGAATAGTAGTATATGGGTTTTCGATGGCTTTCAGGAGGCGTTCGGTGGCGCGTGCTTCTGTCATGTTCAGGTTCGAGTGGACCGACGCCACCACAAAATCAAAAGTAGCCAGCACCTCATCGGGGTAATCCAGTGAGCCATCGCCCAGAATATCCGACTCAATGCCTTTCAGAATTTTAAAGGGCTTGCCTCCGCCTGCATTCAGTTTTTGGTTCAGTTCTTCAATTTCGGTATGCTGTTGCATTACTTTATGCACACCCAGCCCCGATGCATACTGCGCCGACTGCGAGTGGTCGGCGATGCCGAGGTACTCAAAGCCCAGTTCCTGACAATAGCGCGCCATTTGCTCGAGCGAATGCCGGCCGTCAGAATACGTAGAGTGGTTATGCAAAATACCTTTCAGGCCCTGCCAGGTTATCAGGTCTTCGTTTTTGTGGTTGTTTATCCACTCAAACTCGCCTGCGCCTTCGCGCATTTCGGGTATGATGTATGGTATGCCGTATTTTTCGTAAATCTCTTCTTCGGTGCTGATACCCTGCGCTGCGCTTATCTGCATCAGGGTTTTGCCCTGCTCGTTTTTATGTTTCAGGTGGCTGATATCTGCCGAATATATAAACTGCTTTTGCACCAGCTGGCTGGCAGGCACAAACCTGATTTCGAGGTCTATTTTGTTATCCAGGTATTTACCGCGCCAGGTAAAGGGCGACGATATGCGGGGGTTTTCAGCAAAACTTTCAGGCAAATGTGTAAAGAAACCATGCGCTTTGGGTGCTTCGTCAGTTACCAGAAACAGCAATGAATCAACGATTTCGTTTTTACGGCGCACCTGTCCAGATACCTCTGCCTTGCTGAAATACTTTTTCAGATCTGCTGCAATGGTTTCTGCCAGCGCTTCGGCTTTATCCATGCGAAGTTTACCTGCCTGGCTTTGCAAAAAAACGATTGATTCCAGTATAGAATCCTGCGTTTTGCCGCCAAAGCCTTTTACTTTGCCCAGGGTGCCGTTTTCGCAGGCTATCTGCAAATCATTGATATTGTCTATGCCCACTTCTTTCCATAGCACTTTTATTTTCTTAACCCCTATGCCCTTTATTTTGAACATGTCAATCACGCCCTCGGGGGTATTAGTCAACAAATCCTGTAACTCTTTCAGGGTTCCGGTAGTTACTATCTCAAGCACTTTGCCTGCCACGGTTTTGCCCACGCCCTGCACCTGTGTAAGTTGGGTGAGGTCCATACCGGCGAGGTCTCCGGTAAATTTGTCGAGGTAATAAACGGCGTTGGTATAAGCTCTTATCCGAAACTCGTCGGCATCGTGCAATTCCATTAACTTTGCAGTCAGTTCAAGTGTTTCAACTATGTATTCGTTAGTAACCATTTGTAGCCCTTGTTAGAATAGCGTATATGTTCTATATTTTTGAAACTCAAAATAAATAATAAATTGTGAAACTGATTGTAATTATCTTGTTTCATTCGTTAATATAGCTCTGGTTTAAAAGTAAATTCTGAAAATCTGATGAAAAAAATGCTGTTTCTGTGGTTGCTGAGCTTTGGTGCGCTGGCACAGCAACCCGTTTTAAAAGTAAAAGTAAGCGGTTTTGAAAACACAAAGGGGAAACTGATGCTGGAAGTAGTAAATGCCAGCCAGCAACCCCAAAGCCGGATGATGGTGCCCATAGGCAACAAGCTGGCCATGGCAGATATACTGGGCCTAAGCCCGGGGCAATATTCGGTGCGGGTGTATCATGACGTAAACGGCAACCAGAAACTGGATACCAACCTGATAGGCATACCGAAAGAACCCTGGGGGATGTCGAACAACGTAAAGGCTGTGCTTGGCCCGCCAGATTTTAAAGAAAGCCTGTTCTGGCTGAAAGAAGATAAAACAATTGAGATTGTACTGCACTAAGGCTATGCTTTGTTTTGAAGTAGCATGCAGAAAGATGTTGGGGTGTTTGCAGAAAGATTTGTTTCTGCCCACAGGCAAAGCCAGATGGCAGAAACAAATTGTTATAGCCCACCAAAAAATTTGATTTTATACCGCCACAGGCGCTTTAATGGCCGGGTATGGGTCATATTCTTCCAGGCGGAAGTCTTCAATTTTAAAGTCGAAAATGCTTTTCACCTCGGGGTTTATCCACATTTTGGGTAGTTTGCGTGGCTCGCGCGATAGTTGCAGTTCAACCTGTTCCAGATGGTTCAGGTAAATGTGGGTATCGCCGCCTGTCCAGATAAACTCATGTGCTTCCAGCCCGCACTCCTGCGCTATCATCATGGTCAGCAAGGCATAAGAAGCAATATTGAAAGGCACACCCAGAAAAACATCGGCACTGCGCTGGTATAACTGGCATGACAGCTTGTTGTCGGCCACATAAAACTGAAACAAGGCATGGCAGGGCATTAAAGCCATTTGCGAAAGCTCACCGACATTCCAGGCAGAAACGATAATCCGGCGCGAATCAGGAGATTTTTTAAGGGTATTGATTACTTCCTTCAGCTGGTCTATACTCCTGCCGTCGGCGGTTGCCCAGCTGCGCCATTGCTTGCCGTAAATGGGCCCCAGGTTGCCATCGGCGTCCGCCCATTCGTCCCAGATAGATACGCCGTTTTCTTTCAGGTATCCGATGTTGGTTTCGCCTTTGATAAACCACAACAACTCATGAATAATAGACCGCGTATGTACTTTTTTGGTAGTTACCAACGGAAAACCCTCTTGCAGATTAAACCGCATCTGATAACCAAAAACGCTAATGGTACCGGTGCCGGTACGGTCGGTTTTTCTGGTTCCGTTTTCTAGTATATGTTTGAGTAGGTCCTGATACTGCTTCATGGTATTGCGGCTATATAGAATTTTTGCAAAGGTAATGAAATTATTAATTTAAACCCGTAGTGCATTTGGAATCGGAGAATTTAAGCTGCCAATAATATTCAAAAGGGTTTGATTGAACCATTCAGTTCAACATCTTCAAGTCTTTTGATGCAGAAATGAATCTGCACTTGCTTTGGATTGCTTTTAGATTGATTCTGCATTTTTTGAAAGATTGGGTATCCCGTAGGGATGATATATTGGTTGAAAATATGGCTGATACACTTCTAAAGTCCCATCGGGACGATATATTAACTACTCAACAATAAATATATTATCCCTGACGGGATACGCAGCTATAAGCCCAATCTACGTCTACTGATATACCATCCCTACGGGATTCCGTTTGAATGGAAGGTTAACTGATTAAATGCAACCATCTTTGATTATGGCTAATTTGAGGTGTATGCTTCTTAAATGCACTAAGAGTTAATTTAAGTAACGCTGATTTAACCGGTGATTTGGGAGAGGGGGCTGTCTTAAGAAGAAATTCACAAAAAAAAGCCTTGCAAAAACCGCTTTAAGACAGCCGCTCTCCAAATTTTCATCTAACTAAACATGGCTGCGACCAGGATGTCCGCGCCACAATAAAGGCTTAACCTAACACAATGGGCGCTGCCAGGCAAGAGTCCGGAATATTGAATGCCTCAACCAGTGGTACGGCATCGGCTCTTATATCCCAGCATAACTGGTTCACCAGCTTGCGGATAGCCTTGGTTTTGGCGGCTTCCATGTAGCCTTCTTCCAGATACCAGCCTTTGTTATGCTCAATTTCCGACAAAGCAAATAACTGTTTCAGTTTGGTCAGAATCACCTTCAGGCCTTCGTCTTCTACTCCGTTTACAGCCGTTTGAAACTGCTCCAGCATCAGCCTGTCCAGATACGCCCGCGCCACATCCTGCATCTGGTGTTGGGCTACGTTAAAGGCATCGTAGGCATCAAGCCCGCTTTCAATGAGCTTTTTCATACGGCGCGCCGCCGATGCCAGAATCACCTTCTCGCGGTACTCAAAAGCATTTTTATGGAAGGTGTCGTCTAGCAGATGTGCCTCATCGGTATTGCGGGTAGCCATTGGGTTTTTCTGCATTATTACCGTTTTGGTTTGCTCATACACGTAGTTAAGCATACCAATGCTATCCATCTGCTCAAAGGTTTTTCTGAACTCGGCCAGGCGGCTTTTGGCTACCAGCTGCATCAACACGGTGTTGTCGCCCTCAAAGGTGGTATAAATTTCGGTATCGTTTTTCAGGGCATCAATGCGGTTTTCAGACAAATAACCCTTGCCGCCGCAGGCCTCGCGGCATTCCTGCAAAATATCGCGGGTGCTCCAGGTTACATACGACTTCATACCGGCAGCCAGCGCTTCAATTTCCTGCATATCAGCCTCGGTTCTATGCAAAAACCGATGGGTAAGGTATTGCAGGCCAAAGTGCATGGCATAGGTTTTGGCCAGCAGGGGTATCAGCCTGCGCTGGTGCATGCGGTAGTTCAGGATAGGCACCTCAGAGCCACCCTCGGGGCCAAACTGCCTGCGTTGGTCGCCGTATCTGATGGCAATGCTTAACCCCGATTTAGCCGCCGAAAGCGCCGAACGCGGAATACCGATTCGCCCGCCAACCAGCGTACCCAGCATGGTAAAGAACCGGCGGTTGTCGCTCGGAATCGGGCTTTCAAACAAACCATCTTCATTAACGGTAGCGAAGCGGTCGAGCATATCGTCTTTGGGTATCACCACGTTATCAAAACTGATGGTGCCGTTATCTACGCCGTTCAGCCCCATTTTAGGGCCGCAGTCGGCAATGGTTATGCCCTTTAGGGTGTTGCCTGCTTCGTCGCGCAATGGCACTACAAAAGCATTAACGCCGTAATCTTTGCCATCAATAATCAGTTTGGCAAAAACGGTGGCCATGCGGCCATGTCTGGCGGCGTTGCCAATGTATTCTTTTTGTGCTTTGGGGTGCGGTGTATGTATAGTAAAACTCCGCGTGCTGTGGTTATATGTAGCGGTAGTTTCAATGCCCTTCACGTTTGAGCCATGATTGGTTTCTGTCATCGCAAAGCAACCGGGGATTTCGAGCGTACCTATTTTTTGCAGGTACTTTTTGTAGTGTTTTTCGGTACCTAATGAATACACGCTCATGCCCCAAAGCCCAAACTGCACGCCGAATTTTATAACCAGGCTGAGGTCATGGTAACTGAGGGTTTCCATAATGGCAAA
Source organism: Emticicia sp. TH156 (assembly GCF_002855535.1). Lineage (NCBI taxonomy): Bacteria > Pseudomonadati > Bacteroidota > Cytophagia > Cytophagales > Leadbetterellaceae > Emticicia > Emticicia sp. TH156. Next base: position 329,604 of record NZ_PKRS01000004.1, read on the forward strand.
GTAGTCGGCAATGTTGTTGCCCCCGCCATATTCTTTGGGGTAGGCCATATTACCCAGATGCTCGGCAGCCAGTATTTTGCACCATTGCAGCACTTTTTCTCGGTACACTTCTATATCGGTTGAGGTCTCGTAGGCAAATTCAGGCCTGCTGATAACCCCTTTTACCAGATTGATGACAGGCGCATAGCTGCCATCAAGCAATTCGGTTAGCTTGCGGGTATCAAAACTATGGGTAGTATGGTGTATAGACGTAAAAGTTTTACCGGCTGTTTTAAACTGGCTGATGGCCTCTTCACCGGCCAGGCCCAGGTTCAGCTCAAGGGTTATAAAGGCCGGTTCCAGTTCGGCCACGTCTTTATCATTACCCGACAACCAAACCGACACATCAAAAATATCTCTGGCCTGTGGCAATGCCTGCAAGGCTGCTTCAATTTCGGTTTTCCAGTTGGCCAGTTGCTGCCTGCCGGGCGGTGTGGCTATATTAAGCTGGGCCATCAGGTATTGCTGCTCGGTTGCTGTAAGCCAGGGCTGGTTGTCTATAAAGTCTTTGAGTGTCTGTAATTCTTTTTGGGTCAGGAGGTCGTCTGACCAGACCAGATAAAAAAGCGGAAGAAAAGCCTTCAATTTTTTGTTCTCCATCATGCAAATCAATTGTGGTGGTATAGTGGGTAAATATACCGGTTTCTGCAAAGCCCCAAACGGGTTATACGGTTTTGCCATTTCGGCAAAGGTTACAGGCAACCGGGGTGTTTTATGCCATAACAACTTTGAGCGCTATTTGGTTAATGAGAAAAAGAATATTTTATCATTTTTTTGCAATAATTGTATAATTTATTTTATTATTCTAAGTTTTTTGTTAGATTAGCTTACGCTTTGACCCGTAAACAGTATGCAGCCTAAAACCTAAAGGAGTGTCTCGCACCGACACCACAACCGATGCTGTCTTTCAATTCTACTGCTCTGCTAATTTTCACCAAAAGCAGCAAAAACTTATTATTTTTTAACAGGTTGACATGGCAGACCAAAATCAGGAAAGGGAGGTAATCCTGCTTACAATAGATATAGCCACACTTGTTTACCTGACGGGTTTTGCCTTGATTTTTGCACTGATACTAGTGCTTAAGCTAAAACACTGGAAAGATACGCTTGAAAAACTGGAAACCCGGGCGCAGCAGGTACAGGCTATATTATTAGAGCGATTGGCACATCAGAATAAATTTCTGAATCAATTAAGAAAAGAATTGCATGAGAGCCCTTGCCAGCTGCTCTTTGTGGCGCAGATTAACCTCAATATGGCAGAGGAAGACCAACCCACGGGCGATGAACACATTCTTCTTTTTACGAATACCAACCGGCTGATAACCCAGACGATTCAGGAACTGCGGAATCTGATGAGAAGACTGGAAGAGGCTGCCGCCCCGGCTGAAAGCCTTACGGCGGGTATCAGACATGAACTGGATAAAATAAGTAATACCAGGCAAACAAATACCCGACTGATGATTACAGGCAGGGCTTACGCGCTGGAATCGGCGAAGGAGATTATTCTGCTAAAGATGATAGAGCAACTTTGGTGTGCCATACCGGCAGAAACCTTACCTGAAGAATTGCGGGTTGAGATAGACTATGCTACCCGAGGCTTTTCGTTAAAGATAATTATGGCCAACCTTAAGCCTTTAAATGCCGGGCAGGCACCTATTTATTTAAGACAGGCCGCAACCCTGCGGCAACAATGCCGGTTAATAGATTTTGAGTACCACCAGCAGGTAGAAGATAACGGTAGTGTGGTACTGCAACTTTTTGCCCCTAAGCCTGTAAACAAACGCAGGTACAAACATTATTGTTGGTGAAACTTCTGCCCGCTTGCCACTTTTTCAATGGTTTTTACGATTCTTGCCGCCCGGGTTTCGTCGGTTTTGGCAGAGTAAATCCACTCAATAAAACCTTTTTTTTCGCCTTCAGAGTACGCCATGAATTTTTCATACAGGCCGGGTTCGTCTTTCAGGCAGTCGGCCAGTTCTTCAGGCACATCTGTCGGCAGGTTGTCAGCATATAAAATAACCCTTACGGTGTCGCCGAGTTGTTTTTTGATTTTCTTTCTGATTTCTGCCTTTACCGGAAAAAACAACCGCCCCTGCCCCATGGGCATCAGGTTATAGCCGCGTATCTCATAGCCGTCAACCGTACCCCTTACCCGCACCCAGCCGAAAGGCCCTTTGCGCGGGGCATCTATTTCTTTTATTTCAACGTATGTCCACCCACCGGGGGCGTCCATTTTTTCGAGGCGATACTCCTGGTCAATCAACGGTTTTTCCATAGCTATTTAGATTTTTTAGCCAAAGGGTTGTAATTGAGGCAAAGCTGCAGCCAGTGTTCAAGGTCTTTCCGGGTTCTGAAACCCCGCCCGGTTAAGTACACGTAGCCCTTCATGGCCTTACCGTTAAAGTCCATTGGCAGGCAATCGGGGTTTTCTATGGCTGTGGCAAAATCTTCGGGGCTCAGGCGGCAGAGCACCACGTCTTCCCCTGTCTTTTTATTGGTATGCGTGGCACAGCACATCTTGTCGTCGACCATGATACAAACCCCGCTGAACATGGTTTTTTCAGTAAAACTTACCTGTTTTTCTGTAAGAATGTCTCTGATTCTGTTCAGAACGGCTTCGTTGTAGGGCATGGGCGAAAAAGAATTATTGGTAAATTGCAGAGAGATGGCATGGCCTTCTCTCTGCACCAGTTTTCAGTTTTACCTTACTCATTCAAAGAATAAGAATGGGTTATTTCGGCAGTGGGCGACAACTGCGCCGTGGCCGAACAATATTTCTCCATTGATAACTTGATGGCTCTTTCTATCTTCTCGGGGTCAATGGTTCCCTTAAATGCGTAATGAATATTAATTTTTCTGAAAGGCTTCATTTCTGTACCTTCTATCTGAGTACGCTCGCCTTCTACACTTATCCGCAGGTCTTCAATCAGCTGGCGTTGTTTTTTAAGTACCAGTATTACATCAATGGCAGTACAGCCACCCAGGCCCATCAGCAGCAGCTCCATGGGTCTGGCACCGGCGTTATGCCCGCCTATCTCCACGTTGGCATCAATGTGGTTGGTTACTCCTGATACTCCCGTTGCCTCAAAATGAAAGGCATCATCCACTCTTACTAATTCTACTTTCATATTATTATTTTGTTGTAGTATTCTTTATTCACTTAATAATTCAATCTTTCCATTGATTAAATCCACTTTTTGTTAAGTTTTTTGGATTTACTTTTTTTTGAAAAAAAGTAACAAAAAAACATTCATCATTTAAACTCATACAATTAAAAATCTGATATTTCACTTCTTTTTTGCAAAATTCTCTACCCGATTTTTAACTCTACTCAAACAGAAAATGATGTTTTATTGTCTTTAATTTTAGTTGTCACTCTTTTTTTGAAATTTTCACGTTAATCATCTCTTCGTGCAACTCTGTGCCAAACTTGGCGTACCTCCGTGATAAAAATAAATTGTGTAACATTGAGCTACTTTGTGTACATCGTGGCAAAATTTTCTAGCAATCGGATTTTCAAAAATATAAATCAATTATTTTATACATACGAAAGCAATAAATCCTTATACGAGGTTTCCTGATTGCGACGTACTGAAAGTTCGCCTTAAAGAGTCAATTCGACAATCTGCAACCGATATTCGACAATTACTTGGTTTTAATTCTGAAAGTTTTTTAAGAAATTGCAGTTTCAAACAGCGCATAGCCATTTTAAACAGGTTGTGGCACACCAAGGTACTGGCAATTCAGTAACAAATAAAACAGATTTTTAAAGAAAAACCGATAAAATGGCGAAATACAATTCACTGAGAGAAATTCAGGAGGCAATCAGAAAACAGGAGACGTCTTGTGTAGCGTTGGTGAAATATTATCTGGAACGAATTGAGGAAAATAAAAATCTGAATGTTTTTTTGGAAGTGTATGCCGACGAGGCATTAAAAAAAGCCACTGAGGTAGACGAAAAAATAAAAAACAACACCGCCGGCAGGCTGGCCGGAATGGTCATAGGCATAAAAGACGTACTGGCTCACCAGGACCACGGTTTACAGGCAGCCAGCCGGATTCTGGACGGCTTTGAGTCGCAGTTTACGGCAACGGCGGTGCAAAGGGTAATAGACGAAGACGTAATTATTATAGGCCGCCAGAACTGCGACGAATTTGCGATGGGGTCGTCGAACGAAAACTCGGCGTTTGGCCCGGTACGCAACTATGCCGACCCTACCCGTGTGCCGGGTGGCTCGTCGGGGGCGTCGGCGGTGGCAGTACAGGCCGATATGTGCCTTGCTTCGCTGGGTTCAGACACGGGCGGTTCTGTTCGTCAGCCGGCTGCTTTTTGTGGCGTTATTGGTGTAAAACCTACCTACTCGCGGGTTTCGCGCTGGGGTCTGATTGCGTATGCGTCGTCATTCGACTGCGTGGGGCCCATTACCCGAGATGTAAACGATGCCGCGCTTCTGCTTGAAATTATTGCCGGAGCAGACGAGTACGACAGCACCGTATCAAGCCGCCCTGTGCCCGCTTTTACCAAGCAACTAAGCCCCAAAAAACACTACCGCATTGCCTACATGCGTGAGGCGCTGGAAAGCGAAGGGCTGGACGAAGACGTTAAACAACGAACTTTTGAGACCATAAACTGGTTAAAAGACCAGGGGCATGTGGTAGAGGCTGTAGACTACCCATTGCTAAAATATCTGCTACCTACTTATTATATACTGACAACTGCCGAGGCCAGCTCTAACCTGTCGCGTTTTGATGGCGTTAAATATGGCTTCAGGGCAGGCAGCAAAATTGACAATCTGGAAAGTCTCTACAAAAAAACACGGGCAGCAGGCTTCGGGGCTGAGGTTCGGAAGCGCATTATATTAGGCACTTTTGTATTAAGTGCAGATTATTATGACGCCTATTATACCAAAGCACAGCGGGTTCGTCGTTTAATAAAAGAGTCGACCGACAAAATCCTGTCGGCTTATGATTTTCTGATTTCGCCCACTACCCCAACGCCGCCCTTTAAAATAGGTGAAAAATCGGAAGACCAATTGCAGATGTTTCTGGCCGATATTTTTACGGTACAGGCCAATGTAATCGGGAATCCGTGCGTTTCGATTCCGAACGGACAGAGTTCAGACGGCCTGCCGATTGGAATACAGGTGCTTGGCAAAAATTTTGAAGAAAGTGAAATGCTGGCCTTCGCTAAATTTTTGCAGCAACAGTAAGCCCCTGAAAGCGGTTTGAACAGCCCTGCGCCTGGCTTAAAACAACTGTTTTTCAAGGTTTTCGGAAAACCCCGATGGTTGTTTCAAGGTATAAAAGTTGCCTCAAACCGGCTTCCAAATGCTTATTGTTTTTTCAGAAAAATTTGAAAATATCAAAAAAAGTTTTACAATTCCTTGACAAACAAGCGGTTGTGTTCTATTTTTGACAAACATTGCTTTCTTAGTGCCATTACAAAAGCTGAAATCCCTTAGTAAAAAGATATTGAAATTATGACATTACTCAAGAAGTGCCTCGTCATTGCGAGCTTTATTGGCTGTGCCTCATTTACCGTTCAAGCCCAGTCTGTAATTCCAAAAGAAGCCACATTGGTATCGTCTGAAGACACGCTCAAAGAGCAACCTGTAGAAGCCTTTATACCAAGCGCCGATGCCAGAAAGGTACGCGAAGGGTTTCAGAAAATGCAGAAGACTATTCCTTTGGAGTACAACGCCACAGTGCAAAGTTTTGTAGAATACTTCATTTACAAGAAGCCCAGTTTTACAAAGCGAATGCTGGAGAAGAAAGATTTCTATTTCCCGATTTTTGAGAAATATCTGGCTAAATACGAAATGCCCGACGAGCTGAAGTATTTGTCGATGATTGAATCGGCCCTGAATCCGAAGGCGGTATCAAGAGCCAAGGCAGTAGGTTTGTGGCAGTTTATGAAACCAACCGGCCGTGAACATGGCCTGAGAATTGATGAATATGTAGACGAACGCATGGACCTTGAGAAATCGACTGATGCCGCCTGCCGTTATTTCAGACAATTATATAAGATATTTGGCGATTGGGAACTGGTGCTTGCTTCTTACAACACCGGGCCGGGTAACCTGAGAAGGGCCATTAGACGTGCCGGAAACATTACTAACTACTGGGAGCTTCACCCCTACCTGCACCGCGACACCCGCACTTATGTACCGCAGTTTACTGCCATTATGTACATGATGCACCATGCCGATGAATATGGCATTGCCGGTGATGATTCGTTAAGAATGGCGCCAAGAGAATACCAGACCATAACCGTAGACGGCTATGTAGATGTAGAGGCATTCAGCAATGCCAGCGGTATCAGCCTTGATGATATACAGTTATTAAACCCCCACCTGCTAAAAGACCATGTACCGGCATCGAGCCGTGGCCTTGACCTGAGGATTCCGGCTGAAAGCTATGCTTATTTTGAGGCCAACCGAAATACTATTCTGGAGGCGGCATCTAAAAAACAAGGCAATACGATGCTGGCGTCTAACGAAGCCAGAACCGAACCCGGTGTGGTAATTATAGGGGGCAACAACAGCGGCTATGCCCAGGCTGAAAGTGAAAGTGAAGAAGAAGAAAACGTAAAACCCGAGCGCCAGGAAGACGAGGTAAGAAAGATTAAGAAAGTAAAGAAAAGATACCACGTAGTGAAACGGGGCGAAGTGCTGAACAGAATAGCCACCAGGTATAATGTGGAAATGTATGACCTGAAGGTTTGGAATCACCTGAAGTCGTCTAAAATACTGGCTGGCCAACGTCTGGTGATTCTGGATGACGACAACGAGGAAGTAACAGAGGTGGAACGCATTGTTAAAAACGAAAGAAAAACCAGAAACCATATTGAAAACACCAAGCCGAAGTATCATGTGGTGCAAAGAGGAGACACCCTCTGGAAGATATCACAACGTTATGGTGGCATTTCGATAGAAAAGCTGAAAAAATTGAACGGATTACGATCTAACAGCGTAAAAGCCGGACAAAAACTTAAAATAAGCTGATTGGGTTAATACCTGAGCCAACAAAAAACTCCCTCACTAGCTAAGCGGGGGAGTTTTTTGTTTTCTGTGCGTTTGCTGGCGGGGTATTTTTGGTTGAATAAGGCTTAAAGAGCCCGGCCAGCCAATCAGACAGAACGGAACCCATTACTTCATAAGAAAAGAGGCAATGGTGCTTTCGATTTTCCGTATCGGAACCAGAAAAGGTTTATCGGTAATAGTTACCTCAATCTGGGTTTCGGGGCTACCAGGCTCAGAGAGCACCAGATAGCTGCCCTTTACGTCGCCTATGGGTGTGTCAATACTGAACGTACCTTTGGTGTCGTTTCCGTTGAAAACACCACCTTTACCGGTGATGGCATTTCCGGCAGCGGAAGCGAACTCGGCAGAAGTACCGGGGTAAGCAATGTTGAATGATGATGCCATAGTTGAAAGAGTTTAAATTAACAATTGTGTGAAATTTAATAAAAGTTTTTGAGGTTTCAAGCCTCATATAAATTTAAAAAACGAAATAATATTTGGCAAAGTTCCGCCAATGAACAGTTGCGGCTATTTAAAGAGGGCGTGTAGAGACGCACTGCGTGCGTCTCCGGGGGCCTGTTTATGGAGTAGAATTTTGTTTAAAAAACAGTCTGTCAAATATCAATTCGGAAGTAACCAGATTCGGCGATGAGCCGCAAGCATTGCGGCTTTTCCGTTACAACAGCTCGTTCAGATACAACCACACGAATCGAATCACTTACTACAGATGTATCATCCCGACGGGATTTTAATTCCAAAACAATCTCTTAAAACTGTTTCGGGAAAATCCAGATTCGGCGATGAGCCGCATGCACAGCACCTCTACAAACCTTCCGTTACAATAGCTTCACCAGCTCGTTCAGTTTCAGAAGCGCTTCAATGGGCGACAGGGTGTTGACATCCAAAGCCTGTAATTTCTTCTTTACGGCTTCCAGCTTCGGGTCTTGTGGTTCAAAGAAACTGAGCTGGATATTGTTTTTGGGTGCCTGCTGGATTTTCTCCTTATTGTTTTCTTTGATGTGGTCTTCTTCCAGATGATGCAATATTTCGTTGGCTCTTAGAACCACCGATTGTGGCATACCAGCCATTTGTGCCACGTGGATACCAAAGCTATGTTCGCTGCCGCCTTCTTTCAGCTTGCGCAGAAACACCATTTTGTTATCCACCTGCTTTACTGCCACGTTGAAATTCTTGATACGCGGAAAATCATCCGCCAGTTGGTTCAGCTCATGGTAATGCGTGGCAAAGAGTGTCCAGGGCTTGCTTTTGGCGTGGTTGTGCAGGTATTCGGCAATGCTCCAGGCTATGCTCACGCCGTCATAAGTGCTGGTTCCTCGACCAATCTCATCCATGATTATCAGGCTGCGGTCGCTCAGGTTGTTCAGGATACTGGCCGTTTCGGTCATTTCAACCATAAAGGTAGATTCACCCCTCGACAGGTTGTCGCTGGCCCCTACCCTTGTGAAAATCTTGTCTACAATGCCCAGTTCGGCACTGGCGGCAGGCACAAAGCTGCCTACCTGCGCCATTAATGAGATGAGGGCCGTTTGCCGTAACAAGGCCGACTTACCGGCCATATTCGGCCCCGTAATGATGATAATCTGCTGGGTTTCGTCGTCCAGAAACAGGTCGTTCGGCACATAGCTTTCGCCCAAAGGCAGTTGCTGCTCAATTACGGCGTGGCGGCCTTCTTTAATGTTCAGCACCTTGTTTTCGGTAACTGTTGGCTTGCAATAATTATTTTTTCGTGCCACTTTGGCAAAAGAAGCCAGGGCATCCAGCACCGATATCACCCGGGCATTTTGTTGTATCTGTGCTACAAACTCGCCGGCAGTGGCTACCAAAGCATTAAAAATTCGCTGTTCAATCTCAAAAATTCTGGTCTCGGCAGTCAGAATTTTATCTTCATAAATCTTCAGTTCCTCGGTTATATACCGCTCGGCGTTTACCAGTGTCTGCTTTCTTATCCATTCAACCGGCACTTTGCTCTTATGGGCATTTGATACCTCCAGATAATACCCGAATACCTTGTTATAAGAGATTTTGAGCGACGGAATCCCCGTGCGTTGCGCTTCGCGGTTCTGAATTTCAATCAGGAAGTCTTTGCCCGAAAAAGCAATCTTATGGAGTTCGTCCAGTTCGGCATCTACTCCGGTTTTTATCATATTCCCCAGATTGGTAACAATCGGGGCATCGTCTCGTAGTTCCCGGTCTATTTTATCGAACAGATACTTGCAGTCGGTCAGCTGGGCTACATATTTCTGCAGCACATCAAATGTCTGGCTGCCGTCTTCCAGCAGTTTTTTGATGGGCGGCACCTGTGCCAGCGCCCGTTTCAACTGCCCCAGCTCGCGCGGACTAATCCGCCGAACGGCCACTTTAGAAATCAGGCGTTCCAGGTCGCCAATGGGTTTCAGCAGGGTAGTCAGGTTTTCGGCTACCTCATCTTGCTGCACAAAAAACTCAACGGTATCCAGGCGTTCCTGTATCACGCTTTTTTCTTTCAGCGGTAGCACCAGCCATTTGCGGAGCAGCCTGGCACCCATCGGCGTAATGGTCTGGTCTAGTACCTGAATGAGTGGTACGCCGCCTTCATGTTGTGCAAAAACCAGCTCCAGATTGCGGATAGTGAAGCGATCGAGCCATACATATTTATCTTCGTCGAGGCGGGTAAGGCGCGAGATATGCCCCATTTCCTTATGCTCGGTATCTGACAGATACCGCAGAATAACCCCTGCCGCCACTATGCCTTCGGTGAGGTTTTCTACACCAAAGCCCTTGAGGGAAGCAGTACGAAAATGATTGATGAGCAGGTTATAGGCGAAGTCGTACTGGTAGGCCCAGTCTTCAAAACAAAACTCGTTGAATTTATCGCCGAAAGTGCCATGAAATTCATGGCGGTACTTTTTGCAATAGAGTACCTCTGCCGGAGCAAAACTTTGCAGCAGTTTATCGATATAGGCCGTGTTGCCTTCAGTAGTGAGGAACTCGCCCGTTGAAACGTCCAGAAAAGCCACCCCGAAGTAATCGGGACGGGCGAAATGTATAGAAGCCAGATAGTTGTTCTGGCGGGTATTGAGTACGTTATCGTTGAAAGAAACGCCCGGCGTAACGAGTTCAGTAACGCCCCGACGCACAATGCCCTTGGCGGCTGAGGGGTCTTCAAGCTGGTCGCAGATGGCTACGCGCTCGCCTGCACGCACCAGTTTGGGCAGGTAGGTATCCAGCGAGTGATGCGGGAAACCCGCCAGTTCTTCCTGCGCACCGCCGTTGTTGCGGCGTGTTAAAACAATGCCCAGTATCCTGGAGGCCTTGATGGCGTCTTCGCCGAAAGTTTCGTAGAAATCACCCACACGGAACAGCAACACCGCCCCCGGGTACTTGGCCTTTATCTGATTGTATTGTCGGTTGAGAGGAGTCTCCTTTGGCTGTTTTACGGTTTCTTCTTTTGACGGACGTGCCACTTTATTCGGGATTTTATCTGCTAAAACAGCCAAAGTTACGCATTTTTATTGATGGATGCTAAGGTGGGTGAAAGGAAAATGCGGGGGGGCGAGTGTGTTGGTCCGTTCGTAAGAGTATGGGTGCTATTCGTGTGTAGAGACAAGGCAATGCCTTGTCTCTACAGTAGCATTGACGAAAACCAGTTGTTTTTTTTAGTTTTGGCTAAATGTTTATTATTTAGTTGGTGTGTATGGCGTTCTTGGAATGCTTGTTGGTAATGATGTTTACACACGGACTGATTGTATGGGATGGTTGACATATTATAAACTTGCATCTAATGAGAAATAAAGCGAATTCTTTAATTATTATTCAATTTTTCAAATGCACTAATAATGTTACTATCAATATGTCTGCTATCAACTAAATACTTTAAAATCATTTTTGCTGAATCACTACCTTTACTATTTAATATATCGTAGTCTACATCTTCAATATTATTTTCCTTTAGCTTATTCCTTATTTGAGTTTGGAGTTTTATGTAAAACTTATCCATCTTAGCCCCTGCACGATCCGTAGGAATCGATGACTTGATATGCTCAATATCCTCTCTGGTAACTGTTACTCCAAAATCATGAAGCTTTTCATTACAGATTTGTACCCAAATACTTGAATCGATAGAATCTTCTATATCTTGTTTACCCACAAAAAACATATTCGAAGTAATAGCTCTTTGACCTAAATCATAAGAAAAATCATTATCAAAAAGGAAAACAACATTATTGGTATCCTTTTTAAACCCATTGAAAACACTCTCTAGAATTTGTTTTACCTGCAGCCAACCATTTTTCCCTTTTATATTGATAATCTGAATATTATCTTCCTCATGAGAATTACCTTTCCATAGTCTATATAGTCCAGGAATAAGATGAGCCTCAGTGTCTCCCTCAATTATTAAAAACTTATTGTAAAATAAAAAATCACTATTTCTAACATTTAAATTATCATAAATAGAATCTATGCTGTCGATACCATACAATTCACTATAACCGATAGAATTTTGCATTACACCAGTTATAGTATTTAGTTTTATTTTATCAATAAATATGGTAGAATGAGTGCTTAAAATAGTTTGTACATTACCAAATGAAATATTTTGTATAAGGTCAAACAATTGACGCTGTGCAGTAGGATACAAATGAGTTTCTGGTTCGTCAAAAGCCCATATAAACTTCTTCAATGTTTTTTCGTTTCCTGAATTTACGCTAGCTGCTGTTTTTAACATTGCGAACCAAATTTGCCTTTTTACACCTTCGCCTTGAGCATCCAAATGAATATCTCCATCTGCATTGGATTTATTTATAATAATGTCAGTTATTGACTCTTTCAAATCTATAAATACTTTAGTTTTAATTGCAGTTATATTGGGAAAATCTTGGCCTATAATCTTATGTATGTTCTTAAGTTTTTCATTAATACCATCAGTTATGCGCGTAGCCGTACCTGTTACTTGAACCTTAAGTGGATTTATATGTTCTTCTAATAATTCACGCATAGCATCACCTGCAAGTCCCTTAATCTCCTCCAAGGAATAATTCCAATCCAAATATCTAAAAGTAGGTAAAATTTCCTTATCCCCTTTATCAAACTTAAACTCACTCCAATATGCAGAAGAACCTAGGAATGAGTATATTGCCCTTACTTTTTCTATGCTAGAAAGTGGGCCAGAATTGTTTTTATTAATAAGGTGTTCTTTAGGGACTTCCAATTCTTTAACCTTATTAGTTAATTGTGAGCTAGTCAAACTGAAAGCCGATAATCTTTCTTCTTTTATTTTGCAATCCTTTAATAATACTAATGATTTAATTGAATTATTAGTCGTATCAAAACATTTGGTAATCCATATATAATTTGAATCATTTGATTCTATAATCCATCGCGCTGTGGTTGTTAGAGATTCAAGTATAGGTTCAGATAATTCACCATCATGGATATTTAGTTTACCTAATACGTAACATTGATTTCCATTATATTCCAAAGAAGGTAACCCTTCTTGAGCAATAAAATTTTCAAATTCATTAATCTCCAAAGGAGAATTAGAAAAATCTCTCCTAGCACTGTTATCCTTTGAGAAAGAAAAAATTGCCTTATCATTAAACAATAATTCAGCAGCTTTTAGAATGGTAGATTTACCACAATCATTGACACCAATTAATATATTTGGCTGTTGAGCTTTAAACTCTATTTTAATTTTTCTACAACTTCTGTAATTTATTACTAGCAATTTTTCTAATATCATGATTTAAGAGAAGGATAAGTTAAAAGAACCTAGGGCAATTTGCAAAGCAATTCGACAATGCCAAATTGCATCTTCAATCGACTTAGAGTTCTATTTGTTAGGTTAGAATTTCAATATTAGAAGATTGATACTTTCCCGGCAAGAATTTCTTATTTAACGGCACCCTATATACTAACACCTCTATTATTTTTTCGCTCTCTGCGAATCCAGCTATGCCCTCTGCAAACAAATTTTCCTTATTTTTGCCTACAAACAGTTCCGCAATAATACTTAACATTATAAATATTTCATGCTGATGACCCGCTACTTTTTGAATCGCTGTGTAATTACCCTTATTGTGTTGCTTGGTACTGTCTTTCATGCCTCGGCGCAAACGGCTGAGGAGTATCTTAAAGCCGGAGAAAAGAAGTTTGCCAACAAGGCTTATAAAGAAGCATTGATTGACTTCGACAAAGCCATTTTGCTGAATCCGAAAAGCATTGAGGCTTATAATGCCAAAGGTTCGTGCTTGTATGAATTGAAACAATTCAAAAAAGCTGCTGAGGCTTATGGGTATGTCATAAAGTTTGACTCCACCAATGCCGACGCTTATAATAAACGCGGGGTTTGTTATGTGTATGGGCCTTTCCGACTGAGAGAGGCGATAAAAGATTACACGAAAGCAATCAATCTTAACCCTGATAATATTAAGCCGTATTATAATCGTGGTTTTTTGAGAAACTGGGGAAGAGGCTCTGCCTGCGCTATCGGCGATTTCACCGCGATATTAATGATTGATTCTACCAATTCAAATATTTGGATTAACCGGGGTAACAGTTTTAAAAAAGACAAACAATTTACTGCTGCTATACTAGATTACACCAAAGCTATTAGCAAAGATGCCCCAGATAAACTTATGGCGTATTTCAACAGAGGGATTTGCTATGAGGCCATCGGTAAAAATGACGACGCAGCCCAGGATTTTAACACTGTCTTGAGGCTAGACCCCTCTAAGCCAGACAATACCGCTTACTTAAAACAACCCATGCAGCTCAAGCATCTGCATCGTAAGGCCAAAAAAATCATTAAAAAGGCATTTCCAAGTAACAAACAGTGGCAGTTAAAGGTTTAAAGCAACTGGATCTACCCCTACCCGAATGTAATTTTGTGCATAAAACTACGCAGTACTAATCCTTGGTTATACCAACTGTCATAAGTTTGGGATTATTGTTAAGCGGGCATTAAACAATAAATTTTATTGAATAGCCGAAGCGTCCGGCTCTGCAAACGCCCCGGCTATCATAAGGCAATTATCATTTTATAAATCCGGTCTATTAAACCTGTTTTGCCTCCAATCATTTTACACCGATATAAATACCAGTATCATAGAAAGTATAAGCAAAAGCAACAGTATAAGTATGCCTACCTGCTTTCCGGATGAAAAACCACTAGTTGCTTGTCGTTTAGATTTCTTCATAAGGCTATCATAGTTTAAAAAGTGCAAAAAACCTTTTTTCTATACTAATGAAGAGAAAGAATCCATTCGGCCACCTGCTGTACCTGTTGGTCGGTTAGTTGGGTTTGTGGTGGCATAGGTGGGCCTTCGCGCTTTTTACCGGGCTTTTTAATCCAGCTTACCAAACCAGCCTTGTTTCCCTTATAAATACCGGCGGCTTCTTTCATGGCGGGGCCTACCAGTTTTTCATCTACCTGGTGGCAGGCTATGCAGTTATTATTGAAAATATCCTGGCCGGGTAGCTTGGGCGCATCTGCTGAAACCACCTTAGCTTTACCGGCTTCGGCAGTGGCTTCTTTTACCAGTTTCTCGTAAGCTGCAGTTTTGGCAGCTACCAGCTTGCGGTGCGGGTTAAGGGCGTTAGAACGGTAAAGCTGCCTGCCAGACCCCATAAATATAACTACAATACTCATGGCAATGGCTATCCTGCCAAAATATCTGCCAAATTGGGTTTCGTCGGCATTAATTTCTTTCCAGAGCCACACCATTGCTACTATGGCTACCGCCGCACCACTCAGAATCACCAGCAGCACATTAGAAGCCAGCCCTTGCGAAGGCAGGGTGATAAGTATAATGGGTCCTATAATAAACTGTATCAGCGAACCATAAAATGTAATGGTGTACAGATTTTTACGGACTCTGAAACGGGAAAGCGTTGGATAGCGGGACTCGAAATCATAGGTTTTCCGCCCCCAGTACCACACCAGAAACAAGCCCGAAGCGGCCATACAGGCATTCAGGAAATGCAGGTATCGTGGAAAAACATTGGGAAGCAGTAATGCTGAAAAGAACCCCTCAACAACCGACCATTTATCAGGGAACATCATGAGATTGACATTGGTAAGAAAAATGAGCGGTATAAAAAGAAAAATTAGCACGGCCGTAGCCAGAAA
This sequence comes from Emticicia sp. TH156, assembly GCF_002855535.1. Classification (NCBI taxonomy): domain Bacteria; kingdom Pseudomonadati; phylum Bacteroidota; class Cytophagia; order Cytophagales; family Leadbetterellaceae; genus Emticicia; species Emticicia sp. TH156. Next base: position 344,793 of record NZ_PKRS01000004.1, read on the forward strand.
ACTGATATGAAGCAGCTTGTTATGTTGTAACCGTTGCCATAAAAACTTATGCGCATAAAGCAGCAGTAACGCAATAGTTACCAAGGGTATAACCATAATCCACATCAGGCCGGTGAGGGCATTGGCCGTATAAAAATAAGTGGTATAAAGCGTATTAATGACCAATAGCGGAGCAATGCCCATAACAATGGCCAGCGACTTATTGACTGTAATGGTTTCGGCAACTGAGTAGGCCAGTTTGTCGTAGTCGGGTTTACGAAGCCCGAGTATCTGATAAAAAAGAGCAAGAACAGAGCCTCCAACCATTAGATTTATAAAAAGAATGTGTACCAGAAACGATACAACCAGTAACAAAACCAGTAGCCACTCTGGTAGCGGCAATGGTAGAGGCAGGTCTTTCTGCACTATTTGCGGTGCTGCCTGCAATAATATATAATAAAACATAATGAATTGCTGATTTAATGAGCGCCATTAAAGGCGCATAAAAATTTAAGTTACTGTCCGGCTGAAACCTCAGAAGGCTTTAAGAGTCCCAACCCGTTTTGCGAACCTTCAACCGGCAGGGTGTAGTCTTGCTGAAGGGTTTTAATAAACACACAAAGCGCCTCAAGCTCCTGATTATTGCCGGGAAACGGCGGCATAAAATAGCGTGCCCGATGCATATTTTTTATGTAGGCTTTCATTTGCGCGGTATCCCAGGGTTTATTGCCAAACATAGCCGTAAACTTGCCTTTTATTGGGTTTACCATGCCATTGGTTGTATGGCAGCGGCTACAGGTAATAATAAATACGTCTCTTCCTGCTTCGGTTATGTTGCCAGCTGTTATCTGTTTGGTAGGCACAAAGTTTGCGTGCTTCAGAACGCCGTCTCGCTGCAAAAGGGGGTAATCTTCAACCCTTATACCATTAGAGTACATATACTCGCCAATTACATAAGGTTTGCGGATAAACTCGCGCAGGCGTTCAAAGTGGCCCATCAGCACTACTACCAGCAGTATTGAAAGCCCCGCCAGCCACGATGGCACCGTGGCAGGCTTAAAAAACGACCAGTTGGCGGTTATCATAACCAGCCCAATAGCTATGCCCACTATACTAATTATCTGCGAGTACCAGTTCTGAAACTCCATAGTACCCATAGCCACAGGCAAATTTCCAATCAGGTTATCAGGAATCACATAGTAATAAAAAGCCGCGCTCAACGCTGCCAAAGGGGCCCAAACCAGCACCCAGCGACTAATGAACCTGACAATGACAGCCTGGAAAGCCGGGTCTTTACGGGTAAAAATGATAGCCAGAAACAGGGCTATCATTCCGCCCATTGTCATGGCCAGCGCAGTGCGGAATAACAGCTGCGGTACGTATATCGGATTCAGGAACCCATAAATGAAACTACGATTGGCGTTCCAGTTGCCGGTGTCCATCATAAAAGAAAGAATAGATACGATGATAGACATGGTTATCCACGAAAAAAACGATAGAAAAATACCATAGCGCAAGTGTTTGGCTCTATCGGTTATGGTTGACCGCAGCTTTTTCCAGGTAAGAAAATAAAGCAATATCAACACTACTTCAGTTACAAAGACAATCCATTCAACAAACCATGCGCCAAAGAAAACACGAATGAGACTGCCAATGGAGGCTGGGTTTACCAGCGAAGCCGAAAACCAGATACCAACACCTGTCATGGCGCCAATAGTGGTAGTAATAAGAAATGCAAAGAAAAGTATCCGGTAGGCGGTTTTATCCCACTTTTCGGCCTGAGCCGGGTCAGTCTTTAAAAGACTGAAACCTTTAAACTCTAGCATGGCCACAACGGGCATCAACCCAACTGCCAGTGCGTGATTAATAACGGCATGAAGCACCGCTATAATAGCGATTAAGGCCCGGTTTCCGAGGAAATCGAGATGAAATATTGGAAAATCCATGATGATTCGGTTTAATTAGACAATAAAAATGCAGGCCGTGCCAAACAGGACGACCAGGTGAAGCATACGTGCTTCATTATTGTTTATACCGATACCTGTGGAGGATGGATAATTTTGGCGTAGAAATCCTGAAAATAACCGTTTTTGTAGGCATAGTTGCGTTGAGGCCAGTCATTGACACCCTGTGCCGGGTTAACAGCCAGATCTATGTCTTCTACAAAAAGATTGAACGAAAAAGCCAGATTTACCGAGGTTTGTTTCTTTTGGGTGGGTTTCTGCCCGAAATCGAGCAGGTCAAGTAGTTTTTTTTGGAGTTCTTTTTCAAACAGTGCTACTTTTTTTTCAATACTGGCATTTTGCCTGCTGAACTCCTCTGGGTTTTTTACAGAAAAACAGAAAAGAAAAGTAAGCGTGCTTTGGGCAAAGAAAACGATAAATATAGAGAATATAACCCACCTCCGGGCCTGAGAAACCTGCCCGGCAGAAAGTTGCTTGATATGGATTATACGGCGAACCAAATTACTTTATTTACCGCACAAATATACAGCTAAAAGATTAAAAAATATGCTTTCAAACCCTGCTTTTATAAGGGGGTTGCTATTTTGGGGTACTTTTCGAGCCGCCCAGCCATGTTATAGGTCTACACAAATCTATTTAAAGCCTTTAACTGATGTTAAACCCCTTTTATATCAAAAACCTGGGCACACAGGAGATTTTTGCAGGGTTTTATTATTTATAAATCGTATACACACGGCAATGCCCTGTCTATAAAAACACACCAACCTCAACTAACCGCCACTTTTTTACTCTTTCTTTTACCTTTCTTTGCACTGCTTTTCTCTTTATTCAGCCAGATTATGAAACCGGTAACGGGCAGGGAGGCGCAAATGAGAGAGACTACAAATGCCAGAATTTTGGTGGGCAGCCCGCCTATGGCGCCTATGTGTAAATCAAAGTTGAGCGAGGCCATTTTATCGCCGGGTGCCTGGTTTTCATTTGATTTCAACTGCTTGATTTGGCCGTCCGACTGGTTAAAGTACAGCCATCTGAAAACCCCGGTGCGGTCTTTGTTCAGCCTTATCTGTATATCGTGTGTTTTTTCGGTAGAGTCGCGTAGCCTGATTGACATCATGTCGGCCTTGGGGTAGGTCTGCAAGGCATAAATCAAGGCGTTGTCGAGCGTTTTGTTCAGGGGTTGCGGCACTGGCACAAAGTCTTTTTTAGCTTTTGCCACGCTTCCGAGTTTGTTCAGGGTATCGGTATAAAAAGTTTTAAAGCCGGGGAAAGCAAACACCAGCCCCGTTACACTTATGATAAAAGCAAAAACAAGGCTGTAAAAGCCCAGCACATTGTGGAGGTCGTGGTTGAGGCGTTTCCAGCGGTAGCTGAAATTAAGCCATAAACCTTGTTTCACGGTTGCGCGGTTCCATTTTTTAGGCCACCACAACACCAGACCCGTCAGCAGCAGCAACACAAAAACGGCCGTAGAATAACCCACCACCGGATGCCCGATTTTCTTACCCAGCAGCAAATTGAGGTGCAATTGCAACACAACCTGAAAAAACTCTTTTCTGGTGTCTTCAACGGCCTGTATGGCTCCGGTGTAGGGGTTCATAAACACCCTTTTATAATACTGCTGGTAGTTATAATAGCCAAAGGCATTGTCATTGGTTTTGTTTGCTCTGAACACCCAGGTTCTTCCGGCGTCGGGGTACAGGTCTATCCTTGATATTTTCTCTCCGGCTTGCAGGCCTGCCTGTGCCTTTTGCAGCAGGGTGGTTAAAGGCAAAGGCTTTGGATTGAGCGCGGTTTGGTGCAGGTAATACTTTTGGGGGTATGCCCATAGCTTCAGGTCGTCGTGAAATACGTAAATACAGCCGGTAATGCTGACAATAAAAACTACCATACCGGTTATAAGGCCAAGCCATTTGTGCAACCAGAGAAAAAATGCTTTCATAAAAAGGTAATTATAAATAACTGCAAAGGGTGCATACCCGCTCCGGTAGCGGCTGCCGCCGGAGCAAGATGATGCTTAATTCAGATTAAAACTGTTATCAGAATCTGAAGCGGGTGTTGATGTTCAGCTGTGTGCCGTTACCCCTTACATAATTGGCGTTTAAGCCCGGGTAAAGGCTGGCAGGGTTAAAATACACATTGTTAAACAGGTTTTCTACCCCCAGGCTAAAGCTGAGTTTTTGGTTGAGATTATAAGTACCTGCCAGGTTGAATAAATGATACCCGATAATTGGGCCTTCGCCATTCAGGTACTTACCGTTAGCCTGCTTCTGGAAGCGGTCGCGGTCGCCTACATATACCCAGTAAAACTGCAGGTTGAGCTTGCTGACAGGTGAGTAATACAAAAAGCCTGTTGCCTTAGGCGGGGCAATTCTGGCGCCGCTCAGGTATTTTTTGCTGCCGTCTTCAAAAATAGCCTTGCCCTCTACAAATGCGTAAGTACCTCCTATTTTCAGTTGGTCGGTCAGGCGCAGGTCGGCGGCTACTTCATAACCATATACCCTTTCAGGCTCGCGCTGCGGAAGCAGATACCCGCCTACATCTACCAGATTAGCGCCGAGGTCAGACGTACTGATGTAATACGCCGCCGAAAAGTTGAAGCCTTTGATGCGGCTTGAAAAACCCACCTCATAGTTATTGGTGATGATGGGGTCTGTTTCCATGCTTTCAATGGTGTTGGCGGTTGCCCGGCGGATAATGCGCCCCAGCTCATTAATGGCAAAGCCCTGCGAGAAACTCACAAACGGATTGAAGAAGTCTGAACGGGCGTAGCGCAAACCAGCATTAAACATGGTGGCATTGTAGGGTATCTTACCCCCCTTTACGGCTATGCTTCCGGCATTGTTGGGGCCGGTGGCAATGGTGTTGAAATCGTTGATGGTTACCGTGGCGTTTTCGTAGCGCACCCCTCCTTTCAGAATCAGGTTATTAACAATATCTACTTTCAACTGGGCATAAGGCGCCAGATTCACCATGTTCATATTCGGAATATAGACCCGACCATCTACCAGGTCCTGATTGGTGATGTCGTTCAGCAGGTCTAGTCCGTAGGTAATCTCAGCAGGCATTTTACCTATTACAAACGGGGTGTTAAGATTAATGCGCAAGCCTTTTTTCTTAGAATTGATCATGGTTTGCCCCGGGCCATACCAGGCCGTTCCGGTGGTAACGTAGCGATTCATGGAGCTAAACGAGTTGATATATACGGAGGCATCCAGCTGGGTTTTACCAAACAGGTTTCTGCGGGTGTAGGTTACCAGTGCGTTATGGTTGAAGGGTGTCCCTGCGGGTTTGCCGGGGTCGGTTCCCTCCACACCAATGGTGGGTGTCTGGCCGTACACCCCGTCTTTGCTGATGTATTTGGTGTGCTGCGTGCTATTGAAATAATTGTAAAAAGCGCTGACAGACGAAAGCGCGTTGATGTCGTAACTTACTTTGGCAAAAGCATTGTACTGGTAAGAGTTAGAGAGGCCGTCGGTTTGTCCTAAAGGAATACCCTCGCCATCTCTTTGCAGACCGATGTATTCGGCCGACCCTGCCACACTATAGCCCCATTTACCCTTTTTACCGCCCAGATACTGCGAGGCACGGTAGCCCAGCGTACCATTGGAGCTGAACGGATTCAACGAAACCCCCACGCTGCTTTCGCCGGTTAGTGGGGTATCGCCTTCGTTTTTCTTGGTTATGTAGTTGATAATACCCCCGCCAGAGCCATTACCATAGATGGAAGTAGCGCCTTTGATAACCTCTACGCGCTCAATAACGGCCGGATTAATGGTGCGGATGTCGCGCGAGCCGTTCATTAACGGCGTAGATTGCGGAATACCGTCTATCAGCACCAATACCGCACGGCCACGGAGGGTCTGGCCTGAGTTAACCGCCTTATTGGTAGACACCCCCAGACCCGGTACCGTAAAACCCAACACGCTTGAAATGTCGGTGGTGATATTGCTCTGGGCTTCTATATCACGGCGGGAAAGAATAGTAATAGACGACGGAATGGTTGAGATATGCTCAGGCTTACGGCCAGCAGTTACTACCACTTCAGACAGGCTCTTCTGGCTGTATTGCAAAACAACTTGAAAAATACTGCCGGGGGTATCGGCACTGAAGGATGTTTTGTAGGTTTCATAGCCGATGGCTCTAATCTCCAGCACGTTGTTGGGGATAAGTGTTATGTTCGACTGATAATACCCTGTGGCGTCGGTAAGGCCAATTGCTTTTTGATTCAGAATCACTGTAGCGCCGGGTACAGCCTCCTGGCGGGTATCTTTTACCTGAATGCGGATTTGTTGTGCTGATGCGCCAATGGCCATTAATAACAGAATTAATGCGCCCGAAAACAAAAAAATGTGGCGTCTGTAATGGTTAAAAAAAGGTGTAGACATTATAAGTTTGTTGTAATTGTATTTAGACTAATTATAAATAAGCCGCAAATATAAGAAAAGAAATGAATGAGGTGCAAGGAAAAGGAAATATTTGAAGAGGGTATGGGGTAAGGAACATAGGGCGTTGCGCAGAGAGTTAAGAACAAAATAGATTATGGTATTTCGATGGAGATTCGTGATTGTTATTGCTCTTTAGGGGTTCAAAATTTTGAACCCTTACGTTCGGTTCATAGAATCAAGATTTCCCATTCTCTTCAATCAATCCCAAATGCGTATTTTTAAAACTGTCTTCATTTTTAAGGCCATAGCCAAACATTCTATCCATTGATGAATATCCAAATACAATCACACCTGCCAATGTAAGTAAAGAATTATTAAGCAAGAATCCTGCGCCAATGACAGCAATGGCAATTAATTTATGATGGAAAAAATTATAAACCCATGCTCCGGTTTTGGTATTCACAGCATAGCCAATTATTGATAAATCGGGCAATAGAATACAGGCTGTAAAAATCCACCAGGCATAATCAAGTTGATTAAAAAGTATAATTACCAGCATAAACTGTCCGAGTTCTTCCAATTTCAAAAGATTTTTCATCACGTTGTTTATATAAAGTGATGATTAGTTTGATTCTTACACAAAGGTCTGAAAACTAAACCCGATTGGTCTTGACAAAAATCAAGGAATTTTTGGACAGAGGGCTTTTGTGGCGCGAACATCTTGTTCGCGTGAGGGGTGGAGGGCAAATGGAGTTTTGAAGCGTGCGAAGGTAAATAGGCAAAGAGTGAAAAGAAATTCAAAGGTATCAGCAGAGTCTCCCGCCTGCATAAGCCCCTTGCCTCGCTATTGGCACGCACACTCGGGAGACTCCGCCGCGACATTAATTGATACCAAACGGTAAGGGTTCAAAATTTTGAACCCCTACTCACCGAATATTCTTTCTTATCCTACTCAACGAAGATTGCGTAATACCTAAATAAGACGCTAAATAAGACAGCGGAATCCGGTTTGCCACATTAGGGAATTTTTCAAGAAAAGAGAGATAACGTTCTGTGGCATCTTCTGCCATCATCATACTGATTTTATTTACCTTTTCGGCCAGGCCTTTAGCGGTTATTTTGGAAACAATGGTATCCCACTCTATAATGGTCATGGATAAATCTTTCATGGCAGTTTTGGACAACACAAGGTAGGTGCAAGGTGTGATGGCCTGTATATACTCTGTCGACGGAATTTCCTGATTATAGCTGTTTACATCGGCCAGAAAGTTATTTTCCTCAATGAAATACTTCGTAATCTCATCGCCTTTATTGTTGTAATAACAAACACGCATGATACCCTCTGTCAGAAAAATAACCTCGCGAGGTACCTTTCCGGCTTCATGATAATACTCGTCTTTCTTGATTTCGCGGACAACAGCTTTGCTTTTGATTAAATCAATCTGCTGGCTGTTCAGATTTCCGAACTGCAATATATAGTTAATAAATGCTTCCATAAAACCGTTATTTCATCTGACTCATAATCAATCGGTCGAATAATTTATCTGACAGCATTCTTCTGAAAAACAACATCATTTTTGCTCCTGAAGCACCTACATATCTTGTTTCAGGATTACGCGCTTCAATTCCTTTTCTAATCAGTTTAGCAATTACAATCGGGTCGGCAGCGTCTTTTTGTATGGTGGCATACATATTGTTTACGCCTTTTGCCAGAGAGCTGTAAGCCGTATTGCCCGAAACGCGCATCATATAGTCTGAGCCCAGCCCTGTCATTTCTGATTTCGTGCCGCCGGGTTCAATCACAATCACATCAATTCCAAAGCCTTTCACCTCTTTTCTTAGGGCATCACTCAAACCCTCAATGGCAAATTTACTGGCATGATACCATCCGCCCAAAGGTAAAGTTACCTTCCCTCCCACCGAAGAAATATTCACTATTTTGCCGTAGCTATTTTTCCGCATAGTCGGCAGCACCAATTGTATCAGGCGAGCCACCGCAAAAACATTGACTTCCATCTGGTATTTGGCATCGGCCATTGGCATGTCTTCCAAAGCGCCATAATAGCCGGAGCCTGCATTGTTGATTAAAATATCTATGCTGCCTGTTTCTTTTATGATATGCTCAATGCAGGCAACCATACTATCTTCGCGGGTAACGTCTAATGCAACAGGTACTATGCCAAATGCCTTAAGATCCTGCATTTTTTCAATTCTTCTTGCGCCACCATAAACCTTATAACCATTTTGAGCCAGATAAATTGCGGTTGCTTTCCCGATTCCTGATGAGGCTCCTGTAATTAAAACTGTCTTTGCCATCTTTTAAATTTTTAAATGAATTGTTAGGCAAAGGTGAATAGTTCATATCTGATTTGTTTTGCCATTTGGCAAAAAGCAAAGATTGGCGTAAAATTATGCGATAATACAATTAATGATGATTGAATTTACACAACATATCCCGGTCTTGAATCATTCCGCTCAAGAAGATGAAAATTCAAGGCAAGCCACACAATTCTGAACCCCTGCAGTTTGGTATCTGTTTTATTATACCTTCTGGAAATAAACCGGCAAACAAGATCTTCGCGCCACCTGGCATTGCAAAATCTTGATTTTTATCAAGACCAACCGGGGATTTTATTCTGACCTTTGCAGCAGACATTAAAAATTCAATAATAAAGCAATGAAAAATTTACTGACACTCGAAGAATTAGGCCAATTACTCCTATCTGTATTCCTGTTTAATCAGCTTCCTTATGCCTGGTGGGTTTTTCCGGCTTGTATATTGCTGCCTGATTTATCTATGGTTGGCTACCTGCATAACACAAGAACAGGGGCGTTTTTATATAATTTTTTCCATCATAAATTGTTGGCGGTGCTGGTTATTGGTATAGGCTTCGGCTTCAATATTCCGCTTGCGGGGCTGGCGGGTGTGATATTGTTCGGGCATTCGTCAATGGACAGAATATTCGGTTATGGCCTGAAATATAACGACAACTTTAAAAATACGCATCTGGGGGTAATCGGGCAAAATGCCAGAGCTTAAGCCCGATAGCTATCTTTTAACTATAAGGCCAACTCATTGGCTGAAGTGTCTCTTGCGTTTGCACTTTTGCACCACACAAGAGGCACTTCTTTTTTTGGGCTATTGGGGTGATGAATCTGCCAGATTTATACCGCTAAATAACAATACCTTGCGCCAGCCAGTTTTATTGACTACTATTGCAGGCAATTGGTATGCGGCAGTAATAGCTTTGAAAGCCCTGCCGGAATACTTTTTTCCACCAATGCAAGTTGCAGACCTCACTGCTGGGTTGTGCTTGCCTGCAAATGATTGCCCATGAAAAAACTCTGTTTTCTGCCTTTAATTGTATTTCTGGCCTGCTCGCCCGATAAAAAAAAGCAAGACACGCAGGCAGATAAATCTGCAGACACTGTTACTATCGTTTTCAGGTCGGCTGAAACTGACCAGCTTTTAGTACACCCTGCCATCACACTGAAAGAAACGGAAACACTGGAGTCTTCTTATCAGATGAATCCCGGTGATACCCTGACCTTACAGCTCAATGCTGCCCTGCAGACGGTTAGTCTTGACTATCAGTTTGTATGGAGCCTGGAATTTATCGTTTCGCCCGGAGATACCATTGTGGCAGAGATTGAAACACAACAGAAAAACGTGTACCGGTTGGTAAATGGTAAAAGACAGGCTATAAAAAGCGTGGAGGAAGAAGCCTACTGCGATACCAGCGCCATACAGGCACAGAAACGGCAAATGGAAAAAAGCCTGAAGCTGAAAGCCACCCAACCTGCCGCAGCTCTGAAGGCTTTTACCAGTGCTAATGAAGCTTATTTCGGACGAAAACGCGACTCACTGCTACGCATAGGCAGCCCAAGAGCCAGGCTGCTGGCTGATGTGGTACTGGCCGACCAATATGGCCATTTAATGGATTTTAATGCTGAATTTAAAGATGCCGGACTGGAACAGACTTTGGTGTCTGACAAGTACCTTAACCGGCAAAACTTTAATAACCGCCACCTGACACCCATCTTTAATGCTTACCAATACCATTATATAATCAGAAACGCGATGGATAAACCGTTGGTAGAGCAATATAAAAGCGCATTTACGGGTTTTCCGGAAGAAATAGAGGCAACATTTAAGCTGAGTACCATTATTCAGATGATTCTGAATAAGTATGACCGCAAAACGCTGATAGCCTACATTGATGATTATAAGCACGTTTTTGGCTCGAACCAGACGCTGGAATACTGGATGAAAGAGATTGACTACGGCACCCCCGTAAGCAATGACCTTTACCTGACAGATACCCAAAACAGCCGAACAACCTGGAAAGACCTGCTGAAACAATGGAGAGGGAAGGTAGTGTACGTTGACTTCTGGGCCAGCTGGTGCGGCCCCTGCATTGGCGAAATGCCGTATTCAAAAAAATTGAAAAGTGAGCTGAAAGACGTAGAATTTGTGTATTTGGCACTAAATGATGAAGAACAACCCTGGGAAAAAGCCCTTGACAAGTACGAGATAACCGAGAAAAGCTACCTGATAACCAACTCTAAAACATCGGCCTTTATAACCGACCACCGGATAAACTCCATACCACGCTATATGATTATCAACAAAAAAGGAGAGATAGTCAATGCTGATGCCCCAAGGCCATCGTCGAAGGAAATCAGTTATTTGCTGAAAGCAGAACTACGCAGGTAATTCTATCTAAGCCTTTACCCTACCGGCAGCAACTGCCAATGGCTGAATGATTCAGATTTTTTTGGTGCGGCAGGGGTTAGCTGTGAAGGTTATTGGCAACGAATAATCAGATAACATGGCAAACTGTTGGCAAAGAAAATATTGCCTTTGATGTTATTTATTTACTTATTGCTGATATTGCTGCAAGAATTAATGCAATTAAAGTGTTTTTTTTCTAGAATAGAGATTTACTAAACATTTAACTGCGATAATTCATGAGCGATATAAAAATTCCTAAAATTATTAATACAATAAAAAACACTGTTTTATATATCTTTTGATTAGGAAAGGAAAAATAATGTTGAAATAAAAAGAGATAAAAACTAATTATATTTGGTAAATTGTATTTATGAAAATAACAAAAATTGAAGTTGCGAATTTTCGTTTATTAAAGAATTTTTCAATGGACTTGGAAGAAAGCCTTTCCTTAGTTATTGGTAAAAATAATACAGGAAAAACCTCTATTCTTGCGATTATCGATAAATTCTTGAATGAGAAAAGCAAATTTTCTTTTGATGACTTGAATATAGATTTTAAGAATGAATTAGAGGGTCTTGTAAAATCAATTAATACACCTCATGAGTTTTTACCGATAGGTATTAAACTAAAAGTTTACATTGAATATAATGAGACTGACGATTTATCAAATGTCAGTAGAGTATTGATGGATTTAGACCCTAACAATAATAAAATTGTCTTAGGATTTGAATATACAATTAGTTTTGCCGATTTCCTTAGCCTCAGAACTGACTATTCTGCTTTTGTAACGAATGAAAATAGTAAATTTGAAAAGAATAAAAATTATAAGCCTAAAGAGTTAAAAGAATTTTTAAAGCAAAATTTAGACAATTATTTTCATACGCACAAGAAATCTTTTGAGTACGATATAACTACTAATAGAGTCAATGATGCTAACTTTATAGATATGAATAAAGAAGGAATTAGCATTAAAGATATAATTAGTTTCAAATACATTAGTGCTAGGCGTGATGTAACCAATAAAGAAAAAGAAAACACGCTATCTAAACAAACATCCTATCTTTATAAAAAGAAAGAAGATAATAGTGAAAAAACTCAAGCCACCGAAGATTTTAAAGACCAACTTTCAGAGACTGACACTACATTAAGCAGTATTTATAAAGGCCTGTTCAGCGAGGTAATAAATAAAGTACACAATTTTGGAGGTATAAAACCGAATGATACAGATATAGCTATAATTTCAACTCTACAGCATAGGGAACTACTAGAAGGAAATACAACCGTTGTCTATACTCACGACGACCATAAGCTGCCAGAACACTATAATGGCTTAGGCTATATGAACCTTATAAGTATGATTTTTGAAATTGAAATTCTAGTACAGGATTTTAAAAGAGATAAAGACAAAAAGCCCGCAGATATCAATTTGTTAGTCATTGAAGAACCTGAAGCACATACCCACCCACAAATGCAGTATGTCTTTATTAAAAACATAAAGAAATTACTTGCTAAGGGTATCAAAAGAGATGATGGAATAAATAGACCGCTTCAATACATAATTACAACACATTCATCTCACATTGTTGCAGATAGTGATTTTGATGATATTAAATATTTGAAAGCAGAAGCTAAGAACAATGTAACTGCGAAAAATCTTTCAGATTTGAGAAAGCAATATGATGCTGGCTCAAATCAATATCAGTTTCTAAAACAATATTTGACTATAAGTAGGGCTGAAATTTTCTTTGCTGATAAAGCGGTTCTAATCGAGGGAGATACAGAAAGAATATTGATACCTACTTTTATGCGGAAAGTTGATTTGGAGGAAGCAACTCGTTTAAAAGCAGAAGGCAAAAAAGATACTTTTTTGCCACTATTATCTCAAAATATATCTATCATTGAAGTTGGGGCTTATTCGCAAATCTTCGAAAAGTTTATCGAATTTTTGGGGATAAAATCTCTGATTTTAACGGATATTGATGCTATCAAAGTTGTGAAACAAGATGAGAAAGGACAAGATGTTTGGGGGGCTTGCCCTGTTAATGAAGGTACAAAAACAAGCAATTCTGCAATCAACCATTTTCTGAAAGAAGTTACTTGGGATGATTTAAAAACACTGCCTGTTGGAAACAGAACAATTCTAATCGGAAGTTCTACGCTTTGTATATGTTATCAGCAGGAAGAAGACACCTATCACGCACGGAGTTTTGAGGATGCTTTTATTCACATAAACCGTGTATTCGTAAACAGCAAGAAAGATGAATTTCAAGGGTTACAAAACACAAAATTGTTTGATGATGGTGTAAGTAATGCTTATATTTTAGCGGGTTCTTGTATAAAAAAGAAAACTCATTTTGCATTGGATATTTTATATCACAGCGATAAGGATTTTAGTAATTGGAATATTCCTGCATATATTAAAAATGGCTTATTATGGTTGAAGGAAGATTAAGCCTAGAACCCGAAGTACAGCAAATTTTCCAATCAATTGATGATGGAAGAAACTTTCTATTAAGCGGTGGGGCTGGAAGTGGTAAAACCTATTCGTTGGTAAGTGTTATTCGTCAGATAATAGCTGAAAACCCAACAGCAAAAGTAGCTTGCATGACATACACCAATGCAGCAGTAAAGGAAATCGAAGGAAGAGTAAATCATAAGAACTTGAGTGTTTCTACAATTCACGATTTCTTATGGGAAAATATAAAACATTTTCAAAAAGAGCTTAAACTGGCTATCATTTCATTAGCCAACAATGAAGATGTTGGTAAAATTTTACTTGATGAAGAAAAACCTATTCCAGAAAATTATTTTGATATTCTATCAGATGGGATACAATATAAAGAGTCTGTATTTTTGCGTAAAGGGATAATTTCTCACGATGAGTTGCTTCTAGTTGCAAACTATCTTTTTGAGAAATATCCAAAACTTAGCGATACTGTAAAGGACAAATACAATTTCATATTTATTGATGAATATCAAGATACAGGTAAGCCTGTTGTAGATATATTTCTTATTCACTTCAAGAAAAGTAAAAGAAAAAGTATTATTGGATTCTTTGGCGATGCAATGCAATCAATTTACGAAGATGGAATTGGAAATTTAGATGAATATAAAGGAGATGGTGTAGATACTGTAAATGAAATTCCCAAAAAACAGAATAGAAGAAACCCTCAACTGGTAATTAATTTGGCAAATAAACTCCGGACTGACGGTATTACGCAAGAACCTTCTACCGACCCTAATGCACCCAATATGGTTGAAGGCGTAGTAAAGCAAGGTACTGTACTGTTTCTACATTCTAATGATGGCGATATTAACAAGGTTGAAAAATTCTTGGAAGAAAATTATAGCTGGAATTTCAATAATTCAAAAGAAACAAAGGAACTGAACCTTACTCATAATTTGATAGCAGGCAAAGCAGGGTTTAGAACACTTATGGATATTTATGATGATGACCCTGTACTTGGATTGAAATCTGAAATTCTTGAAAAGATAAAATACAATAAGAAGAAAAATAGACCCGAAATTGAAATCAACGAGGACGATACATTTGATGCAGTCGTTGATAGGTTTCAATTAAGAAACAGTAAAAGGCAACTAAAAAAGGATATTTTATTAGCTGACCCTGTAAAAGCGGAATTGTACAACCAATTGAAAGATAGACCATTCTCTGAAGTAAGAAAGTTGTACTTGAGCAAAGATGCTCTTATAGATGACAAAAAACAAGATGAGAATGATGAAAGCAAGAAAGGTTCAAAACGAGATAATCTTATAAAGCACTTGTTTAAAATACAAACGAATATATCTTTTTACCAAAACAAGCGATATAATGAATTTTTAAGAGCAACGGATAACCGTTTTATGGTAATAAGTATTGCGAAGAAAAGAGAGCTTAAAGAAAACATCGAAAGCCTTATAAACGTCGGGGATAAAACTATTGAAGATATAATTATCGAAGCTAACGAACGAGGGATTTGTATAATTGACGATAAGCTCCTTGATTTTAAGGAGAAAAAAGAGTATTTGTATAATCGTGTAAAAGAAGTAAAGTTTAGTGAGTTTCAAAAACTATATGAATATTTAGAAGGGCAAACACCTTTTTCGACACAACATAAAACAAAAGGTGCAGAATTTGATAATGTTTTGGTTGTTCTTGACAATGGAGGTTGGAACAAATATAATTTTGGAAATCTTTTTTTAGAAACAGGTCCAGCAACGGTATTAGACAGAACACAAAAAATATTTTATGTCTGCTGCACAAGGGCTAAGGAGAATTTAGCAGTTTTCTTTCACAATCCTGATGCAGACGTAATAGCGAAAGCCAAAATATGGTTTGGAGTGGACAATGTAATTGATATTGGCTAAAATGACCCATCTACCCCATTTACTCTTATTTGTTGGCCTTATTTTATCAGGGTGGTGGCGTTTTGTACGCCTACTACTGCGGGCAGGCCATATTCGCGAGATATGACGGAGCCGTGGGTCATCATGCCGCTTACTTCGGTAACCAGCCCTTGTTCATCTAAATATACAACATTTAGTAGTTGTGTACAGCGTTATCAGAACGGTTAAGATTAATATTTCTAAAACACATCAATTGATTGAATAATCAGGCGGAAAGGGGAATGTCTAATCCCGTTTAGGCAACTGCTATTCAGCATTGTCGGTGTGTTTCTGGCATAGTGCCAAAGTTCAGTATTTTCAGAGAACAGCCGCTCTGACTGATTGCATAATCAGCCGGGCGGGGAGGTAACCAAAAGGATTGTTGCGCTTTATGTGGCTGAGCGATTAAACCTGAGTTTAAATGTGGTGCCTACATTTACCGTACTTTCTACTTCTATGGTGCCGCCAAGGCTTTCCATTTGTGACTTAACCAAAAACAATCCTAAGCCTATGCTGTTCGGGCGGTCATGAAAACGCTGATATAATCCAAAAAGCTTTTCTTTATGAAGTTCTACATCAAATCCGATACCATTGTCAGAAAAAACAAGAACAATCTCTTTATCTGTCTTTTGGGTTTCAATTTTGATTTTCAGGCCGCGGTCGGTCGCTCTGTACTTGAGGGCATTGGTCATGAGATTCATGAGAATACTCTCCATGTAAGTTTCTGTAAAAACTACGCTTGGTGCCAATTCAAAATGGGTTTCAATGTCGGCTTCAGCTTCCTGAATCAGAAAATTCAGTTGATTTTTAATTTGCAGCAGTATTTGTTCAAAAAACACCTCTTTATATTCTATGGTGTTGTTCTCTCTGATTATCAGAATCTTTATCAGGTCATCCAGTGTGTTGCTGAGTTGAAGGGTGGATGCCCTGAAACCATCAAAAATAACTTTCAGCACCGGGTCTTCAATCTGCATTTCTTCAAGGAGTTGTATGAACCCCAACAGATTAGATAAGGGCGCTCTCAGGTTATGTGAGGTAATGAAAGAGAAGTTTCTCAGGTCATTGTTTCTTTTGTTCAGCGTGTATATCAGATTTTCACGTTCAATATCCAGATTTTTACGCTCGGTTATGTCTCTGAAATTAACCACTATGGCATTTACGGCAGCATCGTTCAGCAAATTCTGGCAACTGGCTTCCAGCCAAATATAGCTTCCGTCTTTGCAAAGATTCCGATACTCAAAATACCGGGTTATTTTAGGATCCTTAGCCACATCAACAAATGCCTTTGAAACAGTATCCAGGTCATCCGGGTGAACCAGGTCAAATCTTATTTGGCCAATCAGATCGCTTTCCTCATATCCAAGAATCTTAATCCCGGACTGGCTAATCTCTTGCATTATTCCGTAAGGGTCCATCAGGCATAACCCATCGTTGCTGTTTTGTAAAAGGCTTCTGAAACGTCTCTCATTATCTCTGATTTTCGCCTGGGCCTTCATTTTTTCAGAAACATCGCGGGCAATTCTTGATATGCCCACAATATTGCCGTTGTTATCTTTTATGGGCGACGCCGTTATTGAAATATCGAGCAATTGGCCTGATTTGTTGATTCTTTGGGTTTCGTAATAATTAACAGGCTCGCCTTTATAAATTTTGTCGAAAATCTCCTCTTCTTCAGCCAAACGTTCAGGCGGCACAATGAGGTAAATGCTATTACCGATTACTTCTTTATCTTCATAACCAAACATTCTGGCGGCTCCTTTATTCCAGCTTATGATGTTTTTCTTTGTATCAAGGCTTAAAATGGCATCTTCCGAGCTATTGATTATAGATACCAGGAGGTCTTGCTGTTCTTCGAACAATTTGCGCTCTGTTATATCTCTGAAACTGCCCACAATCGCATTAATTTCAGGTTTGTGTAACATATTGGTCAGGGTTCCTTCCAGCCAAAGGAAGTTATCCTCCAGGTTGAGCAACCTTAAGGCACACAAAAATGGCACTTCCGGATTCTGCAAAGACCTGTTAAAGCACGTCATTACGTTATCCAGATCCTCCGGGTGTATCCGATCAAGAATAGCAGGTATTTTTGTTGCATCGTTCATGTAACCAAATACCTTTTGTATAGCAGGGCTAAGAAACTCAATATTTTGGTTTGCATCAAGAAGAAACAGGAGGTCATGGCTGTTGGCAATAATAGACCTGAACTTCAACTCTCTTTTAGCTAATTCTTCCTCGGCTTGTTTTCTTTCTGTAATATCTCTGCCGGTAACGCATATACCGGTTATCTGCCCGTTTTCAATAACCGGGCTAATTGTATAATTAATCCATAAAAGTCTGTTGTCTTTTGTATAGGGGCGGTCATACCGAATGGTTTCGCTTTGCAAAGCTCTGTCGAGGAAAGACTGAACAATGGCTTTTCTATCATCGGCAAGTATTTCTAAAAGATGCCTTCCTTCCATCATTTCAGAATTGGCATTGAGAAGTCCAAACGAGTAAGCGTTCGTATTGAAGGTCTTTATTTTTCCTTGGGTGTCTAGCAAAACAAATGCCTCAGAGGTATTATCAAAAATCGCTTTCAGGTTAGATTCTGAAATTTTAATGATCTCTAAAGCCTCTTTACGCTCGGTAACATCTGTATAGTTTGAAACAATGGCCTCTACGCTTGCATCATTCAAAAGGTTGGTTATGTGGCCTTCCACCCATTTATAGGTACCATTTTTGCATTTAAGCCGGTTCAGCCTTGGCACCGAAAGTTCAGGGTGTTTCAACAATTGCTCAAAAACAGATTCTGTTTCAATGGCCTGTTCTTCATGCATAAATAACAGATTCCGTTTACCAATTACTTCGGTGTTGATATAGCCAGTCAGTTTCTCAAATGCCGGGCTCACATAAGAGATAATCCCCTCTGCGTTGGTCAGTATAATAATATCCTCTCCTTTTTCAATCAGCGCCCTGAAACGATTCTCACTTTTTATTTTCTGCTCTTCCGCTGTTTTACTAGCCGTAATGTCTCTGTAATTGCAAACAATGGCCCCCACGTTTGCATCATGCAACAGGTTGGTAATGAGGCCTTCAAACCATAAATATTGCCCTTCCTTATTTTTTAACGGCAGCAAACGGTGAATAGGAACGCCCGGATTCTGAATAATTTCTGACCATGTAGTTTCCGCCATTTCTAAAAAATCAGGATGCAGGCAATCCAGAAACAAATTGGGGTTGTTTATGCTGTCTTCAAAGGTAAATCCTGTAATTTTCTCAAAAGAAGGGCTCGCATACTCTATTATCCCTTTTTCATCGGTCAGAATTATAATATCACTTGCATTTTCAATCAGCGACCTGAACCGGTTTTCATTTTTCACCACCTCTGCTTCGGCCAGTATTCGCTCGGTGGCGTCCTGATAATTGGAAACAACTGCCCTGACGTTTTCATCGTTTAGCATATTAGTTACCAGACCATCCAGGTAAACATCGTGGCCATCTTTATGCTGAAAATGCAAACTACATGAGATAGGGATACCGGGTTTTTCTAACGACTCCCGAAAAGTCTTTCTTGCTTTTTCAGCATCGTCGGGATGCAACCTTGAAACAAACAAACCGGGGTTATTCTGAAGTTCTGCAAAGCAAATACCGGTAACTTTTTCAAATGCAGGGCTTACATAACTCACATTTCCACTTTTATCATTCACAATTACAATATCAGATGAGTTTTCTACCAAAGCCCTGAAACGCCTTTCGCTTAGCTCCAATAGTTTTTCTGCTTTCTTTCTGTTACTAATATCACTGATAAAAGTGCCCACCTGTATTTCGCCATTGCTTGTTTGATAAGTAACTGACGAAAGCTCAACCGGAAACCGCTCGCCATTTTTTCTGATAGCGGTGGCTTCACCATAATTCCTGCCCAGTTTATTTCTTTCCTCTAAAAAACTTAGAAATTCTTTATCTGTATGGTCAATAAATGCGATTCGGTTTAATTGCTTAAACTCTTCTTTGCTGTAGCCAAACATTTCTACTGCCGAATCATTGACGTCGAGGATATCGCCGTTCAAATTACTCAGAAAGAAGGCATCCAACGAGTTTTCAATAATTGTCTTACATTTATTCTCATGGCTTTGAATGTCTGACTCGGCCTTTTTTAGAAGAGACATATCAATGGCCGAGACAAAAACCCCAACAATTGTCTTTTGCTTGTTATAAATAGGTTTGTATTTATTTCTGTAGGTCAGCCGGGCATTCTCATTTATCGGTATATCCACATCCGTTATAAGCGTTTCACCCTTCAGTGCGTGTTCATAAGCGTTTCGTGCAATTTCTTTTCTGCCTGCCGGTGCATAGTCCAGTATGTTATCCCCCTTATTTACTGTCCTTCCGAAGTATCTCTGATAGAGCGCTTTAAAATGAACACCCACATCGGCTATGGTTAAGTTAGTATCAACAATCAAAAAGCTGTCTTCGCTATAGTTGGCCAGCAGGTCATGGTAATCAAGTTTTGCTGCTAACAAAGAGGAAGAACTATTTTCATCAAGATTCGATTTCATACGCGAACGAAGATTGTTTAGGTTATCAGCCATGCTTCAAATCAGGCAGGTGATAATAGTTTTTCAAGTATCTCTTTTTAAGAGAATAATTGACAGGTGCATAGTATTCTAAAAACCCTGTTTTTAGAGAAATAGTTAATGGTTTCCTTAAATATTCTCTAACCATTGAATGTTTAGAGCGCAGTGGTTTTTTTCTGCTGGTAAATGAGATGATGGGCAATTTATGAAACAGGTTTTATAAAATACCTGATGATGGTTTACGGTCAACTGAATCGGGAATACCTGCCCGGAAACAATGGGGGGTATCCTGACCCGGAAAAATCAATTGAGAAAAACCATCTGCCTTATAAGCAGCTATTGCTTTAAAAGAAGCAATGGCTGCTTAGCTGTTTATATGGGCGATTATTGCGTTTGCAAATGAGTTCATTGGTAATAGTAGTTTTGTAAAAGTCAAAGTATTTATATAGTAATAGATACAAAGTATTTTTTTTACCGTTGTACCTGTTTTAGGGCAGTTTTTAAATTAATCAGAAATCTGAATTGGTTACTGGCCTACTGCCATTAATTAATTCATGCCTGGTAATATTAACGAAGTTGTGCGAAGAAAGATGCAGAATTGATGCAATTTACACAAACTTCCTGAATCGGAGAAATAATGAATATAAATACTCATTATTTTTAACTATCAGACCAATAAAATTGTTCTTTATTAGTTATATTTAACTAAAATTAACCCGTAGTGCATTTTGAATCGTAGCATATAAGCTGCCAATAAATATTCTAAAGGGTTTGATTGAACCATTCAGTTCAACATCTTCAAGTCTTTTAATGCAGAAATGAATCTGCACTTGTTTAGGATTGCTTTTAGATTGATTCTGCGTTTTTTGAAAGATTGGGTATCCCGTAGGGATGATATATTAACTACTCAACAATCAATATATTATCCCTGACGGGATACGCAGCTATAAGCCAAATCTACGTCTACTGATATACCATCCCTACGGGATTCCTTTTGAATGAAAGGTTAACTGATTAAATTCAACCATCTTTGATTAGTGCTAATTGGAGGTCTATTTGTGTAGTCATCTTAAATGCACTACGAGTTAAAATTATGTCTAGTTTAGCAGGTTTTAATGCTAAAAAGTACGAGGCGTTATAAATACTTTTCTTCTGAAAAGCAGCTTTTCTATCAGTAATAGCTGTATTTTCTGATTGGCAAATTACCAAAATACAGCAGGCAAGGGCGCTAAAAAAAATGAGGTTCCGGTCATCATTTCACAATACCTCTACATACCCATCTACCCCGTTTACTCTTATCATCTGGCCGTCTTTTATCAGGGTGGTGGCGTTTTGTACGCCTACTACTGCGGGCAGGCCATATTCGCGGGCTATTACTGAGCCGTGGGTCATCATGCCGCCTACTTCGGTAACCAGCCCGCTGATGCACACAAACAGGGGTGTCCAGCTTGGGTCGGTAAAGGTTGTTATCAGTATATCTCCGGGTTCAAGATTGGCATCGGCCATGTTGAGTATCACACGTGCGCGGCCTTCCATTATACCTGCTGAAACGGCCAGCCCCGCAAAGGCTCCGGCAGGTAGGTTTTCATGCTGGTATCTGCCTGTAATGATTTCTCCGTCTGACGTTATCACCCTCGGTGGTGTCAGTTTTTCATAATGTTTAAATTCCGCTTTCCGCTCGCTGATAATGGCATAATCCAGTTGATTGGTACGCACAACGTCTTGCAATTCTTCAAACATGAGGTAGAAGATATCTTCTTTTTCCTGAATCAACCCCGCCGCTGTCAGTTGGGCTGCTTCATTCAGTAAAGCCTGTTTATAAATCCAGTAACGGCTCACGATGCTGTACTTGGGGTATTCGCGGTAACCGCTAAAATCCCTTATTTTATCAATATACTGCTTGGCTTCTGCTGCTTTTTGTTCACCATCAGGCAGATTTTTCAGTCTCTTCAGTAGTTTCTGTTCCTTATTTCGGGCCTCCTGCAAGCCTTGTTCAAACTTGCGCTTGCCTGCCCCCGGCTCAAAGTTTCTGATGTTCCCCAGTATCAGGGGTATCAGCGTGGCAGGTTGCTCAATCCAGCGGTTTCTGGTTATATCTATTTCTCCGGCACAACGCATACCATATTTGTTCAGAAAAGCCTCAATGGCCGTTCTGGCTTCTGCACCACCCTTCAATGGCAATAAGTGGTTCAAAAAATCATCCGCCTTTGTTTGCTGCAAAAAAGCTATTACTTCGGGGTACGGTCGCATCAAATCTGCCAAGTCCATCAGCGCCAGGCCCATTTCAGAGGTAACATTATTGGGTACCGACTGCGCCAGCGTATCGCCTGCGTTCTTTTCACCCAGCCACTCCAACATTTTTTCGTTCAGCCAGGCCAGCGCATCCATTCCGGCCAGAATCGCCGCCATGCTTTCAGGTTGAAACAACATTTGCCGCATCTGAATGACATCTTCTCTGATGAAATCAAACAACTCTGCCCCGGATTTCGCGACAATGTTTTGCTTTAACGCCGCAACGGCTGCCTCATTTTTCAGTATCAGCTCTGCCACCACGGCCTTGTTAATGCTTAGGTCTGGCTTAACTGCCGAAACAGGCATAGGCTGGCTCTCTGAATTGGTAGTGCCAGCCGGAATAAAATCGCCCCGCTCTATGACCGTCAGCAGGGCATCTTTCATGAGCGGGTCAGACTTGCCCATCATATTCAGCAGTGTTTCGCGCCCACCGGGCGATGCCAGCATGGCTGTTACATCTACAAACAGCCTTCCACCGGCGGTGCGCATACGCGCAAGGGTGTTAAGCAGGTAAAAAGACAACCCGAGGGGCTTTAGGGCGTCGGTCATCATCTGCTGATGCCCCACCGAAATATACAGGTGGTTCTGGTCGTCGTCAGCCTGTGGCACGGGGAATAAAGTTGTAATGGGCCGACTCTGGACGATATAAAATTCGCCATCGGCCAGGCACCACTCAACATCCTGTGGTTGGCCGAAACAGGCTTCTATCTTTCTGCCCAGTTGTGCCAGACTTAGCATCTCAGCATCGCTGAGCACCTGTGCCTTTTGTTGCGCAAGCGTCATTTCACGGGTTGTGGTTCCACCGGCTTTCAGTGGCTCTACAGACAGCTTTTGGGTGTATATCTGTTTGCCTGTAATCTTATCTTCCTGTACTTTATAGTGGTCGGCATTTACCCGTCCGCCAACCAGCGCCTCCCCCAGCCCAAACCCGGCATCTATACATACCACTTTCCGGTTACCATTAACAGGGTCGGCCGTAAACAGAATACCCGAGGCCTGCGGAAAAACCATCTGTTGCACCAGCACCGACAATTCCACCCGGCGGTGGTGGAACCCGTTCTGAATGCGATAAATAACCGCCCGCACGGTAAAGAGCGAAGCCCAGCAACGGCGGATGTGGTGCAGGATGGAATCTATGCCGATGATGTTCAGGTAGGTATCCTGCTGCCCGGCAAATGAGGCAGTGGGTAAGTCTTCAGCCGTTGCGCTAGACCTGACGGCGTAAGCCTTTTGCCCGCCCGATTGCCGCAGATAGTGTTCAATTTCTTCGGCCAAACCCTGCGGCAAAGTTGCATTGCTGATACAATCACGGATTTTTGAACTGACAAGGCTGATACCGGCGTGGTCGTCCGGTGGTAAATCAGCCAGTTTGTCCAGCAATCGGTTCAACTGCTCATGGCCGCCCAGGGTATCCTTAAAGGCTTGGGTAGTAATACAGAAACCATCAGGCACCCTGATACCGGCCATGCCTGTCAGTTCGCCCAGATTAGCCGCCTTGCCCCCCACCAAAGCCACATGCGTGCGGTTAATGTGTTGCAAACCCAGCAGATACGTATATTTTTTATCGGTCATGGGCTATTGTGGGTGGTTAAGTTGCCGGGTTGTTTCGTTCATCAGTGCAATGGCTTTTGAAAAATACGTTTCAATTACCTTTACCTCTTCGGCAGAAAACGAAGCCAGTAAATCGAGTGATTTATCTCTGAAACTTTTATACAAGGGCTCCAGAATGGCCATTATTAAAGCAGTATTAGGCACAACAATTATTTTTCGGCGGTCGTCGGCCGCCAATTGTCTATGCACCAGGTTCTGCCTTTCAAAGCGGTCAATCATGCCCGTAACGGCCCCGGTTGTAAGGCCCGTTAAAGCGGCCAGTTCGCCGGCTGTCATCTGGCCTTTTTCTATAATAAACCCCAGGTACTTATGGTCGGTACCAGACAGCCCCGCTTTTCTGCCTATGGCCTCGTGCATCTGAATAGACGTGTAGGCATACATCTGGCTTAGCTTTCTAAGGTTTCTGAGCGTTTCGGTCTCGTTCATTTTATCTTACCATCTAATTATCTTAGCCACAAAGATATTTTAAAATAATAGAAAAAAGCAAAGATTATTTAAACGCTGAAAGCGAAGAACGCCAGACACAACCACAAACGCCGGGCGAATGCGCGCCATCAGGTAGCAGAATGACTACCTGTTTACCGTTAACTAAATTTTTCTTGATTAAAGGACAACATTTCAAACCATTTGAAAACAATTTAGTTATATTTATTCATTGGAAATTACAATTACTATTTCTTGAGAAATTGGAATTGAAAATGCTCCAAAACAAAAGATTGAATTTAAAAAAACTGTGACACACTTTATGCTGCCTGAACTAACAAAGACCGCACAAGGCTGCTATGCAGCTTCTATTGCCGGCCAAAGACCGGCACTTTTTACCCAATTACTGCTCGGCCACTTAGGAGGGCCATGAAAACTGCGTTTACATCATTCATCTGCCGGAAGAATGGAGCCATACAGGAACGAAGCTCTGTTTTAAAACCTGTCAGATTCTGCCAATCTTCTTTGCCCGGGTATTTATACCGGGGCCGCTGTGACCATCCTTATCAATGAATTTACAACCAAAAAAACTACAATAATCATGAAAACACTTTTTCTTGCCTTGCTTTTTATTTCATTTGCTTCTATGGGGCAAAAGAACAGCGCCTTCTATTATTATTTCGACCAGAAAATCGCTATCCAGAAAGACTCTTCCGCTGTTTTACTGATTGGCAGTAGTGCTGAGGAAGCCGGGCAGGTGGGTAAGTTTCTGGCCGAATCAAAAATCAGTTACAGCCTGCAAAGCCCTTATAAGCATATTGTAAAAGTACCTTCCAGGTCGTTGCCGGTAAACAAAACCAATTTCAACAGAGCATTGAAAGAAAAGTACCCGAAAGTATATATCAGCTACGCTTACGCCTACGAAGGAAGTGAGCTGTTTGCACTGAATGAAATACTGATTAAGCCAAAAGTGGCATTGTCTGAAATTGAAAAGAGATTCAGCAATAACATCCGCATCAAAAAAGTAAAAAAATATAATACGGCCGTGCTGGAGGTTCTGGCTGATAAAGATGTGCTGGAGGTGGCTAACCAAATCTATGAAAGCGGCCTGACAGAATGGTGCCAGCCGAATTTTATTGCCGAACGTAAGTTAACCAATACCTTGTATCCTGACCAGTATTACCTGCATAACACCGGGCAATTTGGCGGCACGGCAGGCATAGACATCAACGCACCAGAGGCCTGGGCTTTAACAGCTGGCTGTGGCGTAAGAGTAGCCGTGGTAGACCAGGGCGTAAACAACCACGATGACATGGACGGCAGAGTGGCTGCCGGTTTTGACCCCGGCAATACCACCAATCCGGGCGCCCCACTGGTAGCAGACGATAATCATGGGGTGGCTTGTGCGGGTATCATTGCGGCCTCAAACAATACCATTGGTATCAGGGGTATTGCCAGCAATGCCATTATTGTACCGGCTAAAATATTTAATGGTAACACTGCCTACAGTGATGGTGATATTGCTGATGCCATTGACTGGGCCTGGGATGAAGGCAACGCCGCTATACTGAGCAATTCATGGGGTGGCGGAAGCCCCTCTACAAACATTACCAATGCCATTAACAATGCCACTACCCTGGGCAGAGGGTCTTTAGGGGCGGTAGTGGTGTTTGCAGCGGGTAACGGTTATCCTACTTATACTGATGTGGCCTACCCTGCCAGCCTCAGCAACGTACTGGCCGTAGGCGCTGTTGATAAAAACGGCAGCATCTGGGGTTACAGCCAGCGTGGCAGCGCACTGGACATCGTAGCTCCGTCGGGCGATGTCAATTTAAATGGCGATGTAAGAACTACCGACCGCATGGGTTCAGCCGGATATTCATCAGGCGACTACACCAATAATTTTGGTGGTACGTCGGCCGCTGCGCCACAGGCATCTGGTGTAGCAGCGCTGATACTTTCGGTTAATCCGGGTCTTACACAAGCCCAGGTACGAACCATTATTCAGCAAACCGCTACCGACATGGGCTCATCAGGTTTTGATAATACCTTCGGAAACGGCAGGCTCAATGCGCAGGCGGCAGTGATAGCAGCCGTTGGCGGCCCCATTACCGGCCCTGATCTGGTTTGCACCAATGGCAGCTTTTCGCTTACCGGCACGGCTCCCGGCTCGGTTACGTGGTCGTCTGGCAATACGTCTATCCTTACCATTAATTCTTCTACCGGCTATGCTACCCGGGTTGGTAACGGAGTCGTAACAATTACTGCCACCATTAGCACGTCTTGCGGAAATGTGCAAATTACCAAAACTACCTTTGCGGGGAATCCGGACCTGACCAAAAAAGTGAATGGCGTGGTTGCAGGTACGGTAGAGGTTTTCGGTGGCAATACATATAGCCTGCTGGCATCATCTAACAGCCCCGGCACATCATTCAATTATAACGACTACACCGGCAGCGGAACCATCTCTTTAACCATTTATAACCCCAGCTCGGCCAGCACCAATATGTATGTTTCTTCTACCTCTACCAATGGCAACCGATTTGTAAAGGTAACGGCCACCAATACCTGCGGCAGCTACAATGAAGACTTAGTTTTTTATGTAAGACCTTCTTTCAGACTGGCGTATCCGAATCCGGCCAAAGGACAGTTGACATTAGAGTTTAACGGCGTTGATGAGGCTTTGCCCGATGCCATTGAGCTAATCAACGAAAAGTCTGGCAGGAAAGAAATGGCGCTTACCAAAGATGCAATTATGCGGGATATTCAT
This sequence comes from Emticicia sp. TH156, assembly GCF_002855535.1. NCBI lineage: Bacteria > Pseudomonadati > Bacteroidota > Cytophagia > Cytophagales > Leadbetterellaceae > Emticicia > Emticicia sp. TH156. The sequence goes on from NZ_PKRS01000004.1 coordinate 371,885, forward strand.
AAACAACAGGATAACAGATATACCATTGACGTAAGCAAACTGGAACGCGGCATCTGGTATATGCGGGTAGTTAAAAAAGGCGCAAAAGCAGAGGTGATACGCTTAATATTAGACTAGCACCTGCCACTAATTAACCATAACCTGCAACCACGGGTTTTAACGGCAAACAGGATGACGCCCGGCTATGTTTCGGTTTACCGAAATAATCCTTAATTTGCCGGAAATAAAACCTGTATTATGCTTACCAATGTAGAACATATCGGCATCGCCGTGAAAAACATGGCGGTGTCGAACAGTTTGTTTACCAAACTGCTTAATGTGGCGCCTTATAAAGCCGAAGCTGTGGAAAGCGAAGGCGTGCTGACTTCTTTTTTTAAGGTGAATGCAACCAAAATAGAGCTGCTGGAAGCCAGCAACCCCGATAGCCCCATTGCAAAATTCATAGAAAAAAAAGGCGAGGGAATACATCACATAGCCTTTGAGGTTGACGACATACACGCCGAAATGCAAAGGCTGGAAAGCGAAGGCTTTGTGCTGCTGAGCAATGAACCCAAACCCGGCGCCGATAACAAACTGGTGTGTTTTTTACACCCCAAAAGCAGTAACGGCGTGCTGATAGAGCTTTGCCAGGAACGGCGCGACTGATAGTGGCTGGCTTTATGCCACCAGGTTACACTAAGTAGTTAATTTTTGTTTTACCGCGGAGGAGACGGAGTTATTCGCAGCGTTTCTCGAAGCAGCTAACTCAAAAACACAAAAGAATAAAATCAACAACTAAAGGTTGAACAACCTTAAAACATCATTTCCTGTTGAGGCAGACGGCCAGTCTACGATTAAAAATCGTAAGATGAATTTAAAAAAAGCAAATTACTATCCGATTTTTGATTGGCAGACGGCCAGTCTGCGAGTTAAATGATGTGCTGCTTTGCGGACGGCTAGTCTTGCGTTACTTTTTTCAGCCCAAAAAATAACAACCCTATAATAAGAAATGTCTTTGAACTATATTCGGCGCAATGTCAATAAGAACTAAAATCAACAAATAAAACTAAACCCATAAACATCCCGACCGAAATCTTTATCTTTGCGGAAAATCCGGGCAGAGCGTACAGCCCGGCTGTTACATTCCAATTATTGTTGCATGAAAATTTCGTATAACTGGTTAAAGAGTCTGATTGATATTCAGGAATCGCCTGAAGAAATAGGTAAATTACTAACAGGAACAGGGCTGGAAGTAGAAGGAATTGAGGAGATAGAATCGGTAAAAGGTGGCCTGAAAGGCTTTGTAATTGGCGAGGTGCTCACCTGCGAACCCTTTACCGTTAAAGAAAAACAACTGAGTTTAACTACAGTAGATATAGGCGCGGGCGAGGCGTCAACCATTGTGTGTGGAGCCGCCAACGTGCGCGCCGGACAAAAAGTGGTGGTGGCTACCCTGGGTACAACCATTTACTTTGCCGACGGCAAGTCTTTTACGATAGAAAAACGCAAGGTGTATGGGCATCCGTCAGAAGGCATGATATGTGCCGAAGACGAAATGGGCATTGGCACCTCGCATGACGGCATTCTGGTGCTGGATACCGACCTGCCCAATGGCACACCGGCGGCACAGTATTTCAAGATGGAGCCTGATTATCAGATTGAAATTGGCCTTACCCCCAACCGCGCCGACGCAGCCTCTCATTTTGGTGTGGCGCGTGACTTGAAAGCCGTGCTGGGCCGTGAAGTAACTTTGCCATCGGTCGACAAATTTGCGGTGTCGGCTCAGAAAACAGACTTTACCGTTACCGTAGAAAACACCGAGGCTTGTCCACGTTTCTGCGGGCTGGAGATTCAGGGAGTAACCGTTCAGGAGTCGCCCGACTGGTTGAAAAAACGCCTGCTGGCTATCGGTCTGAATCCTATCAATAACATTGTCGACATCACCAATTATGTGTGCCATACGCTGGGGCAACCCATGCACGCCTTTGATGCCAACGAAGTGAAAGGCAAACAAATAATAGTGCGCGTGCCGGAAAAAGGTACTAAATTCGTAACGCTTGATGGCACCGAAAGAACCCTTTCTGGCCACGACCTGATGGTGTGCAATGCCGAAGAACCAATGGCTATTGCCGGGGTATTTGGCGGACAAAAATCGGGTATCAAGGCAGGCACTACTAATATTTTTCTGGAAGTTGCCTATTTCAGCCCGGTTTGGGTGCGTCGTACTGCCACTTTCCATGGGCTGAAAACCGATGCGTCGTTCAGATATGAACGTGGCACCGACCCGAACATGCCGCCTTTTGCCATTCGCTTCGCTGCCCTGCTGGTACAGGAGCTGGTCGGTGGAACCATTCTGGATGGTGTGATAGACAATTACCCCAACCCGATTGAAAACCTTGAAATACAGGTAAAACACAAGCACATTAACCGTTTGATAGGCAAAAACCTGGACGACGACCTGATAAAAACCATATTAGAAAGCCTTGATATAAAAGTGCTGACCGACGATGCCTTTGAAATGACCGTCAGCGTGCCGCCCTACCGCGTAGATGTAACCCGCGAAGCCGACGTAATTGAAGAGATACTGCGTATTTATGGTTTTGATAACATTGAGCTTTCGGAGCATTTGCAGGCTGATTTCCTGTCGGGTTTCCCGGATAAAGATGCTGATAAACTGCAGATGCGCTTGATTGAGCTACTGGCAGCCAATGGTTTTAATGAGATTCAGACGCTTTCTATCACCAAACCGGCTTATAACGAGGCCATTCAAAGCCTTGCCAAAGGCGGACAGGTTACGTTATTGAACCCATTGAGCGAAGAGCTGTCGGTAATGCGCCAGAGCTTGTTGCTGACAGGTATGGAGTCGGTGGCGTATAACATCAACCGCCGCCAGAAAGACCTGAAATTGTTTGAGTTTGGCCGCGCTTACTTCACGAAACAGGAAGAAGGACAAGACAAAAAATATAAAGAAAGCAAGCATCTGGGCTTGTGGTTGTCGGGTAATCAGCAGGCTGAGACGTGGTTGGCTGGCAGTAATCCTGTTACATTCCATGATATGGCACTGGCTGTTCAGAAAGTACTGAAAGCCATGAAGGTTACTAAATTTGATACGCAGGATGCCAATTCTCCGGTGTTTCAGTATGGTTTAACCTACCTTATCAATAAAAAACCAGTGGTAAGCCTCGGGCTGGTGAAACCATCCATTGCCCGTTTGGCCGATGTGAAACAGGCGGTGTTCTATGCCGATTTCGACTGGGAGTACCTGTTGAAACAGTATTCAGAGAAAGTGAATTATGTAGAGATACCGAAGTTCCCCGAGGTACGCCGCGACTTGTCGCTGGTGATAGACGCTGCCACCAGTTTTGATCAGGTGTCGGCCATTGCCAATAAAACAGAGCGTAAACTGTTGAAAGCCGTAAATGTATTTGATATTTACGAGGGCGAAAAACTGGGTGAAGGCAAAAAATCATACTCGGTAAGTTTCATACTACTAGACAAAGACAAAACCTTAACCGACGAAGTAATCGACAAAACCATGCAACGCCTGATAGCCGCGTATGAGAAAGAGTTGAGCGCGGTGATTAGGAAGTAGTTTAAAAATATCAAACCCATTTTCTGCGTAGAGACAGGGCAATGCCCTGTCTCTACCTTTATACTCACCCATCCTCAGGAGCGGATTAAGGATTTTATATTTACCACGGAGTAGCACAGAGTAAAAAACACGGAGTTTCACAGAGGTTTATTCTTAGTGAAACTTCGTGCAAAACTTAATGTTACTCTGTGGTTTTGTAATGAAAAGTTCTGACTGAAGCCAAGGTTTAATACGCCATTCTCACCCATCCGCAAGAACTGAGTAAGGATTCTATATTTACCACGGAGTGGCCCAGAGTTATAATCTCAGTGAAACTGCGTAAGGCAGAAAAATGACGATTTAAATGACAATTGCTTCTCTTAACAGCAAATTTTAATTTAAAAATCATGCCCACGGCAGGGTCTCCCGTGTACATAAGCTAAGCCCTGCAAGGGCTCTCTTCCGGGGCAGAGATGGATTTTCTGGCAATAAATTTCTTCACCTTTCCATCACTATAAAAAAATAATGGCGGGACCGCCCATTGTAAATTTCCGAAAAACTTGTAACCGTCACCACCCGAAAGCCTTCTTCACTTTTCTCTTCAATATATCTTTCTGCTTTTGAATAGTCAGAAAGTACAATACAGCTGGTTTTACTTTGTTTTGATTTATAAGTCTGCGACATCAACAATATCAGCAAAGCAAAAGCGGCCAGAATCAATAAATTCTTTCTCATGGTAATATTTATTTTAAGTGATTAATAACTTAAAAATATGAAATTATCTAATCTTAAAACAAATGCACATCTCTTTTGTATCAATGAAATTGCGGCCTAAACAATCTCTTCACCGGTATCTTGATTTTTCAACCCAAAAGGTACCGAATAAAAATAATTTCGTTAATTAATTAAAATTGAATTTAAAAATACATTCCTTTAACTAAGTTTTATAAAAATTGAAACTAAGCTAAAACCAAAGAAAAATTTCTTTTTAATAATCCTGCCAGATTACACCTGTTTATAAAATTAACAGATTTCAAAGCCTGAAAAAGTCCAGTTAATAAATCAATTCGTCAATTCAAAGATTTATTGTAGTGCGGTTCCCTCAATTGCGTTAACCAGAAGTTTTTGGAAAAACCCTTATTGAAAAAATACGCTCCCCTATTGAATACCTTTTTTAACTTTAATACATTAGAAATCATGAAAAAACTCATCTTCTTGCTGGTTTATTTACTGTGCTTTGAGGTATATGGACAGAATAGCACTACTAAAAATGATTCTACCAAAAACACCAAACCCGTTGGAACTAGTTTGATTTCCAAATCATCTTTTAAGAAACTGTATGAAAAGGATTTCAGCGGTTTAATAGGACAGGATGGATTACCCATTAACCAGGTAATAGTTGGTGTAACTAAACCAAAAATAGAAATCAGCACTTTATTTAAACTTTGTACATTAAAAGGCTTTCAAATTCCATGGCTATCAATTAATCCATATTTTAATGGTAATCTCGATTCTGATGGTTATTTAAGTATCTTTAAAGGTGATAAGGTTAATTCTGAATTGAGTTATGGAGGTAGAATAGTCTTAAATCCATTCGGAATTCCCTATGGGAAATACTCACCAACCGGTTATTTTTTTGACACTAGCGAAGGGAATAAACTGGAAAGACGAAGGTTAAATACTCTGACTATTGATGAAGAAATTACTGACCTAAAAAAAAAGTTAGAAGCTTATGGTGAAATCTGGAATTCAAGTAAAGAAGAAAAGATGAAATACATGGAATTAGATGAGAAATGTAGAGCCTTGGAAATTATAAGGGATAATCCGAAGAAGAGAGAAAATTATGAAAATGAAAAATTATTTAATGTAGAAAAAGATGCTAAATGGAACAATAAAAACTATGTTTTTCTTAGTTTGGACTTTAACAGAGGGGTAAAAAGTGCAAGGTTATTCAAGGATAATGCCTTCACAAGCGAATTACTTAATAATTATTCGGTCAACGGAACCCCAAGTTTTAATTTTACACATATTAATATGAAACGCGGATTTACATTTAATTTTTATGCAAATTATGATAAACTAAAGACCAACAGTATTTTTGATAGCACACCAAAAGAATTTATTGAATCCAAGCCGATAAATGGAAATACAACGCTAAGTTCAATTGAAACTAAAGAAACCGCGTATGATTTAACAGATACTAAAGTAAAAAAGGAAAGAACCTTTAAAAGGACATCAAAACTGGGTATGACTTTTTATTTTGAAAAATTTAAAAATTCTGGTGTACATACAGAATGGGAAAGAAACTATACAGACAATTTATGGAATACAAAATTTGCACTGCTTTTACCTAACATCAAAAAAGAAGGTAGTACTGTAACTCAAGCCAATTTTCAGATAATTCTTTCCATAAAAGATTTATATAATCAAAGTGAGTTAAACAAGATTAATAACCCAAGTTTCAAGCAAAAAGCGCTGGTTTATATTCAATTAGGCTTACCATTATAAAAATCTGTTTTTCTAAAATACTACAAGCTGGATATTTGGAAAATTATTAAATACAGCTTTGAGTTTCAATGTTCATTTTCTTTTTTTAAGCCTGGAAAAGAAAATGAACATTTTTTAATTAGCCTTTGAATATATGAACAAATTCTGGGTACCAATACTAACATCCACCCTCCTCGCCTGCAACACCCCAACCGATAAACCCGCCGCCGAAAGTGCCGCTGCAATAACACCGGCTCAGCTCATAAGCCCCGGCAAGGGCATCGGCCAACTGAGCATTGGTATGCCTGCCGATAGCGCTCTGGCAAGGCTCGGGCGGCCTGATGCCTCTGATGCCGCTATGGGCAGCGCGCTGATGGCCTGGTACGGCAAAGATGCGCACCACTACCGAACAGCGGTTTTTACCAGCATGAATATGGGCAACGAGAATTTCCACCGTATTAAGCGCATCATGGTTAGTTCGCCGTGGTTTAAAACGGCCGGCGGACTAGGCACAGGCACTCCGCTGGCGGTTCTGGCGGGGCAATTCAGGTTAAAAAAGGTAGCAGATGCCACCACCAGCCAAAACGGATTGCTGGTGTACACGGCCGTTGGCAGGGGCATCAGCTTTGATATTGACAGCCTTACACGCATCTGCAAGGCGGTAACCGTGCACGGGGCAGATGAGCCTGCAGCAGCCTATATTAATATGCATGAGTAACCCGCTGGCAGAGAGGCCGTTACATAAAACCCGCCAATAAATGTATAAAGAAATGGTGGTTTGGGGTATCTGGCATTTTATTTATGCGTATCTTTGGGGCTATGTTACAATTCAGGCAAATAGCGCTTGTGTTCCTTTCGGCGGCCGTGATGGTGAAGTCGCTGATTGTGCCGCTTATATGTCTCGACTACGAGTTCCGTAAGGATTTCATCATCAAAAACTATTGTATCAATAAAAACCGCCCCGAACTGCATTGCGACGGCAAGTGTTTTCTGGCCATGAAAATCAATGCCGAAAACCAGAAAGAAGAGCAAAACGCATTGGGGAGCTTTATTGAAAAACTCATTGAAATAAATAGTGTAGGCACCCCGGGTACCTTTGTTTTCGACAACGAGGTTGAAATCATTCCCGCCGCTGTACAAAACTATTTTGTTTCTATTCAGGCCACTGTCGACTTCTCCAGTGCCGTTTTTCATCCTCCGGTAGTCTGACACCCCCCTTCTCTGTTTTTTATCATTCCACGCCCGGTAATAGTGCCGGTGCCTCATTTTCTATGCTTATAATATTTTTTTAAACATCCGTAAGCACGGTTGTGGAAGGCCTGCGCCTGCCCGGCCCGATGCTGTCTAATTATTCAGAAAAATGAAAAATCTCACATATCTTGTTATTGCCTTTTTTGTTGCTGTTTTTGTGGTGTCATGTCAGAAAGAAGATGACATCAACCCCAACGATAAAAACACTGTTACGCTTGAGTTTGACAACCGCGTGGGCGACCAGAAACTGGTGCTTGGTACTACTACTGCCAAAAACGCATTGAATCAGGACTTCACCATTACACGCCTCAACTACTTCGTGTCAAACATCAGTTTAAAAAACGAAAACGGCTCGGTAGTAAAATTAACCGATAAGTATTTTCTGGTGAAACACGCAGACCCCACCTCTTACCTTATTAAACTGGAGAACATTCCGGCAGGCAATTATACGTCGGTTTCTTATGTGATTGGCGTAGATAGCCTGAAGTCGGTATCAGACGTGAGCCAACGCAAAGGCGTGCTGGACCCCTCTTCTTACGGCGACGACAGCATGTACTGGTCATGGAACTCGGGTTATATTTTCTTTAAAATGGAGGGTAAGTCGACGGCCATACCAGCCAACATGATGAACATGACCGAGTTTCAGTTTCATGTGGGCGGCTTTGGCGGCATGACAGGCAAAACCCCCAACAACCTGCAAACCATTACCCTGCCTATGGCCGAGGCCGCTAAAGTAAGGGGCAATGTGGCACCGCAGATACATATCATTAATGATGTGCAGAAGGTGTTCAGCGCCGTAAACCAGATTAACTTAGCCACCACTTATATGGTACATGCGCCGTCGGCGGGTGCAGTTATAGCCCAGAACTACGCCAAAAGTTTTATGGTAGACCACGTTCATAACTGATGCCCCGCATGAAGCAAAGGTTTTATCTACTGGCTTTAAGCAGCCTTGTTTACCTGGGAGCCGCCTGTTCGGAAGGTGGCTCCGGGGTAATCAGACCCGAAGAATGGTTTGCGGTTCCGGCCAATTTTCCGAAACCCGTCTATGATTTCTCGAAGAACCCCATTACAGCCGATGGCTTTGAGCTGGGCAAGGCACTGTTTTTTGACGGCGATTTGTCGCGCGATGGTACCATTTCCTGTGCCGAATGCCACAGCCAGCCCTATGCGTTTACGCATCATGGGCATGACCTGAGCCACGGCATTGATAACCGGATTGGTATCAGAAATGCCCCACCGATACAGAACATGGCTTTTCAACGGGAGTTTTTCTGGGATGGTGGCGTGTTTGACCTCGACCTGTTCTCAATTGCGCCCATTGAAAACGCCGTTGAAATGGATGAAAAACTGGGTAATGTGCTGAACAAACTGCGCAAGAAAGACAAATATGCCAAGCTGTTCAGGAAAGCCTACGGCACGCCCGAAATTACCACAGAACGGTTTCTGAAAGCCTTGTCGCAATTTATGCTCACACTGGTTTCGGCCAATTCGCGGTATGATAAATATGTGCGAAAAGAACCGGGCGGCACCCTGACAGCCGACGAGCTGGCCGGAATGGCCGTTTTTGAGCAGAAATGTGCCTCATGCCATGCGGGGTCGCTTTTTACAGACCAGTCGTATCGTAACAACGGGTTACTCGTTTATAACCAGGAAGACACCGGGCGGCACCGCATAACCCAAACCGATGCCGACCGCTATACATTTAAAGTACCCAGCCTACGTAACATTGCCGTAACGGCCCCTTACATGCACGACGGCCGCTTTTACAGCCTCGATGCCGTGCTGGAACATTACAGAAGCGGCATGGTAAATTCGGCCACGCTTGATGCCTCGCTGAAACAGAACGCGAAACCCGGCATAGCCATTACCGATGCCGAAAAAGCGCAGCTAAAGGCGTTTCTGAAAACGCTCACCGATGACGATTTTCTGACCAATAAAAAATTTGGCATTTAAAACATACCGCTGCCAAACACCAACAGGCAGGCAGCAAAACGGACGTTAATGATGAAAAAACTATTGATACTGATACTACTGGCCAGCCAGTTACCTGCCTTTGCCTGCGATATTTGCGGCTGTGCCAATGGCAGTGCGTTTGTGGGTCTTTTGCCCAGGGCGGGGTCTCAGTTTGTGGGTTTAAGATACCGTAGCCGCGTTTTCGACTCTCACCTGAACAGCGTGATGCTGAAAACCCGCGAAACCTACCAGACCGCCGAATTATGGGGGCGGTTTTATCCGGTTAAAAATGTGCAGCTGATGGTGTTTGTGCCTTATAACAGCAACCACCAGGTGTTGCGGTACAGTGGCACCGAAGTTAACAAAAACGGATTGGGCGACGCCATTGTGCTGGCGCACGTAAATGTGCTGAATACTTTTCTGGACACCACCAAAACCAGCCATATATACCAGAGCCTGATGATTGGCGGAGGCGTAAAACTGGCCACCGGAAAATTTGAATACGGCTATGATAACGAAATAAACCCCAACTTTCAGCTGGGTACGGGCAGCACCGATTTTCTGCTCAGTGCTATACACACCATAAAAATGCACGGCTGGGGGCTGAATACCGAAATTGGCGGCCGCATTGCCACCCGCAGCAACGAGCATTACCGGTTTGGCAACCGCATCAATGGCTCGCTGACGCTTTTTTATACTAAAAACTGGGGTATGTTTTCTGTTATGCCCAATGCCGGGGCGCTGGTAGATTACGGTTTCCACGACCTGAAAGAGGGCGTGCGCAACAATGAAACCGGTGGGGTGTCTACCCTGGCACACGCAGGGCTGGAAACGTACTACAAACGTTACAGCGCAGGGGTGTCTTACAAGATGCCGGTTTATCAGAACCTGGGCGGTGGCGAACTGAAAGCCCTGCCGCAGTTCAGTGTACATCTGATGGTTAATTTCTGAGGCGCGGGCATAAAAGTTAGTCAGGTTTGTGGTTTAACTGCCTGCCAGCGTGGATTCTAATCAGGTTTTTGTTAATTTGAGCCGGAAATAGTCAACCTGAAAATTTAAACCATGAACCGCAGAGATTTTTTTGAAGCAAGCGTTGGGGGTGGCATAATGCTGGGCAGCATACAGTCGGTAGCGGCTCAGACACAGGCCCCGGCTGCTGCCAACCTGAAACTGAAAATACTGGCCACCAACTGGGGCTTTGCCGGAAGCACAGATGCCTTTTGTGCAGCCGCAAAAAAAGAGGGGTACGATGGCATTGAGGTCTGGTGGCCGAATGAAAAGAAAGACCAGCAGGAGTTGTTCATCGCCCTTGCCAAACACCAGCTTGACGTAGGCTTTTTGTGTGGCGGCCACCAGAAAGACCCGAAAGAACATCTGGAGACATTCAAAAAGGCCATTAATGCGGCGGTGGCGTCGCCGGTTCGGCCATTGTATATCAACTGCCACAGCGGGCGAGACTATTTCAGCTACGAGCAGAACAAACTTTTTATTGACCATACTACGGAGGCATCGCAGAAAAGCGGCATCAGGATTCTGCACGAAACCCACCGCGGGCGTATGCTCTTTGCGGCACATATAGCCCATAATTTTATTGAGAAAAACCCGGCCTTGCGCCTGACACTGGATATTTCTCACTGGTGCAATGTGCATGAAACCCTGCTGGAAGACCAGACCGAAGCCGTGCAGGCAGCTTTGGCAAGGGCAGACCATATCCATTCGCGCATTGGGCATCAGGAAGGGCCACAGGTGAATGACCCTCGCGCGCCAGAATGGGAAAACGCCGTAAAAGCGCACCTGGCCTGGTGGGATAAAGTGGTAGAATACAAAGTAAAATCAGGCGAGGTACTGACCATACTGACGGAATTTGGCCCGCCGAATTACCTGCCAACCCTACCCTATACCCGCCAGCCACTGGCCGACCAATGGGGCATAAACGTACACATGATGCATTGGCTGCGGAAGCGGTATTTGGGTTAAACACGCGCTTGTGTAGATACAGGGCAATGCCCTGTATCTACCAATAATCTATTTTTACTTTCTTTCCAGGTCTATCAGATTCAAACCCTAAAAATGAACGAAAACGATACCAAACGCCTTTCCCGACTCACGGCAACGCTAACCATGCTGCAAACCAAACGTTTGCTGACAGCTACTGAGCTGGCCGCGAAGTTTTCGGTGAGTGTACGAACCATTTACCGTGATATGCGCGCTTTGGAAGAAGCAGGCGTGCCTATTATTACGGAAGAAGGCAAGGGGTACTCGTTGATGGAAGATTACCGCATACCGCCCATTATGTTTACCGAGAACCAGGCCAATGCCCTGATACTGGCCGAACAGCTGGTGCTGAAAAACAACGACACTACGTTTATTAAAGATTATACCGGGGCCATAGATAAAATAAAGGCCGTATTGCGCACCAGCCAGAAAGACAAGGCCAATCTGCTGACTGCCCGGACACGTTTCGACCAGATTGTTTACCGGGAAAGAAACAGCAGTGTGTTATCGGACCTGCAGTATGCGCTCACTAATTTTTATCTGGCAAGCATCGCATATACCAACGAGGCTCAGGAGACATCTACACGGCTGATTGAGCCTTTTGCGCTGGTAAGCACCCGCGAAAACTGGCTGCTGATTGCCTGGTGCCGGCTACGGAAAAACTTCCGATATTTCCGCCTAGACCGCATCAATAAACTGGAAGTGCTTACCGAACAGTTTAAGCCTCACCCAATGACATTGCAGGAATTTTTTGAAAAATTTCAATAAGCCCGCCCACCCCTGACATAAGGCTGTCTTTGGGCGATGATAGTTTTGCATCATCATCCAAAAAAACAAAAACTTATGTTCAGTCAATTATCAAATCTCAACTGGCTCGGTGTAGCCATCGCTTTTGTAGTATATTGTGTAATAGGTGGCTTATGGTTTACCGTGATTTTTGTTAAACCCTACAAAGCCTCGTTAGGCAAAGCCAACGAAACCCTGCCCAATGCACCAATTTTTATAGTTGGGCCCATGATTTGCACGCTTGCAATAACGCTTACAAGTGCCATTCTGATTAAAGCCCTCAACATAATCACGCTTAGCGGAGGTTTTGAGTTCGCTTTATTAGCGGGTTTTGGGTATCTGGTAGCCAATACGGTAAACATTGCCATCAACCCCAATATTCCCCAACCTGTTTTGTATGGGTTTATCAGCAGCGCGTATCATCTGGTTTGTATCACGCTGGCAAGTGTTATACTGGTGCTTATGCCCTAATCTGTCATTTTAGCCATTAGCCTGCCCCATGTGCGCGCTAGTGGCTTTTTTATTGGTTCTGATACTGAAACAAACAAAAAGTAAACCTTTGCAGGGTATCAAAAGGGGTAAAATGCTCGGTTTTAATACATTTAACAGGACGCAGAAACGCGCTGAAAAGCGCAGTCAGTTCATCGGCCGAATACCGGCAAATATCTAAGCCGCTGCATTTTCTGGGGCCGTCTTCGGCAAAGGTGGCCAGCAGCACATAGGCACCCGGATGAAGCGATTGAGCCAGATTTTCAATATAATGTTGTCGGGCGGTGGTGTCGGTCAGGAAATGAAACGTAGCCCTGTCGTGCCAGAAATCATATTTGCGGTGGGCAACAAAATTTCCGGCATCGGCCGTCATATACTGAATGGGCTGTCCTTTATGGCCCAGCCTTGCACTGGTTTTTTGTAGTGCCGCTACTGAAATATCAACCAGTGTTATGTCTTCATACCCCTGCGCAAGCAGGTAATCAACCAGGCGGCTTTCGCCTGCGCCCATGTCTAATATGGCTGCCTGTCTGGGCAGGTTTAATGTTTCCAGTAATTCAATGGAGGTGGCGGGTACAGGCTGAAACCAGCTTACTTCCTCAAAATTTTTGCTGGCATATACCCCTTCCCAATGGGTTTGCAGGTTCGTGTTCATGGTCTGGCTTGTTTGGTGGCCTTTTCAGCTTAACAATTTCTTATAAACGTATAGTTCATAACGGGGTAGTTTATGCCTGCTGCTGAGCGGTTTTCTGACTGACGAAAATCATGATTTATTATCTTTTCAGGCTCTAAATTGCTTCCGGATTACAAATTTGTATTTTTGTAGTACCAATGCGCCGAAAGCGCTGAGCGCACCTGAAAAAGCAATTTTTTTAAACAATTTACATATACCTTTTATGAAACCTACACACATTTTATGCATTGTATTATGCCTGTTTGCTACGAGTATCTACGCCCAAGACATTATTTTCATGAAAACCGGCGAAGAAATAAAAGCCAAAGTAAAAGAAGTAAAAGACAAGGAAATCAGTTATCTGAAATTTGACAATCTGAACGGCCCTACCTACACCAAGCTGAAAAGTGAAGTGGTAATGATTAAATATGAAAACGGCCAGAAAGATATTTTTGCCGACCAGAAAGTGCAAACCGCCGAAAGTTATGTTGAAACCAGTGCCGTTTCTGTATCGCCACTGGGCAATGCAACAGCCTATACGTACGAAAAAGGCATAGCCGACGCGCTGATTTATTACAACGGCGAAAACAGCGGTAAAACAGGCACCCTGCTTACGTCTTTATTAATTAATGGTTTGGTAGGGCTTATTCCGGCTGTTGCGTGTAGTTCAACCACACCGAAGGTCAAGAATCTGGGCGTACCCAATATGGAAGCCTACCAGAAAAACCCCGACTACGCCAGAGGTTACCAAACACAGGCAAAAAAGATAAAATCAAAAAAAATCTGGAAAAACTGGGGTATCGGCACCGCCATTTCAACACTTGTTATTATTATAGCTTCTAATGCCAACTAATAGATATTAAAACGCGGGTGCAAGCCACTTAATCAGGTGGCCTGCGCCTGCGCTTATTGAACTTCTTTCGCTGCTTTCCACATTACCTGCCCCCGCTGGTCGCTCATTCTCCTTCGCCATTTGGCTACCCATACATAATTACTTCATGTTTCTATATTAATAATTATTGAACGGTGGTATTTATCTGAATCGTTTACCGAATAATAAGTATATCTACTTATATGCTAAAAAAATGAAAATGTTTTCTAAATTCGGTGCAACAATTCAGCCAGAAGTTTTTTTAAGCACTTAAAAGCCATTAAAAGCAAAGTTCATTAAAAAAAGCTGTTTGCCCATACTGGTTTCTTAGCATTAAAAACTGGCAAAGCTGTGCACAAATCTAAACATGAAAACTTATTATGAATACAACTACTAACGTTACCAGCGGCCAATACGTATTGGCTCCGCAACCCGGCGTTATCGCGGTTCTCACACTTATGTCAGGCACGCTTACGCTTGAAGGCAGTACCGAATCGTCTACCAGTTTACAAGTACCCAATACAAACAATCAGAATACATTTACTGTTACCAATGGTAGCGCTTATGCAGAAGGAGTCATCAACATAACTTATTCAATAAAGGGTATTAGCAACCCGCAAACAGCCGAATGCCACATCAATTTTTTTCTTGGTACCACCCAATGGGAGCAGGATTCCTCCGGCTCATTCCCAAATGATAATACCACGATATTACCTGCCAAATCGAGCGGACCGCTACCAACCAATTTCCCGGTGGTACCGCCAACAAGCGGAGGTTCTTCTGGCGTTGACTCGCTCTATCAGGTGCTTAACCCTGCTATGGTTTTTCTGGTAGATTATCGCCCCGAACACCAAACCATGTTGTTCAGAGGTAACACGCCCTTTGCCGCACCAGCCGTTGATAACGGGCAGCAGGCGGTCGATTTCGATAGTTTGCATACTTACATGGAAAACCAATACATAAGTCAGACTGGTAAAAAGGATTTTCCGTCGCAAAAAGAATATGTCTTACGGGATGTATGCCTGCAAAGCCAGGAAAGCGAGGGACAATCTATATTATGGGAGCTGGAGTCGTTTGGCGGCACCTCTTTAAATCAGTTAAATACGCAAACGTGGGTACCTGCGGAAATCCCATCAGTATCCCCTCAAAGGCAGATGTGTAACTGGCAGATTGAACCACATACACAACCAGGTAATGATGCATTCGATTGGGATTCAGTAAAACAACTTAGCGATTGGATGTGTCCGAAACACCCCAACCCTAAATATTATATTTACTACATACATTGTGCCAGCGGACACGACAGAACCGGCATTGTGGCCTCGGCCTATATGATAGTCAACAGGGGGCTTTCATTAAATCGTTCTTTAATATATGGCACCACCTTGGCCAAGCAAAGCGCTACCAGCGGCCAGGTGTATGCCGACTGCCAGGATTTAGACGGCACCAATAAGGGCAACATTGACCCTGACCGCTCAAGGCTGATGATGATTGCAAACATCTACGACCAGACCGTACTTAACATTTATAACTCGCAGAATAATCCTGACCCGGCGGTTACGCAGTTACCCGCAGAAGCAATGAGTACCGACCCCGCTTATGTTTATTCAAACTATCCGTGGAATTAAGCGTATACAGAAAAACGTTAGCGATTAATATAACTGAACCTTCATCTTTTGCCCGTTATTAAGGGCTACTCTAAAAACCAGAAACAGGGTTCCGGCCGTATGAAGTACTATTTGTATGAATCGGAGCCCTGCATCACCTACCCAATAAAACAAAGCATAGTGCGGCGCGCTGGTTTCTGTGCTGTTCTATTGCCTGAATGACCGATGCACGCGCGGCATCAGAGGTAAACAGCCGCATTCTGAAAACACCGTGGTTTTCAGTAGCATAGCTTTTGCCAAAGGTTTTTCAAATCCTTTAGTAAAAAATATATATAGATGGTTCTAAAAAGGGCTGACCACCCCATTGTGACAAAAAAGAGACCCGGAACTACCCAAACGGGGGCGAAAACCGAAAAGCCATACGAGTAGGTATTCAATCTAAAATAACAATTAACAATGAAAATTTTATCCGCTTTCTATGGTTCTTGCAATATCAACGCCGTAGATGTAACTCCACAAGTACAAACCATTGTAAACAGTGCCGTTGGAACAGCCTCTGTTTTAGTTAATTCTGCAACGTTCAACATTCCAGACCCTGACGCCGGTACAAGGAAATCGCTTACCATTACTTTTACTTATGGTATTCCGTCAGTTACCTTAAAAAAATCGGCGGTAGATGGTACAACCATTACACTTGATCTGGTACCCAATCATTTCGAAATTGTGTCGGCTTACTATGGCACCACAGCCGTCTATTATGACATTACCAAAGCCTTGCAGATTTTCACGCTTGAGTCGGTTGCTAATTCAAGCCTGGTGGTAGGAAGCAGTTCATTCTTTAACCAATTTACCTACGGGTTTGACATCGCCTACGGCGTACCCAAAACGCTGACGGTTTCATTCTTTAAACCGGGTAGCAGCAGATTGATTACGGTGTGTGCCAATGACGGGCAGACACTTGATTTCAACAGGGCGTTTTAAGAGCCCATCAGATTGCATACAGGAGGGGCGGTAACCACACCCCTCTTGTATTTTACCGGACGCCGGCGAATCATTTAAACTCAATATCCATGGAAACGAAACACTTGAACACACTGATTGACAGAATAGCCGGAAACCTGAAACACAAAGCCGGGCAATTGGAAGAACTTGTAAAAAAATACATACAAAAGGCCGTACAGAAAAAGGAACGGGTGAGGAACGCAGGGGCGCAGATACAGCAGGATAACCAGATAAGTGTGATACCTCCGGAAGGAATAGTGATAGACAAACCGGGAAACTACCAGTTTACAAAAAACATAACGTGGTTGCCGGGGCAACAGGCAACAGCCATAGCCATTGATATAGTTGCTGATGACGTAACCCTTGACCTGCAGGGCTACAGCCTCGTTGCCGTGCCTGTGATAAACACCAATAATGTTATCGGAATCAACATAACTGGCAATGATGTAACCATAAAAAATGGCGTGCTGGTTGATATGTTGCTGCACGGCATCTCTGCCTCGCTTTGCAATAACCTGACCATAAGCGGTGTTGCCGTGCAAGGCTCTGAATACAGCTACCTGGGCAACGACCCGTTCGTAACTGCCTCGGGCATTTACGTTGAACTGTCAGAAAATATCACCCTGCAAAACTGCCAGGTAAGCGGAGCCAACGTTACTGCGCCTGCTTATGCGGGTATTCAATTATCTTTATCAACCCATGCCCGGGTTACTGATTGCCAGACAAGCCATCTGATAAATAATGATGGTACCGTTACAGGTTTCAGTTATGTAGGCGCTAAACACATCACAACTGCCAATTGCCATGCTACCAAATTACGCTCGTATTATCTGGGGCAAACAACCACTTTTGGCCACACTGTTTTAGGCTTTTTACCAACCGCCTGCAAAAACCTGACATACGAAAACTGTACGGCTATCAGCCTGAGGGGGTGCTGCGATGATTGCCATGGGATGTCGATTTTTGATTCAGACGACATTACAGTTACAGGCTTTAGCGCCATTGGGATTGTAGACGGCGACTGCCCCACCAACACGGGCGCCAAAGCCACCGGGCTGGAAGTGTATGGCAACAACATTTCCATACAATACTGCCAGGTGCAAAACATCTTTGCAATTGTGCCGCAAGACAAACAGAGTTGCGGTTTCAGCGCGGCAGGCAATAACATTACGTTTGAAGCATGCGTGGCCTATAACGTATTTGTTTTTGACGAAAACAGAAACCTAACCAAAAACGCTGCTAAATATGGCTATGGCATTGGCTTTGGATGGGCGCCAGACCCCCGCCAACCATTTGTAGACATGAACGCCGTCGATACGGTTTACACCAACTGCGGCGCCATTTTCTGCCAGGTTGGGTTTGATACCTGGAATCATATCGGCGGACAATGGAATAACTGTTCAGTAGAAGACTGCCTCACGGCTGTGTTGCAGGAAGATGGCGGCCAAAGGATTTTCACGATGGATAAGTGTTCTGAACTCCCCCCGAATATGACAAGCCCCATGACCATTATTAACTATGCAGCCAATAATACCTTTAATCCGCCAATCAGCAGTTAGTATTATGGGGCGTAAAACAGCAGTTAAGCATACAAAAAAATGAATCTGTTAGCAGGTAGAGGTAAGGCTTTATCTCTACCTGCTAACCCATCCTTCAAGCTACCCTACCTCAATACCAGATCTGCTCCTTTTTCGGCTATCATATAAACGGGGGCATTGGTGTTGCCCGATACGATGGTGGGCATAATGCTGGCGTCTATTACCCGCAGGTTTTCTACGCCCTTTACACGCAGCTGGTCGTCGACCACGGCCATTTCATCCGTACCCATTTTGCAGGTGCCAACCGGGTGATACACCGTCTCCAGTTGTTTTTTGATGTGCAGCATGATGCCATCGTCTGAGGTGCTGTCGGGCGGGGTAATCAACCGGTCGCGGTAAGCATCAAAGGCTTTGGCGTTCATTACCTCAATGGCTTTTCTGGTGGCTTTCAGCAGGGTCATTGCGTCTTGCTCTTCAGATAAGAAATTGGGCTGAATAACCGGTGCATCGGCTGGGTTATTGCTTCTCAAACCCACATACCCTCTGCTTTTGGGGCGCAGCAAGGTAGGCAGAATGGTGTAGCCATCATTGTGCGGATAGGTTGACACATCATACATATCTACCGTGTAATCATCGCCCGTTTGCACGGCTGCAAAATGAAACTGGTAATCAACCCTATCCGGGCTGTCATCTGTCATGCCAAAGGCCACTGCCTCAAGAGGCCCGATGGTCATCACGCCCTTTTTCAGCAACAGATACTGAGCCAGCGCCTTTGCCTGGTTAACCAGCGACAGGTGGTGATTTTGCCCCCATTGCTGGCGAGACAACGCCGTAACACCCATAAAGAGATGGTCTTGCAGGTTTTTGCCTACGCCGGGCAGCTCTTTTTTGCAGGCAATGCCTGCTTTTTTCAGTTCATGTTTATCACCCACGCCCGAGAGCATGAGCAACTGCGGAGAATTGAACGACCCCGCCGAAAGGATTACTTCACGGGCAGCCATAATCTTTTCCGTATTGTTTCGGCCGCGTATTATCTCTACACCAATGGCTTTGTCGTTTTCTATCAAAACCTGTTTCACAATGGTATGGGTGTACACCGTCAGATTCGGGCGTTTCATGGCCGGTTTCAGGAAAGCCCCTACCCCACTGTGCCTTCGCGCCTCTTTAATGGTAAACTGCATGAACGACACCCCCTCCTGCCGCTCGCCGTTATAATCTTTGTTGTCGGCAAAACCGTTTTCAATGCAGGCCTCCACAAAGGCATCGGTAAAGCGGGTTCTGTATTGCGTGGCAAAGGTAACGTTCAATGGCCCGCCCTGACCATGATAGAAATTTTTGATTTGCTCGTTATGCTCCGACTTCCGGAAATACGGCAGGATTTCTTCGTAACTCCACCCCTCATTACCCATATCAGCCCAATCGTTGTAGTCTTCCTTGTTGCCACGCACATACGCCATAGCATTGGTAGAGCTGCAACCACCCAGCGTTTTGCCGCGCGGCAGGTAAATTCTGCGGTTTAGCACGTGCGCCTGCGGCTCAGAATAATAGCCCCAGTCTACCTCTGTTCGGTGCAGTTTTGCGTATCCGGCCGGAATATGTATCTCAGGTTTTTTGTCGGGCCCACCTGCCTCAATCAACAATACACGGTGAGCAGGGTTTTCAGATAGCCGGTTAGCTAGCACACATCCGGCCGAGCCCGCTCCGATAATGATGTAGTCGTAGGTCATGGTTTGAATAGATAGCAGGTTAAAACAATGAAGATAAGCTGGTTTTGCAGAGCAATTTAATAAATTCTGAAAGAAAATCAGCGCGCGGGGAAGTATTATTCCAGTTAGTGTATACGAATTTAAGTGGAAGATAAAATTGAAAGGATTAACCATTGATTCTGCATTGAATAAAAGAGACAACCCAAATTGCCAAAACCAGAAATGATGTTAATTTGCAAATGGATGATGGTAATGATTAAAAAATAGATTTGGCAGCTAAATGCCTTACCGTTTTAGGTTAACACCCGTGGTAGAGACAGGGCAATGCCCTGTCTACGCGTTGGATAAAGAATCCCCAACGGAGACAGTGTCCCGTTGCCGGGCGGTGGTGTAGGTTCATAGGAGATTCAGTTAGAATAATATATGGCGTACAAATCAATTAGCGCCAAAATACGTTTCATCCTGTCACTAGTAGAGCCGCACTGCGTGCGGCTTATCGTAGAATAGGGCTTTCGACTCAAAATAATTTAAGCGGAATTATTGGTAATTTTCAATCATTTCTCAATAAAAATCCAACCCGTTTTATAGGCCACAAGCCGCATGCAATGCGGCTCAACGAAATTCAATTTAATAAAATGACTTACAAATGATTCATAAATCCTCGTAGAGCCGCACTGCGTGCGGCTTATCGTAGAATAGGGCTTTCGACTCAAATATTTAAACCGGAATTAATGGCGTTTTTCAATCATTTCTCAATAAAAATCCCTCGTGCTTTATAGGCAAAAAGCCGCATGCAATGCGGCTCTACCAAATTCAATTAATATCATTATTTAAAAATGATTCATAAATCCTCGTAGAGCCGCACTGTGTGCGGCTTAGCGTAGAATAAGGCATTCGAATCAAAATAATTTAAGCGGAATTATTGATGTTTTTTAACTTTCCCCCAGTAAAAATCCTCAGAGCTTTATAGGCAAAAAGCCGCATGCAATGCGGCTCTACCAAATTCAATTAATATCACTATTTAAAAATGATTCATAAATGCCAATATAACCGCAATGCTTGCGGCTTAACGTAGAATAGGGCTGTTGAATCAAAATAATTTAAGCGGAATTAATGGCGTTTTTCAATCATTTCTCAATAAAAATCCCTCGTGCTTTATAGGCAAAAAGCCGCATGCAATGCGGCTCAACGAAATTCAATTTAATAAAATGACTTACAAATGATTCATAAATCCTCGTAGAGCCGCACTGTGTGCGGCTTAGCGTAGAATAAGGCTGTTGACTCAAATATTTAAACCGGAATTAATGGCGTTTTTCAATCATTTCTCAATAAAAATCCCTCGTGCTTTATAGGCCACAAGCCGCATGCAATGCGGCTCTACCAAATTCAATTAATATCATTATTTAAAAATGATTCATAAATCCTCGTAGAGCCGCACTGTGTGCGGCTTATCGTAGAATCTGGCTGTTGAATCAAATATTTAATCCGGAATTATTGATGTTTTTTAACTTTCCCCCAATAAAATCCATCGTGTTTTAAAGGCAAAAAGCCGCATACAATGCGGCTCTACCAAATTAAAAATAATCTGTAATTTATTAAATTAATTTTTTTGTTATTTTTAGGGACAACTACTAATATCATGAGCGAATTATATAACAACAAATATCGAATACCCACAGTGAGGCTAAAATCATGGAATTATTCATTTGAGGGGTTTTACTTTGTAACTATCTGCACAAAAATAAAAAATATTATTTTGGCAATATAGCATCAGGTCAATTAACATCAACTGAAATAGCCAATATTACTCATGCTGAATGGTTTAAGATACAGGAATTAAGACCTGACATGAATATTGAATTAGGTGAATTTGTAATAATGCCTAACCATATTCATGGCATAATAATCATTGGTAGAAACGATTTTAATAAATCAATTCCTAACGCTGAGACCAAAAATCAGTTTTCAGTAAAATCAAAAAATCTGGCATCTATAATCAGAGGTTTTAAAGGGGCGGTAACAAGCTATGCCAGGAAGAATAGTATCGAATTTGAATGGCAATCGAGATATTATGAACATATTATTCGATCAGAAACAGAATATTTGAAAATCAGACAATATATTATTGATAATCCGTTTAAATGGAATGAGGATTCATTGTTTTGATAATTTTCGTTAAGCTACACTCCGTGCGGCTTATCGTAGAATAGGGCTTTCGACTCAAATATTTAAACCGGAATTATTGGTGTTTTTCAATCATCGCCAATAAAAATCATTCGGTTTAAAATGCAAAAAAAGCCGCATGCAATGCGGCTCTACGAAATTGTTGCAAATATCCATTCAATCTCACGGGCTTAAACGCTCAATTTTCCAATCTTCACCTTCATTCGTAAACAACAGGCGGTCGTGCAGGCGGTTGGGGCGGCCCTGCCAGAACTCAATGCTGGCGGGTATTACGCGGTAACCTCCCCAGTGCGGAGGCCTCGGGATAACGTCATCACCATACCATTCTTCCAGTTCTTTTGTTCGTTCTTCTAGGCTTTCTCTGGTTACTATACGCGACTGCCGCGACACCCACGCGCCTATCTGGCTGCCCCGTGGGCGCTGCTGAAAATATTCGTCCGACTCCGCCGCGCTCGTCTTCTCAATCCGCCCCTCAATACGCACCTGCCGTTCCATGGCTGTCCAGAAAAACGTAAGCGAGGCATAAGGCACCTCGGCCAGTTCGCGGCCCTTGTTACTTTCATAATTGGTATAAAACACAAAGCCGGTGTCGTCAAAGCCTTTCAGCAAAACAATCCGGCCATGGGGCTTACCGCCAGACACCGTAGCCAGGTGCATGGCGTTTGGCTCTGCCACATTGTTTTCCAGGGCTTCTTGAAACCATTTTTCAAATTGTTTGAAAGGGTTTTTCAAAACATTTTCCTCCAGCAATTCGTTGAGTACATAGTTAAGCCGAAGCGAGGCCACATCAGTTTTTTTATTCATTTCTTGCAACGTTTTGGGCATTTTTTCGTTTTTAATTATATATAACCACCTGTTTTTGCAGGGTCGCCGGCTTTAGCAGAAACATCAGCCGGGCCTTCCAATGGTGTAGGTGGCGGCACAAATTTCGGGTTTTGTAGTAACTTAATTGCATTAAATTTTGTTTTTTCAGATACAAAACCGCAGATTTTTTACCGGTTAGTAAAAATATAATTTCACACTGTGGTTTGTTAGGCAAAAGTATTTTTATATTTATTACATTTGCAAATCTAATAAAAACATTCTGCCTTACTACGAATCGTTTTAATTACCA
This sequence comes from Emticicia sp. TH156, assembly GCF_002855535.1. Taxonomy (NCBI): domain Bacteria; kingdom Pseudomonadati; phylum Bacteroidota; class Cytophagia; order Cytophagales; family Leadbetterellaceae; genus Emticicia; species Emticicia sp. TH156. The sequence goes on from NZ_PKRS01000004.1 coordinate 395,094, forward strand.
ATGACGCCCATAGACTCAGATTTACAAGAACCCGTTACTGATGCTGCCGAACAGAAGGATTCAACTTTGAAAGAGGCAGAGGCTCCGGCCATTACACAAGTAGACTCTAAAGAAATTATGAACGAACTGAATGATTCCATCGACACTTCGACCGACGAACCTGTTGAAGCAAGCAAAAAAGAGGTGAAAGATGCAGCCCCTGTTGCCGAAAATGCAGAAACTCCGGCAACGGAACAAACAGAAGCCCCCATTGAGGTGGTTGCCATTACTACTGACGGTGAAGCCGATTCCCCTGTGCTGGGTGCCGACGAAAGCCCATTGGAAGAAATTGTGGTAAGCAACGACCCGACTGTAATGGTTGAGGTATCGCCCAAGCCTGTTGAAACTGTAGAGGCAGCAGCTGAAGAGCTTCCGCAGTCGTTCGAGCTGGCTGAAGATGACACAGCCGGGCAACCAGCCGAAGAAGTTGATTACAGCAATTTTGGTAAAAAGGATTTTGTAGACCTGGGCGAAAAACTGCTGGGGTCAATTAAAGCCGAGGGCGTGAGTGTATCTGACGTAAGAAATGCCGACAACGTAATGAAGGAAATAAAACCTTTGTTTGACGACCTGAAAGCACGTGAGAAATCGGAGGCATTGAAAAAATATATTGCAGACAACGGAAGTAACGAAGGCTTTGAGTTCAGAAACGATAACTTTGTGGTGCGTTTTGAATCTCTGAGTGCCCAGATACGTGATGCTAAAAACAGTTTCTTCCAGAAAATAGAGCGCCTGAAAGAAGATTACTTTGAGCGCAAAACCAACCTGCTGCAACGCCTGCGCGACATTGTAGAGCAGGAAGAACAAGGCGGCACCAAAAGCAACTGGCAGGATTTCAAAAAACTTCAGGAAGAGTGGAAAACCGCCGGGAATGTCAATTCTCCGCATAATACCTCGCTGTGGTCGGCCTATAATGCATTGGTTGACAGATACTTCAGTATCCGCCATATTCAGAACGAACTGAAAGACCTGGACCGTAAGAAAAACCTGACAGCCAAAAGCGAAATTGTTGAGCGCATTGAAGCCATTGCCGCTACCCTTGAAGAAGGCGGCCTGAGCAATGCTACCCTGCGCCAGGCAAACGACCTGCTGGAAGAATACAAACACATTGGCCCGGCACAGCGCGAAGCCCAGGAAGAACTCTGGAAACGCCTGAAAGCCGCCTTTGATGTGATACACAACAAACGCAGAGAGCAGTCGTCGCAAGCCGGGGCTTTGCAGGAAGAGATTTTCCAGGCCAAACAACGCCTGGTAGACAACCTGAAAGCCTATGTGCAGTTTAATACCGACAGCATTAACGAATGGAACGCCAAAACTAAAGAAGTGCTGGCAGTGCAAGACCAATGGAATGCCATAAAAGGCGCCATGCCGAAAGACAAAGGCAAAGAGCTGAGCCGCGAGTTCTGGTCGTCGTTAAAAACTTTCTTCCGGAACAAGGGCGATTTCTTTAACCGTCTGGAAACCGAACGCGAAGGCAACCTGAAATCGAAAACTTCCTTGTGCGAGCAGGTGGAAGCACTTCTGGAAGCAGGCGATTACTCGCCGGCCAACACCGATAAAGTAGTAGAACTACAAAAAACCTGGAAGACAATTGGCCACGTGCCAGAGAAATTCAAGGATAAAATATATGACCGTTTCAAGAAAGCCTGCGATGCCTTCTTTAACGGCAAACGTGCCAAAGGCAATGAAGTAGAGCAGGAATACGAAGCCAACCTGAAACAAAAGCAGGCGCTATGCGATGAAATTGAAAAAGCCGCTGAAGCAGGCGAAGCAGACCTGAACAAGCTGGCCGGTTACAAGGCCCGTTATAACGAAATCGGCTTTGTGCCACGCAAAGAGATGCAGAACATTCAGCGCCGCTTTGTAGATGCCATTAATGCCTATGTAAAAGCGAGCTCGGGTGTGAGCGGCCCTGAAAAAGAGAAAATGCTGTTGCAGAACGAGGTAGAAGTAACCCTGAAAAACGACAGAGGCAACACTAAAGAGCTTGACAAAAAAGAAAACGATATACGCCGGAAGATGAAAAAACTGGAAGACGACATCAGCCTGTGGCAGAACAATATCGAATTCTTTGCCCGTTCTAAAAACGCCAATGCGGTTCGTGCCGAATATGAAACCAAGATACAAGGCGCAGAAAAAGAACTGGCCGACCTAAAACAGAAGCTGAAAATAATAGTGGCAGCCAACTGAAAAAATTTTACTTCTTAACTCGTTGGGCATCAGCGAGTTAAGAAATTGTTAAAAAATATTTCAAAAAAGGGCTTGCGTTGTATATCTGAAACCATTAATTTTGCACCACGATTTCAGAACAACGGTAACGAAATCAGAAATAAAAGCCTCCATAGCTCAGCTGATAGAGCAACTGACTTGTAATCAGTAGGTCGCTGGTTTGATCCCGGCTGGGGGCTCACAGAAATTTAAAACCTCATAATCAAATTGATTGTGAGGTTTTAAATTTATTTAGCTTTTGTCAAGACTCCGATTTTCATTTGGGATTCGTTCATAAAGAGTTCTATTTTATAAAGAAAACCAAGATAATCTCTCACGATAAATTATCACGACATTTTTTCAGAAAGATAAATTACTGATAGTAAGCCATTTAACATATGCTATGGACATTTATGTCTATAGCATAGATGTTAATGTCTACACTTAAAACAATGATTATCCTTTAAAATGAAAGATCTAACAGCATCGTCAATAGACCGACAAAATATCCTTAATAATACAATTGTTCTTGAGTACTTACAAACTAATTTAGATGTGAAAGGGATGTTTTATAAAGAACAATATCTCTTTACTAGACAACAAGTGGAAGAATATTTTGAAATTGATAAAAGAACTACGGATAGGTATTTAACGCAATATGAAGAAGAATTAAGGCAGAACGGATATATAAATTTAAAAGGCAGTTCTCTCAAAGATTTTAAAACTAGATTTAAAGACGTATTAAAAATTGACTCAAAAACATCTCAATTAAGTCTTTTTAATTTTCGTTCATTCTTAAATTTAGGCATGCTTTTAACTGAAAGTGAAAAGGCAAGTAGGTTAAGAAGTAAAATTCTAGATATTGTCATTGACACCCTGAATCAGAAATTAGGCGGCTCAACAAAGTTTATAAATCAAAGAGAAGAAGACTTTCTTGCTGCCACGATACAAGAGCCTCTTTATCATAAAGAATTCACGAGAGCCTTGAATTTATATCTTGAAATGGGCAATTATAAATACGCCTACTACAAAGATGCTATATATAAGGCGATTTTTAAAGAAGATGCCAATGAATATAAATCCATATTACAACTAGAGGAAAAAGAGAATGAACGCAATACAATGTATGCTGAAGTGTTGAGACTAATAGCCTCTTTTGAAATAGGTATAGCAGACGCTATGAGAGACAAATCAATTCAGTTAAACAGGAAATTAACCCCTGAAGAATTGGATGTACTTATAGGGGATTTTACGAAACAAAGGCTCTGGATTCCCCTTCTGGAAGACGTAAGAACCAAAATGGCTAGTAGAGATTATGGGTTACGTAATACTATACACTTAAACTTGGAGTCATACATTAACGCTATGAGCAGCCATGATTATGAAAAGTTTCTAGGTCAGAAAAGCAAAAGTCTAATTGAAAGAGTACTGGAAAGTCCTGAACTTTTAGATGTGTTTAAAAGATTAAAAGACAGGTAATATGGAATTCCAATACTTTGACCCAGCCCATGCAATTTTAATACATGATGAGATAATAAAAAATTCCGGAGGTACCTTAGGCATTCTAAATAAAGGTTTATTAAAAAGCGTGTTAGAACATCTTCAAAACGACATCTATTATGAAACAATGGAGGCTAAACTAACCCACTTATTCTTTTCTATCAATAAAAATCATTGTTTTGCAGATGGCAATAAGAGAGCATCAATTGTTTTATCTGCATATTTTCTTGAATTAAACAATTGGGCTTTTATTGTAAGAAGATTTATAGAAGAAATGGAAAATATAGCTGTTGATGTTGCAGATAATAGAATTGATAAAGATTTATTATTTGAGATTATCAGTTCGATTATTTATGAAACTGATTATAGTGAAGAGTTGAAGCTAAAAATCATTTATGCGAAAAGTAGTGCTTTATAAGAGCTTAAAGCTTTGATTATGGAGAAGACGGCAATAAGAATGATACACTGATAGAAAACCATATTGAGCCTATATTCCCAACCGACCAGTATAAAAATTTTAAGATAGATAATCAATAACTATCCTTTAATCATCTATTTTTATCTGGATAAAGAATTAAACTACCAATAGATAAGACAAAATGATTAAAATTGAATTCAAGGAAAACCATGAAAATTATTCTCATGACGATAGTATCATAGAATTTCCGTCTTTAGGCAAAAAGCTAACAGGAGATACTTTTTGGTTTGCAGTTGATGTTGAACCAGAAATTTCGTATGAGAAACTGATTCAAAATATTGTATCTGAATTTCTAAAAGATTTCAATGCGATTAAGAAACTTTCTATCAAACGCTCATATATGTGGTTTTTTCATACTTTTGATGAAGGAGATCATGGAGTTGTTTTAACTAATATGGATAATTTCAGATTAAAGCTGAGTTTTGTATTTAAGTTTAGAGGTCACCCTCAAGAATATTCTTTTCAAGACGAAGAGTACTTTTTAGAAAGAGAACCATTTTTGATGGAAATGGAAAAACAAATAAACAAATATCTGGTCTGATAATAAATGAATCGAAGTGTTTTTATCATGTGAAATAGTCAAGCTTTTTTAGAACAGATCTACGAATCAGTTTCATATAAAATACCTATAAAACCACTTCTGCTTTTTCTATAGACTTAAACAATTTAACAAATTACAACAATCTTAAAAGCAGGTATTTCAATAGTCCAAATGCCATCGTTGAAATTAATCAACTTGGGTTAATTCCGGTGTTTAACTATAAACTTGAATTCCAGCAAAATAATATGTAGCCTAACCAAATAAGACTTTTATCACTTTTCAACGGAATTACATTCGCATATACTGCCGATACATCAAATCTACAATAATGGGTTTGATTCCGGGTGATTCTACGGTTTTGTAGAAATCAAAGTTATCATTAATGTACTCCAGAAAGATTTTGCTCATCATTTCGTTCCAGTATTGCCATTTATTGGCCTCTGAGTTGTCTCCTTCCATTACCTTCCTGATTTCTGCACTCTGGCTCATCCTTACATAAACATTTTTAAGACCATTGAAAAGACGAATCCTGTCTTCCTCTTTCAGGTTTACTCCATGCACCTCATTTACCTTCCTGATAATTTCAGACAGTAAACTGTTCTCTTCTGCGTCTTTACCTTTGGCCCCACTTTCAGCCATTGGGTCCAGCTCACCCTCCTTGTCGTCCAGTTTAAGCTTCATTTCTTCTTGTTTCTGTAACCTCAGGGACTCTAAATCAATCGCATCTGTTATATCAACAGTAGTGCCTATACGTTTGGGTAGTTTTTTCTTCAGGTATTTCAGGAAAATAAAAAGCTTTTCTAATTCAGCATCCTGAAAATCCATAATCTGAGAAATATAGCTGTACAACCGGCAATAAGCATTTATTAAAGACCTATATTCTTCGCGCTTATCTGTTGGCTCTATTTCCTGCCATTTTTCTACGGCCCGGTTCAGGTACGGCTGGAAGGCCTCATCTGATTTTCTTTCTGAAAAGAATAATTGACAGAACTCGTCTAACTCATATTTAGTAAACAAATGAAACGACTTTATCTCAGAGTCTAATTCATACAATTTATAGGAGTCTGTTTCACCAGTTAGGATGGTTGAGGTATAAAAAGGCTGAAATGCTTCAATTATTTCTTCCGGCTCATTTACAAAATCAAGCACAAAGGTATCTGTCTTGCCGGTGGCTTTTCTGTTAAGTCTGGATAACGTTTGCACACATTGCACGCCGCCCAGCCGTTTGTCGACAAACATGGTATGGATTAACGGTTCGTCAAACCCTGTCTGATACTTGTTAGAGACAATTAATATCCTGAACCGGGGGTCTTTCAGTCCGTCAGGAATAGAAACCCCTCCTTGCAGCCCGTTTTCTGTATTTAATGAACCCTCCGTGTGTTCTTTTCCATCTTTTTGAATGCTGCCACTGAATGCCACCAGGCAAGAGAATGGCAGCCGGAGTGCCTTCATTTGCTTGAGCATTTCCTGCTGATACAATACACAGTGTTTTCTTGACCGCACCACTACCATAGCCCTGGCCTTCCCCCTGATTTGCTTCTGAGTATGGTGAATAAACTGGTTGAGTATAATTGCCACTTTTTGTCTGATGGTTTCAGGGTGAGAATCAACAAAGTTCATTAATTCTCTTTTTACTTTTCCTTCCGGCAGCTCCAGATCATCCTTACCATCCTCCTGCTTCAGTCTAAACCATCTTTTGTAGGGCATATAATGCGCCAGCACGTCTAGTGTGTAGCCCTCAAAAATTGATTGCTTCATGCTATAAGAATGAAAAGGCACAAACTGGCCAAACTCATTCTTTCTACCAAACAGCTCAAGGGTCTTATTTTTGGGGGTACCAGTAAAACCAAAAAACGATATATGCTTTTGCCTACCTCTACTTAATATCTCTTTTGTCATTATATCCTCATAGTCTTCCTCCTCGTCTTCCTCAAATTCATTGAATGACAACGACTTCTTTAATTTCTTTGCCGTCTCGCCTGTTTGCGACGAGTGTACTTCGTCTATGATCACCCCGAAGGTTCTGCCCTTTAGTTTAGACATGGCATCGGCAATTACCCCAAATTTCTGAATGGTGGTAACTACAATATCATTTCCTTTAGCAAGGGCCTCTTTCAGCTGCTCTGAGTTTTTATCTATTGCCTTTACAACCCCCGCCGTTTGCTCTAAATCTCTCAGGGTTTTCTGAAGCTGTTTGTCTAAAACTTTTCTATCGGTTACTACTACAATGGTATCAAAAAGCCTTGTTTTTTGGCTTGAGTTCTGGTAAAGAGAAGTAAGCGTATGTGCCAGCCAGCCAATGCTATAGCTCTTACCCGACCCGGTTGTATGTTGAATAAGATAATAATGCCCTGCCCCTTCTGCTTTAATTTGTGTTTTTAGTTTACGGATAACATCCAGCTGGTGGTACCTCGGGAAAATCAGCAAATCTTTTTTCTTCTCTACCACCCTGCCCAGTTTTTCATCCCATTCTTTTTCAGTTTCGGTGGTTTCCAACACAAAGTTTTCTATGATATCTAAAACTGAATTGGGGCTAAGTACTTCTTTCCAGAGGTAAGAGACTTTGTAATCGTTGGCAACAATGGGGTTTACGATGTCTCGGTTATAAGGCAAAAACCGGGTGTCTGCGCCATCCAGTTTTGACGCCATGCCCACCGTGTCGTTATCTACTATAAAATGCACCAGCATGCGCTTAAACTGTAACAGTGGCTCATTTTTAGGGTCTCTGTCAAACTGATACTGCCGGCTTGCATGGCTGATGTCTTGCCCCGATAGTTGATTCTTCAGCTCAATGCCAATAATGGGTATGCCATTGATAAACAATACCATATCTATCGATTTTTCATTGGCTTTTGAGTAATGTAATTGCCTCACAATACTTAACCTATTACACAAATACTTAGCCTGATGCTCAGGATTCAGCCCGCTTTTGGGTTCAAAGTAGGTCATATCAAAGTACACGCCTCTATCTCTGATGCCCTCTCTGAGTACTTTTATAAGGCCGTCTTTCTCAATCTGGGTAGATAACCGCTGCAACAGTTTTTCATCTGCTTTCTCGCCAAACTGTACCTGCCAGCGCTGGTAGGCTTCGGGCTGTGAAGATTGAAGAAACGCCAGTACCTCAGCGGGTAGCAGGCACAGTGTTCTATCATAATTACTAAAATGCAATGCGGTATACACCAAACCATTATCATCGGTTGATGTGAGATATTTTTCTATGTATTCTTCAAATCTTTTTTCAGTCATTGTCAGATAATTATCAAGTTGTTCTATCTAATCAGGCTGAAAGCCCTTATGTTTAGTGTCTGGGTATGGTGCAGGTTTTTTCTATTTACTTATAACTAAATTAATTATTTCTGCTGATATGGAGGTATTTTGACGATACCGAATCTGAACTAAAACATTTGATGGTTTCAGTTGATTGATGCTTATTTTAGAAAACAGCAAAAAAATAAAATAACCAACCGTCTTGTTTTAATTTTTTAAAATACTTTTATCTTGCCCGTAACCACATTAGAAATCAGGCTTTGACGATACTCTTTGAGCTTTTCTATTTTTTGGGTTTCAATTTCAATGCTTTTATCTATTATAGTTGTTTGGTTGTCTAAGAATTTTACAATATCCTTTTGTTCAAATAATGGTGGAAAAGTAAAACAAAAATTCCCTAAATTTTCCATTGATAAATTTGGTTGCGCCGATTGTACGGCATCAATCCAAATTTGTTGTTGTAAAATACTTGATGATAACCAATACCAGATATATTTTACATTATGATTTTCTTTTAGTCTAATAAATGAAACCGCTTGATTAGTATTTGCCGGGATAAATTCCTTAGTGAGAATTGCAACCTTCCCAAGTGTTGCACCCGCTATCACCAAAAGAATATCATTTTCAAGCAGTTTTGACCTACTTAATATTTTATCTGTTTCATTATCTATAAAAAATGATGGAAATAACATCACTTTATTGTCGCTAATATTTTCAGCTTTTAAATACCTGACTTCTCCCTCATCTAACAACTCTCTACCAACTGTTGAAGGGGTTGTCCCTTTACTAATAATTTTTGAAATTTGTTTAATTTTTTTTCTCTCCCAATGCTCAGGTATTTCCCCAATCCAATCAATACCAGAATCTTTCATGGGGGCATTGGGGTTGAGGCCTTTGGTTACAACGTGGTTTATCAGGGCACTTCTTTGTTCTTTTAAAAGCTCTATTTTTTTTTCTTTTTTTATGATTAACTCATCAATTAAGGCTGTTTTGTGGTCTAGGTAATTTACTATTGCTTGTTGTTCTAAATATGATAAATTTAATACTGGGAAACTATTTATTTTTTCCTGTGAAATAGTAGGGGTTGTACTACCTGTTTGCTCAATTTCAAATGAAAGTTTGAAATAATCACATAGTGTTTGGTAATAGAAAAATTTATGGTCAATTTTTACATTTTTTAAAACTACTAATTGAGGGTTTATCGTCATTTCTGGACAATCCTTTGGGATAATTGCCGTTTTCCCTATGGTTGACCCAGTTTTAACCAATATTATATCATTTTCAAAAATCATTATTTCAGGAGATTCATAGTACTTATCCCAAGAAATAAATGTAGAATTATCAATTTTAAAAATATCATTTTGAATATTAGCTGGACTAATGGCTATTGAACCTTGGCCGGCTTCTACAATATCATCAACTGTATAGCCTCTATAACCAATTCTACCAAAAATATCAGCAATATATTTCACTTTAGTTACCTTCCAATGACTCGGTATCTCTCCAATCCATTCAATATTTGAGGTTTTGTATGAAGTGTAGGTTTGCATATATTTCAATTAATTAAGATCTTTTAGTTCTTTTAAAAAAGGTACCCATTCATTTTGTACAGATACTCTAAATTCCTCTTCAAACTTTTCAAAGTTCTCTATATTCAAGTCATACATTCTAAAAACCATAGATGCCCAACTCGCGCTATCACCTTTTGTGTCTGGGACCAATAGAGTGGAATATTTACTCAAGACACCTGAGAACCTTCCATGTCCATCCTTATGCCATTCCTCCACCCAACTTTTATTATCCGCAATCCAGATAGAGAGAACAAGTTTGCTTATATCATTATCGCTAAAGAAAATATATCCATATAAGCTCAGGTCGTTTACTTTAAAGGTAATTGAGTTCCCTTTCTGAACAGTGAATTTTACATGACCCTTGAATAACTCTTTGGCCACAATTTTGACCTCCTTAATATAGTAGGTATGGACATCATTGAGTAATTTTACCAACTTAGTTATTTTATCACTATTCATTGAAATAAATTCAATCTTTTCGGCAAGATTCTCCACGATTTGATAATGACTTTTTAATATTTCTATAAATGATTCATAGTTTACTTTCTGTCTTTCTGAAAGAGATATGTTTTCAGATTTAAAATTTCTCTCGACACTTTCAAATAAATTCTGATGTGTAATGGTATAAAAATTTCCCACTTTTTCAGGTAAGTTTACCACAGAAAGAATGATGCATTCATTGCAGTTTAATCGATTATGGCTTTCATAGCTATCCAGTTTATTATAAATATCAGCATATAATTTATTCTCAATTACTATTCTATTTTCGTCGTCTTTAATGATTAAATCAATATACTTACCGTCATCAGTTTTTATTTCTCTATGAACCCTAACTTTTTTATAGTCGTGAAATGAGACACCAAAATTTCTTAGTTCTAAGAGGGATTTCAGGAATAGTCCACCCAGGCCATGAGATTCAGATGGCGTAAAAAAATAAGCATATAAATTACTAACAGGTAATTCCTTATTATTGACTTTGGCCAGCTCTAAAATATTGGGTTCATATACTTCATCTGCTTTGAATAAAACAGCGTTATTTAGTAAGACTTCAACATCAAAAGTTTCGTTATTTTTAGTCAGCATCGGTGTTTCTATGTTTTAGTATCTTTACAGGGTATGGTTTAATTCTTTTTAACATTTGCCCTAAGGCAAACAAGGCTTCAGGTTATTTATTTTGATATTTCATCCTCCAGAATCATTTTAAGTAATCCATCGCTTTCTTCTTCCAGTTTCAGTAAATCGGCCGTAATTTCCTGCAATGTTCTGAGGGGCTTATACTGGTAAAAATATTTGGTAAAGTTAATCTCATACCCCACCTTATCTTTACTTCTATCCATCCAGGCCTGGGGCAGGTGCGGTTTTACCTCGGTTTCAAAGTAGGCATCAATATCGGTTGCCAAGGGTATTCTCTCAAAGTCTCTCAGGCTGCCATCTACTTTGGGCAGCTTTGTTTTTTTGTCAATAACCGGCAGGCCATTCTCGTCAACCAGCGGTTGCTCAATGGTTACTTTTGTGTATCCAAAATAGGAGTTTGCAAAAATCCTGCTGTAAGCGTTTTCTTCAAATGAGAGGTAGGTTTGTAGTATTTCTTCTCTTTGGGCATCGGTTATGTATTTTCTTTTACTTCCTAACGATTTCTTCATGGTCTGGTGCAGCTCGGCGGCATTAATCAACTGCACTTTACCTTTTCGGTGGGGTTTCTTTTGGTTGGTAACTATCCAGATATACGTGCTGATACCCGTATTAAAAAAGAGCTGGTCGGGCAGTGCAATGATGGTTTCCAGCCAGTCGTTTTCAATAATCCATTTTCTTATGTCAGACTCCCCCGAGCCCGCATCACCCGTAAACAGCGGAGACCCATTGAGTACAATACCTATGCGGCTGCCCCGGTCTTCCATTTTTGATATCATGTGTTGCAGAAAAAGCAAAGCCCCATCTGAGCTTCTGGGCGTGCCTGCCACAAACCGGCCCTGCGGGTTTTTGGCCTCTGTTTCTACAAACTCCTGCTCCGATTTCCACGACACCCCATAAGGCGGATTGGAAATCATGTAGTCGAAGGTATTACGCTGTAGTTTGTCTTCAGACAATGACGAACCTAAATGAATGTTATCGGGGTTCTGGCCCGTAATGAGCATATCAGATTTACAGATAGAGTAGGTCTGGGGGTTGAGCTCCTGGCCATACAGCCGGATATCAATATTGGGGTTGATGTTCTCCAGAATCCAATCCTTGCCCACCGTGAGCATACCACCGGTGCCACAGCAGGGGTCGAATATAGACCTGATTTTGCCTTCACCCTGCAAATCTTCTTTGTTTTCAGAGAACACCAGCCCTACCAATAGCTTAACCACATCGCGCGGGGTGTAGTGTTCCCCACTGGTTTCGTTGCTCATCTCTGAAAACTTGCGGAGCAGCTCCTCAAAAATCTGGCCCATTACATGGTTAGACACCACCTCAGGGTGTAGGTCTATTTCTTTAAATTTAGCAATAAGCAGGTATAAGCGGTTGTTTTTAATCAGCTTTTCAACAGGTTTTTCGAGCTGAAAGCTATCTATGATTTCAAACACATTTTTAGAATAACCATTCAGGTAATTCTGAAAATTGATTTTCAGGCTATTGGCAGTAAGTCTTGATAAATCGTATTGTGAATGATTATAAAACTTAAGGTTGATTGCGTTTTCTATGATAGGGTCAATGTTTGTAATCTGGTCTTTGTAGGTGTTGTAGAGGTTAAAAACTTTGTCTTTGTGGGGTTCAAGCACGCAGTCCAGGCGTCTTAAAACAACAAAAGGGAGGATAATATCGCCGTATTCATGCTGTTTGAAAAGGCCTCTGAGCACATCGTCACACACATTCCATATAAAGGAAGATACTTCTTGGTGGTTTGCCATAGTCAGGTTAAAAGGAAATTTTGTTAAGCATGGCAATATAAAAAGATTAGTGGTAATATAGAAAAATACTTTTATTGGCACGGCAGATGAGCCGCTGCCCGGGGCCAGTCGAACTTTCAAGCTTTAAATGTGAGACGACCCAGAAAGTGTGGTCAACAGCTATTTATGATGGTAAATATACTTATGGCAGTGCCTACGTTTATGTTTCTGACTTTAACGATGCTATCTATCGCTTGGAGCAGGAACCATCCATTAAAGATATAAACAAGAAGATTGATGCGCTTTCAAAAGAAGTAACTAAAGATATGGAGGCCATATCTGACAAAAAGCACGAATCATATGATAAATTAATATCACTATATACGAATGTCATAGAACTAAGTAAAATGGCTAAATCTCCATCAGGAAGTTTGCAATCATTTAGAACAGACTTGGCTCAAAAAAAGAACCAGATAAATTTACTAATAACAGAGATTAAAGCCAGAAAACCTGATTTTAAGGAATAGTAGACCTATTGTTTTTTTTTCAGAATTGATGGCATTAACCAAGTAGCTATAGATGCTACGAATTTTTGTACTACTATTAACTATAGTATAAAGAAAATTTAAAGTGTTTTATCGCCGTAGTAAAATGATAACATTAATTCAATTGAAAATTAAGCAACAAAAGACAGGAGCTTTAACTGGTAAAATTGTTTTAATAAATTACTGTTTTTTTTATAATATATACCTAGGAATAAGTTTCAATTGCTTATTTGCTTTACTTTTCTATACTTGTATTGCTTATTTCAAAAACTATTTTACTTAATTAAATGACATATACATCTTCCCAACAAGACGCGATTAATACACTTGACCAAAACCTTCAAATTATAGCATGTGCAGGCTCCGGAAAAACTCAAGTAATATCTCAAAGAATAATAAATATACTATCTAAAGGCGTAGAGCCTTGTAAAATAATAGCATTTACCTATACTGAAAAAGCGGCAGGAGAATTGCAAGCTCGTATTCTGAAACTGTGTCGGGAGCAATTGCCTGACTTAGTTGGAATTGCTGATATGTATGTAGGGACTATACATTCCTGGTGCCTAAAAGTATTACAAGAATATAAATATGAATTTCAAAAGTATTCAGTTCTCGATGAAATAAAACTAAAGCTCTTCGTAGATAGAAACTTTAGTAAAATTGGTATGAAAGAAATGAATATGACTCGTTTCAGGGATACTCAAAATTTCGTTGACATTATGAGTATTATTAGAGAGGCAGAATTAAAAGAAGAAAAAAATATTCCTGAAGATTTAGAATTAGCTTTAGTAAAATATGAAGAAACCCTAAAAAAAGCTTGTTACTTAGATTTTACTATGATTATGACGGAGGTAATAAATCATCTTCAGAATGACTCTAGTTTTAAAACTAAAATTCAAAAGCATATCGGTTTTCTCATTGTAGATGAATACCAAGATGTTAATCCAGTTCAAGAACAAATTGTACAAGAGTTATATAATTTAGGAGCTAATATATGTGTTGTAGGAGATGATGATCAAACTATATTTCAATGGCGTGGTAGTAGTATAGAATATATTCAGAATTTCCAGAACAGATATAAAAATGTAAAATCTATAATATTGGATGATAATTTTCGATCTTCTAAAGCTGTTGTTGATGTTGCTTTGAACTGTATCACGAATAACCCATCTAGGTTACCTAAGCAAATGCAGGCAAAAGGTCATCAGGTGTTTGAAAAAGGAGATATTTTATATAATGATTTTAGTACGGTTAAAGAGGAAAATGAGTTCATTATTAATTCTATACAAAACCTAAGAGGGGTTGAATTTGTAGATAAGGAAGGTTACGAATCTCGAGGAATTGACTACTCTGATATGGTCATTTTGGTAAGAAAATGGAAGAAAGCCAATGCAATTATTAATGCCCTTCAAGAGGCAAATATACCATTTATCGTATCGGGTGTTAATAATCTTTTTCAACGTCCTGAAATTATTGCAACTCTACAAATATTTCACTATCTAAGTGATAATATAACTGGCTCAATTTTGATAGATGATTGGCTTAAATTAAGTCCTAATATAAATAAAAATGACCTACTAAAAGCTCTTGAATATCTTAAAACAAAACATCCAAGTAAAAATTCCTATTTTGAAACATTTAATTTACAAGAAATTTTTCAAATATTTCTTGAAAAGGCAGCTATTAAAGAATCTAAATTTATTGATTCAAGTGTTGAACAAACTAATGGATATAATAGTGAAGAAATTATTTTCTATAACTTGGGAATGTTCTCTAAAATAATAAACGATTTTGAAAGTATTTATTTTGTAACAGACCCTTCTAGCAAACTAAGAACTTTTCAAGGATTTTTGCAGCATACAGCTAACGGATATTATCCTGAAGGCTGGCTTAATAACACCTATAGAACACCAAATGCAGTGCAGATAATGACTATTTTTGGTTCAAAAGGCTTAGAGTTTCCTGTAGTATTTATTCCTGGCTTGAATAAAAATTATTTACCATCATCTCAACCTACAGGTTTTATGACTACAAAATGGAATTATGTAGATCATTCTATATTTAAAGGAGGAGATAGATACAGATATGTTCCAGTTACAGATGAACGTCGTTTAATGTACGTTGCAATTACCAGGTCAAAAAAATTCTTATTAATAAGCCGTGCAAAAGATGGAAAAATGCAAGGAAGAGAGTCAGAGTTTGCCCCAGAAATAAGGAAATCCGCATTTATTGCTTCAAACAATCACAGAAACTATTCTGAGAGAAATAAAATTACCCCTACCCCGTTATCAGATATTAGTAATATCTCATTGACTTTTACTTTATTAAAAACTTTTTTCGATTGTCCATATAGTTTTAAATTCTATTCATTTTACGGATTTATGGCTCCTCTTGGAGCTCGTATTGGATTTGGCTCTGCTATTCATCATACTCTAATGGAAGTACATCGAGAGTTCTTAGAAGAAAATCCAAAAACTAGAGGAGAATTAAGAGAACTTGTTGAGAATCATATTCATTTTCCATACGCTACTCAGCCGATGAAAGATAGTATGACTGAAAAAGCTAAACTATCTGTAGAAGTGTATTATGATCGAAATCAAAAAGAGTTTCCAGATATAGAATTTGCTGAAAAAACTATTCAGCTAGATTTAGGAGGTGGCATAATAGTCAATGGCCAAATGGATTTAATAAAAAAGCGAAATTTAGATGGTACAGAAGTCAAAACTATCATTGATTTTAAGTCTACTGAAGATGCACAAAAATATAATGCAAGTGTTGACCAACTTCAACTATATGCGTTAGGTTATAAACAATTAACTGGTACTAATGCTGATTATCTTGAAATCTATAATCTTGATAAAAATGATGCGAATCGTTTTGAATTAGTTATAAAGGATTTAGATTCTATGAAGCAGAAAATTATTAATGCTGCAAACGATATTAGAAATAACAAATTAGATCATACTTGTAATGATCCAAAATGTGTTTGTAAGTTTAAGAAGTAAATACCTTTCTAGCAAAATAAAAATTTCAAGAAATGAAAGAACATACTTATGTATTTTTCTTGAACATGATTAAAAAATATTGAATGAATATTCTATTTTTCTTCGTTATTGTGATATACCCGAGTCGTTGAATAAACATCAAGGTGCACCGTTTGATTCAGAATCGAAGGATAAAAAAGCAGGAATAAAATGGATATTGTCTGATCATTGGAAGTTCATAGATGAGGCGTATCTGGAGGTAGTGAAAAAGGTAAAATCTGTTTTGGGTGCAGGTGGTTAATCCTGAAAATCCCGTTACTGCAAATTAAGAAACACAGAGCCGAATTATCAGATACCCCAATACGTTCAACACCCAACACTCTTATGCCCTCCAATGGGTTTTACAACCTCTCCGTTTGCAGCGGGTTTTGACAGGTAAATGGTTGGTATTGATACGTTGTAATCGTCTGTAGTATCTATTAACAAATCCAGAATACCGTCACCGTCAATGTCTCCTGCAAAAATGATGTTTATCATCCTGTCATCGCCATTTGGTTGGGCTATAAGCAGGGTTTTACGTTCCTGGCCCTTAATTGTTGCTGTTATATAAAGCCTGTAATTCCAGACCTCGAACCAATCAGGCTGGTTCGGAATTTGCTTTTTGCCTCCTTTAGCATATATTTTGTAATTAATTCCTGAATATTTTATAGAGACAGTATCGCCAGGATAAATAAATTCATTTGAAAGCTTTACTGATTGAATGTTTCTGTCTGTAAGAAACGGTAATGATTCAATCAAAATAAGGCAGCTATCCTTGTTTAATGCCTGCACGCTCCATCCTGTTTTATCACTTTCATTTTCGTCAACAATAGCATCGTTAACTCTTTCTGTCTTGATTTCTGTCTGTTTTAAATAGTACCCATCCTGACCTTTAAACAAGCCAAACCATTGCAGCACGCTTGCATTATTCCATACTTCGTCACCATGAAAAATTCCAGTCGGCAGCACTTTGGTAGTAAAAGCGCTGTCAACAGGATAATGAAAATCGTCAACGATAATTGAGTCATTTTCTACAACCTTGTTTGCGGCTAAGGTATTAACCGGGGTTGCCTTGTTTCCTTTACTATTCAGCCTGGTCGGGTCGTTGCATGCCGCCATTGCCAGCACCAAAATTACCAGTAATAACACTTTCCTGCTTATGGGTATCATGTTTTTTAAATGGCGAATTTCATTTAATCCCCCCAATTTCATCATTATCCGTCCCACTTTCAAAAAAACTTATTTAACGGTTACATTTTTTTAATCGGCGCTTTTGGGGTTATTATCGGCTCCGGATAGGCCTCCAGGGCGGTTTCCGGCTATTTCATACTGCTGCCGGCTGCCCTTGCGGCCACCCTCAACCTGCTCACTACTAGCATTATACAGGTTTATTAGATACATTTGTTAACCCTATTTTGTAAAATTACGAAACCCAAAATGCTAAAAAAGACCAATCGCTCTTCAAACATTGAGCTGCTGCGGCTATTCGCCATGCTGTACATAGTGGTTTATCACTTTATTCTGCACTCGGTTATCCCTTCTTCTCCAGAACTCGACTACCTCATCAGGCCCGTAATTGGGGTGCTGCACATCGGGGTTATCTGTTTTGTGCTCATTTCGGGCTATGCCGGCATCAGCTTTTCGCTGAAAAACCTCGTGAAACTCCTGATTCTCTGCTCGGTTTACTCAACGCTTATTTATCTGGTGGCTTGCCTCATCAGGCCCGATTTATTCGGTTTCAGAAGTCTGCCCTTTTCGTTACTGCCGCTTCAGTGGTGGTACGTGCGGGTTTATGTAGGCCTGTACCTGCTGGCGCCGCTCATTAATATACCGCTCCAGACGGCTACCAGACGCCGAAAACTGCTTTACATTGCCCTGTTGGGTGTGGTATCGTGCATACTGGGGCAGTTTACGGGTGTGCTTGCCGACGGAAAAAACGTGGTCAATTTTATATTTCTCTATTACGTGGGGCATTACATCAGGCACCATCTGCGGGTTATTCCGCGCCGCATAGTACTCATTTACCTGGCTTATAATGTGGCGGTTTTCTTCTCGGTGCTGGCCCTGAACGCCTACCCCACCCTGCGCGACCAGGTGTTTCGCAGCCTGTTTTTCTCTTACAACAGCCCCGGGCTTATTATCAGCGGTATATTGTTTTTTCTTTGTTTTCTTAGTTTTCAATTCCATTCAGGCTTTGTAAACCGCATGGCGGCTTCGGTTTTGCCTGTTTATCTGCTCCACGAAAACAAGTACCTGAGCCATTATCTTTACGACTTTGTAGGTAGCCTGAAGGCGTACATACCGCAACCGGCACTACTGATGCTGGTATTGGTACTGCTGGGCGTGGTGGTTATTTTGGTTTGCGTGCTGATTGACAAGGCGCTGAGCCCCGTTATATCGCGGATTGCAGACGCCGCTACCCATTCAAGGCTGTTTGAAAAAATTTCGGATTTTTCAGACCCCCTCCTGGCGCGTATCAAAAAGCCGGAAGTACAATAGCCGATACCCCCGGGCTGACACTAACACGCCCGGCTGGCCCTCCGCATACAGGCGGCAGGCAAACCGGGCAGGGTTGCGTATTCGGGGCAGCAGAACCTGCCAGACTACTGGTTATTGGCCGAAGGCTTGCGTTTCCGGAGCAGGTAGTGCTGCACCCCTTGTTCGCCTAGCGGGAAAGCGTAGGCCTGTACAAAATCATAGCCGTTCCGGCTCATGAAATTGAGGGCATCTACCATCGACTCGAACTTGATTTTTTTATCGTTTTCGTCTCGCACCACGGCCTGTTTGGGGTCAATGACACGGCTCTTTTGTCCGTAGTCAAAGTCAATTACCATTCTGGTTTGCTGAACCCGGTTAAAGCCCGTGATGGTCAGGTACTCAGCCTTGAGGTCTTTCAGGGGGATGTCGTCTATAGATTGAGCGAACCCGGCAGAAGCCACAAAAAACAAGGCAAACGTTGCGATAAATCTGGATTTTGTCATGGTAGATAATACAATAAATTGTGTGCCGGCAGAAAGCTGCCTGTGCAGCTAAAGTTATTAAACGTTAACCTATATGGGCTTGTTGCATGGCCCGCGTATGCCTAAAGATTATTTTTATAGAATTATGTTAATCAGCCCTTAATTTTAGTAATTTAGAGGCAGGCGGCGGCGCATATCCACTTTATCCATTGCAGCTTCTCTCCTCCCAAAGCCATTGCACACGGAAAATTTGCTAAAAAAAACTTTCGATAACTAAATAAATAACACAGGGTAGTTGAAAACTGTTGGGAGCAGGCACTACAGATAACATTTATGTATTTTATGAAAACATGGGCAATAAAAATTATTCTGATTGTGGCAGGCATTGCGCTGATAAATCTGTTATCAGGCTATGGCCTGCCCGATTACGCGCGTTACACCGGCTTTGCATTACTGATTGGGCTTGTTTTATGGATTAAAACAGGTAACCCGCCCATCAGCAAACCCTGATGCTGGGTTCGTTTCCATCCGCGTTCGGCTCAATGTTATTATATAGTAAGTGTGTCAGGCGTTCTCTAAACGCATTTTTGGTTTTATTGGATTGTTGTAAACCTATCTACTTTGCATACATAAAAGCTCTATTCCGATTCAGTATCTAACAAATTTGCATTGTTAAGGAAAAAAGTACAATCTAAAGCGAAAGCTGTCCATTTCGGGGTCTCAGAAATTGCCTGAACTTTGTAACATCAAAAACAAGTTAATAACCATTAAATTTTAAAGACATGAACAAGTTTACAGTAAAAGACGGCACAGAGATATATTTCAAAGACCTGGGTGAAGGACAACCAATATTTTTTCATCATGGATGGCCGTTATCGTCAGACGACTGGGATGCACAGATCATGTTTTTCCTGGAAAAAGGATTCAGAGTAATATCGCACGACAGAAGAGGCCATGGCAGATCTACTCAAACGTATAAGGGCAATGATATGGACACCTATGCAGCAGATGTAGCAGAATTGGTTGAGTTTCTGGATTTAAAGGATGCCATACATGTTGGCCATTCAACCGGTGGTGGCGAAGCCATCAGATATGCCGCTCAATATGGGAAAGACAGAGTTGCCAAAGTTGTATTAATAAGCGCTATTACGCCTTATATGATAGCCGACAAAAATAACCCGGATGGAGTACCCCTCGCCGTTTTTGACGATATCAGACACAACACACTTCATAACAGACAGCAGTTTTATCATGATATTACATTCCCTTTCTATGGCTACAACAGAGAAACCGCAGTGATAAAAAAAGGAATACAAGACAACTGGTGGAGACAAGGAATGATGGGAGGTATAAAAGCACATTATGATTGTATCAGAGTTTTTTCTGAAACCGATTTTACCGAAGACCTAAAAAGTGTAGAAATACCTGTTTTGGTTCTTCATGGTGACGACGATCAGATTGTACCTTACGCCACTACCGCAGTAAAAGCCGCAGCATTACTAAAAAACAGCAAACTGATTATTTATCCGGGTTTCTCGCACGGTATGCCCACAATCAATGCCGATGTAATTAACGAAGACATCTTGTCTTTTATAAAAGAATAATAATTAACAGGCACAAAAGTACAAATGAATGGGCAGCCCCACGGCCGCCCATTCATTTACCCAAAGATTGAAGCCCAATTGTAGTATCAAAATTCAGACGTTGCGTATGGTTCACCCAGAACGTAAATTTGATTTTTGGTTTTATTGGATTGATATGATTTAACCAATTTATCCAACGCAGAGCCCCCTCGCATTTCACAAGGCCAGCACGCACGGGAGACTCTGCTGATACCTTTAAAGTCGATTCGTAAAAGTTTTTAATTTCTTCAACGCATGAGATTTGTATTACTGTTACTGGTTTTTATAATATCAATGAGTTGTAATAACCAATCGAAAGAATCTGCCAATAAAATAGTTAGTAAAGGCATGAATTTAAAAGAAGAGTCATTCGATGACTTTTTTCATAGTTTCAGTAGGGATTCTGTTTTTCAGAATAGCAGGATTAAATTCCCTCTACTAGTAATCATTGATGATATTGACGAAAAAGAGCAAAAATTAATTACTCAGAAAGATTGGGGATTCTTTGGCATTGCCAAACTTAGTAAACCAAAGTATATTCAAACTGTCGAAAAAATAAACTCCCAGGAATACCACCTTACAATACAAATGGAAGATACCGGAGTTTATGTGGTTTATGTATTTAAAAGAGAGAAAAATAGTTGGATGCTTACTCAAATGATTGATAGTAGTACGTAACAACGCAACAGGGTTTGGCTAAATTGACCTAACTATTTAACGTAGAGCCCCCTGGCATTTCGCATGGTCATTTCAGATGGAATACGCTGCTGGTACAAAAACTTCTCATATCATGATTATCAACATTTTGTATTGTGCCTTTTTTGCCGCTCTTGACTATACTATTTACAGGCACTTAGGTGCCAAACAAAACTTACCCCGTCCTATCCTGCTAGCAGTGGTATCATCGCTGGTGATTATGATAATTCTGCATATTGAGGCCTTCAGAATCAGTATTTTTATGCCAAGCAAAGATTTCTTCAATCTATTAACTTTTAGTTGGAGCTTAATAATTATACATTTTCAGGCTGCATTGAGCATTTATCTTCTTAAAAGAAGACAACATGGGATGCCTGAGAAAGCTTTTGGAATCTATACTAAAGTTTTTGACTTTATGCGCCATCAGTTAATATACTTAATGATTTACGCTTATCAGTATTTGGCTATTTGGGGAGAAAAATTGAGATAATTATTGGCGAAACGAAAAATTGATTAAATTGGATGGTATATTAATTCGAAAAAATTAAATAGGCTATGGAGTTTAGTAGACATACGTGCAACCAATGCCTCGTCCTGAAACAAGTTTACGCAAATCCATTTAGCGAAGAGATAACTATAAAACAATGAGAATATTTCTTTTCCTAGCACTATTTACCATTAGCTCAGTCACGCTAAAAGCCCACACAAGCCTCGGTCTTCTGGCTAATAATGCAACAGGCCAAGATACCATAGTTACTATTCTAAATGCCGATAACAGCATTTATTTAAGAATCTCTTTACGTGGTAATGATGAACCCAAACTGCCCGCAGGGGTTTCAATCTATGCCATCAATATTTCAGAAGATGTATTCCTGATTGAAGTGATAGCCGAAGATAAAGAAAGATATCAGGTATCTATTGGTAAGGGGCAGGCAAAATTCATTCGGAAATCTGACAAAAGTGTTAAATTTTATACCTGGACTGATTTCTTTCTGAAATATGATTACGCTTCATTGGTGATTGATAAGACTAAAAACCCTGTAAGAGAGGCCCCGGACTTTCGAAGTAAAAAAGTAGGGTTTATTGATTATGAAAGTGATCACATCAGCGCTATAAAGATTATAGGCGATTGGATGAAAGTGAAGGTGGTTTCTGACTGTTATAATTGCAAAGATGTTTACGGATGGGTAAAATGGAAAGAAAACGGCAAGATAATTATTAATTTTACGTATTTGGATTGATTAATAAAAAGCCATCTTACATATCGTTTCGGCTAAATATCTAAATTTAGTCGGTGTGTCAGGCGTTCTCTGAACGCATTTTTGGTTTTATTGGATTGATATGATTTAACCAATTTATCCAACGCAGAGTCCCCTCGCATTTCACAAGGCCAGCGCGCACGGGAGACTCTGCTGATACCTCTGCACATATTTTACATAGCACTCATGAAAATTACAAGGAATTATTCCGAATGAAAGATTCTGAAAGTTTTCAAGTCAAAGCCTTCTTCCTGCCACTTTCTGAAATTCGTTAGATTGGTAATGCACTCACCTCTGTTCGGCTAAATAAAAAAGAAGAAAAGTAATGAGATATATTTTAAAGACAATTACCTTTATAAGTCTACAAATATTTATAAATTCCTGTACTAATAAATGCGTTGTTGCCGGTATAGAAGTTAGTGAATTATTAAGTAAAGTAGCTAAAGATCAGTGAATAGATTATTGTGAATTATTGGAATCTGCTTTATCGGGAGATATAGATTCAATTAAAAAATTATCATTATTAGAATTTAATGATGCTGTTAGATATGTTCACGGAGCTGTTATTGTAGATTTAATTCTCCAGATAGGGGAACAAAAGTATTTAGGATCTATTTTATCAACAAATCAAGAGCAAAAATATTTAATAAAGACCTATTTAGATATTGGTTTAAGCTATGGAAATAATCCAAAAGTAATGGGTACGGAATTACAAGATATCTTTCACAGTATCTATGCTTTTTTGAAAAAATAATATACTATAATAGAGTAAATTAATTCCACCCACCGCAAGCAGAGGCTCCTCGCTTTTTGCAAGGCCAAGGATTTAAAGAATATATAGGTAATTTATCGAATACCTTGAAATCGCAACTGGATATTGATCTAAACAAGATTTTAGTAAAGACCATCAATTAATTTTCAAATACCAATTTTACCATTAAACAATTCATGAAAGCACTTTTAATCTCTATTTTATTTTTTTTAACAGCAAGTTGCGCTAGTCCTGACCTGACTAATTCCGTTTGGATATGCACCATCGATGATAGATGTACAGACACATTAAAATTTGAAAGTAATAATCGTGTAACACACTATAGTTGTCAAATGAATTATACTTTCAAGAGTACTTTTGATATCTCTAAAAACGTAGTAACAATTTCCGTGAAAGATGAGTCTCGCGAAGGTAAACCAGAATATGCAAGATTGAAATATCATCTTGGTGATAATGAATTATTTCCTATTAGCAATGAAGAACTAGTCAATGGTAAATGGATAAAGCCTAACGCGCAGTTGGCTAAAAAGTATATATTTAAGAGAAGTAAATAATCCAGTATCGGGCTAACTGTCCATTATTTCTTAGGGTTATAATGTATTTCAGGACAGGATATGCCCCCCTCTTCGGCTGAATATCTAAATTTAGTCGGTGGGTCAGGCGTTCTCTGAACGCATTTTTGGTTTTATTGGATTGATATGATTTAACCAATTTATCCAACGCAGAGTCCCCTCGCATTTCACAAGGCCAGCACGCACGGGAGACTCTGCTGATACCTCTGCACATATTTTACATAGCACCCATGAAAATTACAAGGAATTATTCTGAAATTAGTTAGATTGGTAATGCACTTACCCCACCCTCTCCCAAACCAACCAGGTATGCCAGCAATGCAGCACAACGAAAACGGCTGAAACAGACAGGTAATAAACCCGACGGTAAGGCAGCTTGCAATAGAATGAATCGGCCATGAGGGCTATGCCTGCGAGCCAGATAATGGGCGTGTAGGCCGGAGCCATGAAACCCCACAGGCTTTGGCTCCAGGGGCTTTGGGGGTAATCAATCTGGGCTATCCAAGCTGCAAAATAGAGTGCCAGCCCTGCCAGATAGACTTTAAAACCGGCCTTCTGGTTTAGCTTACTGATGGGCAGCGGCATGAACAAGGGTAGTGCAAATACCAGTATTCTTGTAGCGTTTTCGGCATTTTGCAACCAGACGGGAATATGGCTCCGGAAAACACCGGGCTGAAAAGCCGCCGGTAGTCGGCTGGTAAAGAGGCCGTCCCATAGCATCACAGGCAGCAGGAACAGCACACAGTTGAGCAGGTATTTCTTCATCAGGTAATACATAGGCCACAAATTATGCCCCGCCGCCATCAAAATCAATGATAAAACTCATAATACCGCTTTAAGCTGTTAATTTTTTTAATATATTGCTCTGCGTTTGCCGTACCAACCTGTCAATCAGCCATGATACACATTTACCATCAGCCTCACCCTGCCCTTCGGGCTTTTGTGAACAATATCATGGTTTTCAGGCTCCAGCTCCCCGGCTCTGTGCCAGCACCGGTTTTGTCGTTCCCGCCGCTGCCCGAGCAATGCCTGTATTTTTATCCGTTTGGCGCGCCTGTGGGCGAATACCCCCATCTGCAAAAATCCGTCAACCTGCCCCGCAGCATTGTAGTGGGGCCGCAGGCAACGCGCATCAGGCTACACATGCGGCAGTCGAACTACACAGTAAAGGTGGGTTTTCAACCTGGTGGACTTTACAGGCTGCTGGGGATTCCGATGAGTGAGTTTCCGATGGATGAGTCGCTCGATAGTGCCTACGTATTGGATGCCTACACCGGCTCGCTGGCCGACCAACTGGCCGAAACGCCCGAGGCAGCAGATGCCATTGCGCTGGTAGAACAATTTCTGCTTCAGAAAGTGAGGCTGCTGCGGCCCGCACTACCGATAGACCGCGCCTTGCCGCTGCTCATCAGGCAGGGAGGGCTGATGAACGTTGATACCATGGCGCACCTGGCCTGTGTCAGCACGCGCCAGCTGGAAAGGCAGTTTATGCAGCGCGTGGGGCTGGGGCCCAAGTTTTTTGCACGCCTTACCCGCTTTGCCAACGCCTGGGTGCTGAAAGAAAACCAACAATACCTGAACTGGACCACCATTGCCCACCAATGCGGGTATTTTGACCAGATGCACCTCATCCGCGACTTCAAGGCTTTCTGCGGGGTGTCGCCGCGCATGATAGAAGAGGAGTTCAGGCAAACCCCTTTTTTGCTGAAAAACCGCCTGCCCGGCTGACAGTGTCGGATTTGTACTATTTATGCCCTGCCGCAGTGTATAGTTTTGCCAGCAACCAAACATAAGGCAAACAATGAAATACATGATTTTAATGCTGGGCTTATGGCTGCCCGGCACCCTCGCAGCTCAGACCAAAACTCAAGACCAGGCCGCCGTTGAAAAACAGGTGGAGGCCATTATTAACAGCTGGAATCGCCACGATTACAGCGATATGCCCACCTATGCCACCGAAGACTGCGATTGGGTGAATATTGTAGGTATGTGGTGGCATAACCGACAGGAGGTTGAATATGCGCATGAGGTTTTTCATAAAGGGATGTTCAGAGACGTAACCCTGAAGCTGGACAGCGTGAAAACCCGTGTGATAACCCCTGATGTGATACTGGCCCGGGTTTACAAAACCATAGGAGCGTATAAAAGCCCTTCAGGCACGGTTTACCCCAAAGCACAAAACCTGCTGATGCTGCTGTATGTAAAAAAGAATGGCAAATGGCTGCTAACCGCCGGGCAGAATGTGGTAGTAAACGAGGCCGCCCAAAAAAGCAATCCGGTTAATAAGCTGAGGCGGTAGAAGAACTAGATTTAATAAAATCGTAGTTTTAGCCTGGTTGTTGCGTAAGTTATATCGCAATGCCGGGCTTTACGTTTAATACCGTTTAAACTAAAAATACCTCCGCCATCAGCAGAGGTATTTCCTTAATCAAACAATTAACAATTTAACTGTCCTATGGAACAGCCCTAATAAGCATACGTTTATTAAGATTTTTGCCGGGTGGCTGGTCTTACGCCACATCTATATTTTAACCCCTGCGGGGCTTGCATTTTGCCTCAGATGGCGCATTTCTACGCTATTGTTTTTCAAACTTATTCAATCAGGCCCACAAAACCAATTAAAAAAACATTAATAGCAAGCCTGTACCCACCTGCCGAAATAACAGCTGGCCTATACGAAACCCAACCTGCGCTGCTGTAAAAAATGATTTTTGTGCACGTTGAATCAGATTCGGGATTTTTTTTCGTTACAAATGCAGATGGTAAACTGAATGATTGGTTAATTTGCAGCCCCAAACGTGCAAGTACTTTAAAAAATCCATATATAACATGACCCGTAAGACATTTTTAAACGTAACGCTGATGCTGATTGTATTGTTTTTTAATTCCTGCGGAAGCAGCATTGAAAACAACTGCCCCAATATATCATACAGCGACCTGAAAATCAGCGTTGTGCAAGAGCCGAAAATTATACCCGGCAGCAGCAAGCTAAGCATGATACTCAAGGTAGACGAAAACTTCAACAAGTATCTGCCGGTTTCCGGCCTTACCACCGGCAACTTTAAGGTTTACGAAAAAGGCCCCAACGACGACTGCCCCAACCCTATATCAGAGAGCGAGGCCAACAAGCAGTTTTCGCCCAGTCCGCAGAAATTCCGCCACAACACCCTCATCGTACTAGACCTCAGCGCCAGCGTAACCAGCAGCACGTTGTCGCAGCTGAAAAGCTCAACCACCAGTTTTATCAATAATATTATCACCAGCAACGGCGACAACTCGTATCTGGTGGGTGTGTCGTGGTTTGACGGCGAAGACAAGCTGAACACCCTGGTTGACTTTACGTCAGACAAAAACAAGCTCATCAATGCCGTGCAGAACATCAATGCCGGTATCACGAACGACCCCTCGACCGACCTCTACGGAGCCGTTATCAAGTCGGTCGACAAAGCCGAACAACGCCTGAAAGACCTGCAGAAAGAAAGTTATATATCAGCCTTTTCGATAGTGATTTTCACCGACGGCACCGACCAGGCCGCGCGTTACAGCAAGCAGGCGGCAATCAACAAAGTAGAAGGAGCCAACCAGAAGATTTCAATGTTTACCATTGGCCTGGGTACTGAAATTGACAAAACCGTATTGACGGCCATAGGCAAAAACGGAGCGGTTTTCCCCCAGAACAAAAACGAGCTGGAAGCCAAATTTGTAGAGCTGGCCCGCATCGTACGCGGCGAAGCCAACAGCTACTACCTGTTTGAATACTGCTCGCCCAAGCGAGCCGGCAAAGTACAACTGGTGCTGGTAGTACAGTACGACGCAAAAAAAGGCACCTACGCCACTACTTTTGACGCCACCGGTCTCACTAGTAATTGTTATTGATGCCAAAATTTAGATTTGATTATATGAATCCCTCAGATGAAAGTCTGGGGGATTTTTGTTTTGAGGGAATCGCGTTAATTAAGCAAACACCCTTTCTAAAACTGGTTTTATTTCTCTTATATTTTTGTAGTCTGTTTTTTGTAGGTAATATTCTCTTTCGAGTGAAAATACACGGTCTTTAAAAATTGAAGTATTAATCTCATCAATTTCTGAGATATCAATGGAATTCAACTTCTGAAAAACTTCAAAAAAGATTTCATCTGATTTGAGAGCAATTAATTTTAATGAATTAAATAGAATATTGATAGGTTCAAACCTATCCCTTTCGTATATTTTATTGTTTAAGACAAATTTTATTAAATCGACAAAAATTACAATTGACCTATCAACGGGTAATAAGTCTATCCCCTTTAATGGTATTATAAAATCATTTCTATGACTTCTGAAATCTTCAAGAGATTTGAGCCAATTAGCATACCATTCAAGCCCCTCGATAAAATTTGCTTCAATTAACATTATAGACGCTCTATGAAGCGACTCACTCTTTTTAATTTTTAGTATTGTCTCACCTACTCTACGCTTCATAATGTCCACCTTCACCATTTGCTCCAACAAACTCCAATGAAATTCATTACCAGAATCAAATACATTAAAAATGAAACTAAGTTCAACCACTTTGCCTCCTAACTTTAAGTAATTCTTGAATATATTTTCCAGATAATAGGATTTCTTACTATGCTTGTTTTCTAGAATACTTTTTATTAATGGAATAGCTTCAATACAATTGAATTTAGTACACCATTGAACCTGCATATCTGTAACAATTACAGGTTGAGATTCATTTTGCAAATTTTCTAAAATTTGATTCTTGGCTTTATCAAAACCGATAGTTGCTGCTATCTTTTCAATAAATGTTATTTCATCTTTGTTGCCTTTCGACTTCTGAAAACTGTCTCTTACCACAATAAAGCTCAGCATGTCTAACAGTAACTCTTCCGGAACATAAACTTCCAAATTCAGGAAAAAATCGGCATAGCACATTTCTAAAATAGTGACTGACCAAGTAGAATCACCTGACTCAGTAATAGCTGTTTTGAATTTCAAATTACTACGATTTTCATTACACCATCCTTGAACATATTCAATTGCGTTTTGAGAAAAGTCGATATCTGAATTTAATAATCTATGAAGTTGCTTAATTGTATATCTCATCCACTCATCTTTATTATTAATCCATTCTAATATTTGTGATTTTGATATCTCCTGATTTTTTTCTGAGAAGCCATTTCTTAAAGTATATTCAATAATATAGTTATCCTGATTAAGCCAATTTTGCCTATCTGCAAGAAAATCTTCTTTCTTTAACTTATCCTTTTCTAATCTATCAAATACGCTTAATACAGAATTCTTAAATTGGTCATTATTAAGAAGTAATTCAATATCTTTCCTTAAGCTACTTAATCTTTTTTCCTCCCAATTAATTGATTCATCATATACGAAATAGTCATTAGAAATTTTATTCAAGTTAATTCTTAGTTGTTCTGACCATTCGTGATTTGACCTCCGGGTAATATTAATTATATACCATAAACCATCTTTTGATAACATGCCGTCTTGAAAGTTCTGGATACATTCTTCCAAAATTTCACTATCCAAAAGTCCTTTAAAATCTACTTTCCAAATATCTTCTCCATTTTTATACTCATTCCAAATATCCCAGAATTGAGATGGTTCATTAAATCGGCACACTTATTTGCATAAATTTTGCAAACATGGGAGATTCAAAAAAGCTGATGAGTCGTCGTAGTTACGATGCTGAT